>NZ_JBEZWU010000035.1:0-48865 GCF_040637655.1 Streptomyces sp. NPDC028722
CCGCTACGAGAAGACCGCCACCATCTACCTGGCTGGACTGCACGTCGCGGGCATCTTCCTCTGGTCCGCTCGGTGATCCAAACGAAACGGCCTAGTGGTCAGCCAGGGCTGCACACCTTGTGTGGCCTGGACTCCCAGGCCATGCTCCCCGTGCCTGGCGACATCCCGGCGGATCCGTTTGAGACCTGGTATCCGCCGGGAGATCACGTCCGCACCGTCTGCCGAACAGGTGACGGGAGGCCGTCCCGGGACGAGAGGATGCCCCCGGGCGGGTGCCCGGCGCGCTGGAACGGGTATCCGTCGGCTGTTGGGGCACACGAGACGTCATGCACGGACGACATGCGCGTCCCACCAGCGGCAGTCTCATCGGCCAGGCCTCCACAGCCGAGACATCGCCGCCCGGTCACAACGACGCCAAGCACTCACGCCGAGGCCGGCGCACCGGCCGCCTTCGTCGCCGCGTCCTCGCCTACCGGGCAGTCGATTTCCTGTCCACGCACATCCCGGACGACCCCGGCCCGGGCGACGAATGCCTGCTACTCGTGCACACCCGCCAGGTCGTCGGCCAGGTCCGGTACCGGATCTGCACTGACTGCGCGCAGGGCGTCATCACCGCCGTCGTCATCGACGAGCGCTTCCACAGCACCGGCCTGGGCACCCGTGCGCTGTCACACCTACGGTCCCGCCACCCGGGACTGACCTGGCGCAGCACGCTGCGCAAGCGCACCACCCGTGATCTCCTGCGCCGGATGCGCATTCCCACAACCACTTCTGCCGCGCCCTGCCCCCACGCTCACCAGACACTCTCTGCCCCGGCCGGCCCGATACCCGCCAGCGGCTGACCCAACGCTCAGCGGTCACAGCGCACGGGGGAGAGGGCACCCCGAGGGCGGTACATGAGGTGAAGGGGGTTGGCTGACCGCGCTTTCGGTGCCGCCCCTCGACGTCGAGAGCCTCTTAAGAGCTCATACCGAGATACCCCTTGCCCGGGATTGCGTCGACAGCACGGCACGCGTAATGACTTCCCCAAGTTCACTCAAGCCGGACTCCGTGCCTTGTTAGGCAAGGCTTGCCTGCCTTACATTCTGTGCGCTTCCCGTGCACCCCCAGAGCGGAGACCCCATGTCCAGCGGCAATATCGCCCTGCTCGGAGCCATCGCAGGCTTCACCATCTACCTCGGCCTCCCCCTCGGCCGTCTCCGCACGCCCACGCCCCGGCTCCGGGCGGGCCTGAACGCCGTGGCCATCGGCATCCTGATCTTCCTCGTCTGGGATGTGCTGGCCCATGCCTGGGAGCCGGTCGACGAGGCGCTGGGCAAGCACGAGTGGGGGACCGTCGCCTCCGGGGGTGCCACCCTGGCCGCGGGCCTGACCATCGGACTCGCCGGTCTCGTGCACTACGACGGTTGGATCGCCCGCCGCCGCGAGGCCGCAGCCCGGCCCGCCGGCCCCGGCGCTGCCGTCTCCGCCGAGCTGGCGCCCCGCACCCGGAGCCAGGCCGGCTCGCTCGCCCTGATGATCGCCACCGGTATCGGCCTGCACAACTTCGCCGAGGGCCTGGCCATCGGCAACTCCGCTGCCCAGGGCGAGATCTCTCTCGCCCTCCTGCTCATCATCGGCTTCGGCCTGCATAATGCCACCGAGGGCTTCGGCATCGTCGCCCCGCTGGCCGCGGAAGGCGAGCGCCCCTCCTGGCCCACTCTGCTGTGGCTCGGCCTCATCGGCGGCGGACCCACCTTCCTCGGCACCCTCCTCGGCCAGCACCTGGTCAACGACACCCTGTCGATCGCCTTCCTCGGCCTCGCCGCCGGATCGATCCTCTACGTGGTCATCGAACTGTTGGCCGTAGCCCGCAAGACCGGCCTGAAGACGCTCACCACCTGGTGCATCCTCCTCGGCCTCCTCCTGGGCTTCGCCACGGACGCCGTCGTCACCGCCGCGGGCGCCTGAACCGGGCCGTACGACCTCGCCGCCGGCACTGTGACACGGCGCAGACGGCGTCATCCGGCTGGCCCCGGGCCGGCCTGACCAATCCCTGCCACGCCTGCTGGAACCCTCGGGCACATGACAGCACTCCGATGGCGCGCATCGAGCACACCGGATGGTGCGTAGACCGACAGCCATGCCCGATAGTCCCCGACCGTGTCCCGTCGCGACCCAGGAGCGGCAACAAGAGGGGCGCCTTTCCGTAGGTCCTACGGGGCTCGCTTCCGAACTGCGGGCGCCGACGCGACACTGGCCTCGGGCAGGCCGTCCCGGCCGGGCTGCTCGTCATGAGAGGGCTTGTGGGCTGGGAGTCTGCCGTGCAGCAGGAGGCTGACGATCTGATCTGTCACTTCCTCGCCGGGCGATTCGCGGCTCACGGCGGCCAGGTAGACGATAGTTCCGGAATAGATGTCGACCATCAGCGACGTGTCGGTGTCCAGCGGTAGGCGGCCTTCGAGGCGTGCCCGCTCCAACAGTTCCACGACCGACGCGCGGCGCGGTTCGATGAGGTCGGCGAAGGATCCGGTACCCGTGGGGTCCTCGATCACATCGGCGAGAAGCGCCGGAAGGATCAGACAGGTGGGCATCGCGGAGACGAGATCGATGGTGAGCCGGACGGCGGTGCGCAGGTCGGCTTCCAGATCGCCGGTTGCATGGATCGGGGGAAGTGGGACCTCACCGCTGAGGGCCTCGATCACGAGGGCTGCCTTGTTCGGCCACCACCGATAGATCGTCGCTTTGCTGACTCCGGCCCGCCGTGCGACACCTTCGAAAGAAAGCCGCTGATATCCGACCTCGCTCAGCAGGTCTTTCGCGGCACGAACCACGGCCTCGTGAGATTCCCTGCGCCGCCGCCTGGAGCGAGGGGCGGTGCAGCTGCGCTGGTCGGCGTGCTCGGGCACGGAAGGGTCTTGCCCGCCGTTGTGCTTCCTGGGAGTTACCACCGTGAGCCTCCCTTGTGAGCCACTGGCGCAAACCCGTTGACTTTGCCCGAGAAGCGGCCCTATTTTTGGCGGTACGGGGCGTTTCGTACCGTTTAGAGCGCTCTTGTACTCAATAGTAAGATCCGCAAGCCCCAGGGGAAAGCGCTGTGACGGCCATTCCCGCCGGGGGGACCACGGATCATCGTGCACTAGATCTGACCGCAGAAGCTGGTGCCTCTGGGCGCCGTCCGTCGACGCCAGAGATCTTTTTCTCCACCCCCAGAAGGGGGCATCATCGTGCGTGCAAACAGGACCAGGATGCGGCGCATGGCCGTAGTGATCTGCACGGCGCCCATCCTCGCCGTCGCGGCCGGTGCCGGCGCCGTCAGTGCAGCCGCCTCCGCCCCATCGTCCTCCGTTGCCTCCGTCTCCTCCCACGACGGCGGCTGGGGCTGGGGCTGGGGCTGGGGCTGGGGAGACAGCCGCCACTCCGGTGACGGCTGGGGCTGGGGCTGGGGTGACAACGGCGACCACGGCGACCACGGCGACCACGGCGACCACGGCGACCACGGCGACCACGGCGACCACGGCGATCACGGCGATCACGGCGATCACGGCGATCATGGCGATCACGGCCGCGGTAACGGTGATCACGGTAACGGCGATCACGGTAACGGTGACCGTAACTACTGAGCTCCAGCACACCGAGACACCGATCAACAGCAGAAGTGTGTGCGAGTTCTTTCTCCGGATGCCCGGGTTTCTCGGGCATCCGGACCCTACTTAGGTGGCCGGCGTCCCTCCGGCCGATAGTCGGGGCGGTGAACAGCGGTGAGAGTCGTGTGCGTCGGTGCGGGGCCCGCAGGGTTGTACTTCGCGATCTCGGCCAAGCTGCGCGATGCCGGACACGAGGTCACCGTGTTGGAGCGCGATCCGTCGGCGGCCACCTACGGCTGGGGCGTCGTGTACTGGGACGACCTGCTCGACGTCCTCTACCGCAACGATCCCGAAAGTGCGCGAGAGATCGCTGCCAGGTCGGTGCTGTGGCAGGACCAGGAAGTACGCGTGCACGGCATCAACGGCGAACAGACAGCCTACTTCGGAGGTTACGGCTACAGCATCGGCCGATCGGCCCTGCTCGACATCCTGGCGCGCCGTGCCACACAGCTCGGTGTCGATGTCCAGTACGGCCATCACGTTGCGGAGCCCTCGGCGCTTCCCCCAGCGGACCTTGTCGTTGCCGCCGACGGTGCGAACAGCCGGATCCGTGGTCATCACATGGAGTTCGGCACGCACGTCGAGGTCGGTCTCAATCCCTACATCTGGCTCGGCACAGAACAGCCGTTTCGCAGCTTCGTGTTCAGCTTCAACCGGACACCCGCCGGATGGGTCTGGCTTCATGCCTATCCCTCGGTCGCGGGCATCAGCACCTGCATCGTCGAATGCTCACCGCAAACCTGGAAAGCTCTCGGACTCGACCTGCTCGGCGACGATGAAGGAGTGCAGCTGCTGGAGGGCATCTTCCAACGCGCGCTCGATGGTCACCGCCTGCTCAGCCGATCACGGGGCGCACCGGCGCATTGGCATCGCTTCGCGCACGTGACGAACGACAGCTGGTACCACGGCACGACGGTGCTGCTCGGCGACGCCGCCCACACCACCCACTTCACGCTGGGGTCAGGCACCAGACTGGCGATCATCGACGCAGTCGTCCTCGCCCACAGCCTGCGCGAATACCCGGACGTCCAGGGCGCGCTGCGGGAGTACGACCTCCATCGCCGTGCGGAACTCCATCCGGTGCAGGCAGCAGCCCGTACGAGCATGGCGTGGTTCGAGCACGTGGACCAGTACCTCGACCGCGATGCGGTTGCCTTTGCGCACGCCATGTCGGTACGCCATGCCGGTCAGAGCCCCTGGCACCACCAACTCCACCTCGCCACCCAGATCACCGCCGTACGCGGAGCACGGCGCGCCTTCGCCACCGGCCGACGCTGGTACCTCGCCCGCCGACGAGGCGACACGGCGGCTCGGCAGCGGCCTTGGGGCGGCGACGAGGGATCGGCGGGCAGCGAGTCCCTGCGGAGCGTTTCAGCACCCCGTCCCGACGCACCCGGTAACTGAGCGGCCGCCCCGGGCGGACTGCCCTCGCCCGAAGAGATCGAAGCCGCTCGCACAGCCGCCGGCGGCTGGAAGCGTGACCAGCTCGCCACCCGGGGCGTGCCGTGGCCCCCGACCAAGGGCGGGAAGGAGGAGTTGACCGAGCGCGCTGGAAGGCCACGCGTAGGACGCCCTCGAGGGCGCCGGCGTCGCCGAACCCGAGGCCATCTTGGACGATCCGTAGTGGGTGGAGTGGCGCGGTGACCACGCCCACGAGTTCCACGCCGCCTGACGCCCGAGAGATGCGGTGGGGCCGAGCGCAGCAGGTGCACCCGGCCCCGCCGCCGGTCAGCCGATCAGCTTGTGCAGCACGGGAACGCTGCCTCCAGCGGCCACCAGGCCCGTCGCGACGGCTGCGGGCACGGACTTGTCGTGGAGGAACATGAGGCCGCCCATGACGAGACCGATGATGACGGCCGCCAGGAACACCACGGCGGCGTGCACCGACAGCAACGGGGCCTCCGACGGCATCCCTGCGCTGGGCGGTCCGGGCGGTCCGGGCGGTCCGGGTCGGGCGGGGACCGCCAGCAACTGGACCTGGATCATGACCGGACAATGTCCCTCCGCCTGGGTCTGGCAGGAGCACACCCGCGCCGTCGCCCGCCGCGCCGGCCGCACTCCCACCCCGGCCGAAGACACCGCGCTCCTCTACGACGACCTACGCCTGAGCATCGACCGCATCGCCACCATCACCGGCACCGCCCCTGCCCGGGTCACCACGCTTCTGGCCGTCGCCCGCCGCATTCGCAAACCGACCGGTCTCATAACCACACCCCCTGCTCCACAAGTACTCCACAGCGCCTGACCGCCACGCCTGACGGCGCCCGCTCGTCGCCCACTGGATGCGTCAGGCCCTCGACACGGATTTCCACATCGTCCACGCCCACCACCGCGCCCGGCTGAATTGGCCGCGGGCCACCGCAGGCCGCCACCCTGCGCGAAGCCGTAGAACGTTTCAAAGCCGAAGAGATCTGCGGCGAGTCCCCACCGCCCCGACCAGCGGCTGACCAACCAGATCCAGGAACGCGGCCCCCGCTGACCCTCCACCGCGATGGCCCTTGCCGACGGCGGCGCGGTCACGTCCCCGGTCCGCCGCCGTGCCTGCGCCGTCGCCGGGACGCGTCCCCGTGGTCCCGTCGCCCGGCTGTTCGCGTCCGGGGCGATGCTGAGGGCCGTGGCCGACTTGCCCCGGCCGCCTCCACGCGTTGCAGCGGCCAGCTGCGTAGTCACCCGGCCACCGGGAGGCCGCTGGGTTTCTACCGGGCGAGAGTGACGGTGATCGGGGTGACGGGGCACTGTTCGAGGACCTCGGCCAGTGCGGTCTGTTCAGGGGTATCGATGGTCCGGCCACAGCGGGTTCTGCCGGCGATCCAGTCGGTGACGTAGGTGCAGCGGTAGCCGGCGGCCGGGGGCAGCCACGGGGAGGAGTCCCGGTCGGCCTTGGACCGGTTGGAGGCGGCCGAGACGGCGACCAGGTCGCGGGGATCGTCGAGGTCGTGGCGTAGGCCTCGCGCTCCGCAGGCGTCCAGGTGGAGGCCCCGGAGTCCCAGGCTTCGGCGAGGGGGACGAGGACGGCCGTGCCGTCTGGTCCCTGCGGGACCTGGCGCCGCCACCGGGGCCCGCCCGGCGCCCGGACAGCCCACGATCCTGCCCGGCATCGCCACCACCGACGAGGCGTGCCAAGTACTCGCCGCCGCCGGACTCGGCGACATCCCCGCGCTCCGTTCCTGGCTCGACCAGGCAGCTGGCCAGCTCATCGAGGCCCCCGCCCGGCGCCTCCAGTCCGTGCCCCGCCCCGCCCAGCACCGGAGCAAGTCGCATGACCGCCCGGACGATCCCGCGTATTCGAACGTCACGACCAGCGCGTCAACTCCGTACACTCAGCCTCGCTGAGTACCAGTTCTGACTTGTGGCGGCCCGGCCGCGGCTCGTCCGCCAGTCCCACCATCCGCCGGTCAGCGAACCGTGAGCGCTACTTGCGTACCGTCTCCGTGAATACCCTGAAGTCCGCTGGCACACGCGTGTTTGATGCGCCTTCCGTGCAGGCCGCAACGATCCGGGCCCGCTCCGCCACGCGAGCTGGGACGTGCCACACAAGGCCGCCGTACCTCATGTGTGATGAACTGTGGCCCGGTTTCGAGACGTTGACCCCGTCTCGAACAAGAGAGTGGGAGGGGCCGTGGACCTTGGTGGGGGGACGTGGCAGCGACTGACCGCCGTGGTGCTCGTCATGGCGGTGGCGGCCGGGTGTACGGGGCAGAGCGAAGGCGCGGCCGGCGGAAACGACGAAGACCTGCTGCGGAACCACGACTGGACGCACATGCCGGGCACCACCGCGCGGAACGACATCCTGCGGGTCAGCGCATTGGATCGGCACATCGTGGAGCAGGACTCCTCCGGCGGCCGGCCCAACCCCCCGCTGAACCTGGCCGGCCCGCATCTTAGGTCCGATGGCGACTTCACCGTCACCGCGCGCATGTCCGGTGTGGGTGACGGTGACGGCGACTCATGGCTGCGGCTGTACGGACGGGTACCGGTCATCTACGACGAGTGGCGGCAGGAGCGGCCCTCACTCCGCGTCGGCGTGACCGCTGACGGACAAGTGAAGGTACAGATATGGGACGGCGAGGGCGATGAGCCGGCCACCTCCAAGGAATTCGACTGCGGCTGCTCCGGGACGGTGACGCTCGCCGTGTCGAGCATCGGTGACACCTTCCGCGTGAAAGCCGACGGGCGGCGGCTGGGAACCGTGCAGGACCCGGGGGTGTTCGCCGAGGGCACTGTCTGGTTCGGTCTGGAGGCGGACGCGGGCGAAGACGAGCGCCGCGAGGGGTGGCGTCTGACGCAGCTGATCGCGCGGGCAGAGAGCGGTGACTCGCTCCGCGTGATCAAGGCGCCGCAGCTACGCCAGGAGCAGTCCGACGACTCGCTGCGTGCGCGTGCCGCAGACGTGGGGCGGCCGTTCGACGTCGGCGCCGCCCTAGCCGAGAACCCGCTGCTCACCGACTCACGCTACCGGGCGCTCGCGGGGAGCCAGTTCTCCCTGCTCACTCCGGAGAACGCGTTCAAGCCACAGTTCCTCCACCCACGCCGGGGCGTCTACGACTTCCGCGACGCGGACCTACTCGTACGCTTCGCCCGCGCAAACGACATGAAGGTGCACGCGCACACCCTCGTCTGGCACGAGGCTCTGCCCAACTGGATGCGGGAGAACGACGACCCCGAGGGGGTGCGCCGAACCATGCTCCGGCACATCGCCATGGTCGCCGGGCACTTCAAGGGAAAGGTCGCGGAATGGGATGTGGTCAACGAGCCCATGTCCGACGACGAGAAGAGCTACACCAACGGGGATCTCGGTCTGCGCTCCGAGCAGAGCCCGTGGTTCGAGGCCATGGGCGAGGAGTACATCGACGAGGCGTTCAGGGCCGCCCACCGGGCCGATCCGAAGGCACGGCTGTTCCTCAACGAGTACGGGGTCGAGGAGGAAGGCGAGCGGTGGGACGCCCTTTACGATCTGGTCAAGCGGCTCAAGGAACGCGGCGTACCGATCGACGGCGTGGGTTTCCAGAATCATGAGTACGCACCCGGCGACCGCATCGACCCGGAGACCTTCCGCAGCCATGTGCGGGATCTGGCGGAGCTCGGCGTTCAGGCGCGGGTGTCGGAGATGGATGTCCCCATAGGTGAGGACGAGGAGGACGGGCGGCAGACCCAGGCTGATGAGATGGCGGGCAAGCTGCGGGCCTGCCTGGAGGAGCCGAACTGCACATCGTTCTCCACATGGGGATTCACCGACCGGTACGGTTCCACCGCCGACACCAAGACCTATCCGCCGCGCACGGCCGATTCCCTGCCGTGGGACGCGGCCCTGCGGCCGAAGCTGGCGTACGAGCGCCTGCTCGAGGCCTTTGACGAGGCGTGAGGAATCAAGGTGCGATCTCTCGGTTTGGTGTCGGTGGTAGTGAGAGTCAGTAGTGCTGGTTCGGGCCTGTGGTCTTTCAGCGCTGGGGGGTCATTGTCATAGTCGCAAACAGGGTGCGGATAACACCTGGTCCCGCTCGCCGAGGCCTGGGACTCCGGCGCCTCCGCCTGGACGGCGAAGGAACGCGAGGCCTACGCCAACGACCTCGGTGACGACCGCGCGCTGATCGCGGTGTCGGCCGCCTCGAACCGGTCCAAGGCCGACCAGGACCCGAGCACGTGGTTGCCGTCGGCCCTCGGCTACCGCTGCCAGTACGTCACCGACTGGGTGGCCGACAAGACCCGTTGGGGATTGAGTGTCGACACCGTGGAGCAGGCGGCGCTCACGGACGTCCTCAGTCATTGCCCGAACATGCCCGTCACCGTGACCACGGCCCGCTGAAGGAGGCCCAGGGCTCCTGAGGCCGGGACTGGAGCGACCCGCGCCACGGGCACTGGACGTCCGGCCAGCCACCGGCCGTACTGGGCCGCGGTTTGGGTGACCGGCCGCCGGTGGTACCGATGGGCCGTGACTGCTTGTCGCAGGGTCGTAGTGGGGAAGTGACTGATCGCGCTGGTGGCGTGTTGAGAGGTGGGTACCAATGACTTCCGAAGCGGGCGAGCGGCGCCACGCGGTACTGGTGCTCGGAGCCACGGGCCAGCAGGGGGGAGCGGTGTCCCGGCATCTGCTTCAGGCGGGCTGGCCGGTGCATGCGTTGACTCGTGATCCGGGCAAGCCGGCCGCTCGTGCGCTGGCAGATCAGGGTGCGCAGGTGGTGGCCGGGGATCTGAAGGACGCCGCCTCTCTGCGTGCGGCCTTGGCCGGCGTGGATGCGGTGTTCTGCGTGACGCAGTACTTCGGGGCCGGCTACGAGGGAGAGGTGGCCCAGGGCAGGCTGATGGTGGACCTTGCGGCAGAGGCCGGCGTGGAGCACTTCGTGTTCAGTTCGGTGGGCAGCGCCCATAGGAACACCGGTATCGCGCATTTCAACAGCAAGTACGAGATCGAGCAGCACCTCGCGCAGAGCTCGATTCCCTTCACCGTGCTGCGGCCGGTGTTCTTGATGGAGAACTGGGAGGGCCGCCGACAGGAGATCATCAACGGCTCCCTGGAAACACCGCTGTCGTTTGAGCGGCCGGTGCAGCAGGTCAGTGTCGAGGACATCGGCGCGTTCACCCTGCTGGCCATGAGCCAGCCCGACCGGTGGGTGGGACGGTCTGTGGACCTGGCGGGGGACGAGCTGTCGATGGCGGAGTGTGCCGAGGTCTTCGCCCGGGTCCTTCAGCGTCCGGTGGAGGTGCGTCACATTCCCTGGGACGACTTCCTCGAACAGCAGGGGGAGGAGATGTATGTGATGAACCGCTGGTTCGAGACGACCGGTTACGAGGCCGACCTGGCACAGCTGCGCACGATTCGTCCGGGAATGCTGTCGCTGGAGGGCTACCTGCACAGGCATCACTGGCAGGTGTGAGGGCAAGAGGCGGTCCGACCGGCGCTGATGGTTTCTGCTGGCTCGGCAGGATGTCCGGGAGGCCGAAGGTGACTGGAGTGAGCAGTTGTCGGCAGCGGCCGAAGCGATCCCGACGGTGAAGCGGATCCACCCCGGCGTTCCCGGCCCCGCACCTACACCGTTCTCCCGTTGGGAGCCGCCCTCAGCGCGTTACAGGGATGCGTCGGACTCGGTCTGAGGCGGCGGCGTGCGGGTGAGGTTTTCCTCGAGCTGGCCAAGCATGCGCAGCACGGTCTCCCGCTCCTCGAGTGCCAGTCCGGCGGTGGTGTGCTGTTCCAGTTCGGCCCAGATGCTTTCGACTACGGCTTGCAGGGCGTGGCCGGCGGGCGTGACCTCGATGAGGGCGGCGCGCTTGTCGGTGGGACAGGGGCGGCGACGGACGAAGCCTGCGTGCTCCAGGCGCCGGATGGTGCGGGTCATGGTGGCGGCGTCGGAGTCCAGCAGGCGCACGAGATCGGTCTGGCGTTGGGGCCCCTGTTCCCACAGGTGCATCATCACCAGTTCTTGCCCGGGGTGCAGGCCGACGCGGCGCAGGAGCTGGCCGGCGAGCATGCGGTGCAGGCGTGCTACGCGGAAGATCGCGTGGCTGACCTGGCCGGTGCGGGCGGCGGAGGGAAGGGGAACCGTTGCGACGCCCGCGTCCGGCTCTGCCTGGGCGTTTTCGCCCGACGGTTCACGTCTCACCACGCTGGGTCTCCCGAGGAACGGATAGCTGTCTGAACAGTTATCAGCATACCTCTTCCCGTGTGAACCGGGCAGCGGTAGTCCAGCAGGATTAGCAGGGCTTTCGTACCCCATGTGGCGCGAGTCACTCTTCCCGGGGGGTGATGGGTGTGTATTTACTTGTTCGGACAGGTAAGTCGTCGAGCGGCGTGTAGCCGCACAGGAGTCGGGTGGTCAGGACCAGTCCCGTCCGACCCTGTTTCTCGCCAAAGGAGTCCGATCATGAGCACCGCTTTCGAACCGTTTCTGCTGGGCGGCAAGCGCCTGGCCAACCGCATCGTGATGGCCCCGATGACCCGCAGCCGTGCCTACGGTGCCGGTGCTGTCCCTACCGCATCGATGGCCGAGTACTACGCCCAGCGGGCGAGTGCCGGGCTGATCGTCACGGAGGGAACTCAGCCGTCGGTGGTCGGCCAGGGCTATCCCGACACTCCGGGCCTGCACTCGCCCGAGCAGATCGCCGGGTGGCGGAAGGTGACCGACGCGGTCCACCGTGAAGGGGGCGTGATCTTCGCCCAGTTGATGCACACCGGACGCATCGGGCACCCCAGCCTCCTGCCCGACGGGATGGTCCCGGTCGCCCCGTCCCCCATCGCAGCCGAGGGCCGGGTCTTCACCCACCAAGGACCGCAGGACATGGTGACTCCCAGGGAGCTCACCGAGCCGGAGATCTGGCAGACCATCGACGACTTCGCCGCCGCCGCCCGCAACGCGGTCGCCGCCGGCTTCGACGGTGTGGAGATCCACGGTGCGAACGGTTACCTCGTCCACCAGTTCCTCGCCCCCAATTCCAATCAGCGCACCGACGTGTGGGGAGGCACCGTCGAGGGACGTATCCGCTTCGCCGTCGAGGTGACCCGGGCGGTGGCGGACGCGATCGGTGCCCACCGCACCGGTATCCGTCTGTCTCCCGGCAATCCCTACAACGACATCGTCGAGCAGGACCCGGACGTCACCTATGGTGCGCTGGTGGACAAGCTCGCCCCCCTGGGCCTGGGCTATCTGCACCTGATGGAGGGCCCGGACCGCGGCCTCACCCTTCGTCTGCGCAAGGCGTGGCCCACCACGTTCGTCCTCAACCCCTTCACCCACCCCGACCCGACAGGTCCTGACGCGCTCACCCTCATCGAGGACGGCACTGCGGACCTGATCGCCTTCGGCATGCTGTTCCTGGCCAACCCCGACCTGCCCCGCCGCCTGCAGCTGGGCGGCCCCTTCAACAACCCCGATCAGGCCACCTTCTACGGCGGTGAGGACCGCGGCTACACCGACTACTCCGTCCTGCCCGCCTGACCGCACGCACCGCACCCCCGGCTGACGTGGCTCACCCTGGCCGGAGCCCGGGTGCGGAGCCCGGGCGGCGGAGGGTAGGTGACTCCATGACCGGCTTCAGCGAGCAGGGGCGCAGCTACCCCGCCGGCCAGCGTCTGGGGCGCCTGGCCCCGCGGTCGACCCCTCCGGGCAGCCCCAGGTCAACCCGGTGGGCTTCTCCGTCCAGGATGACTCGACCATCCTGATCGGCGACCACAGCTGGGCGCGACGAAGAAGTGGCGCAACTTGCACTCCAACCCCAGGGCGGCGCTGACGTGCGCACCCGCGGTGCCCGGCAAGTCATCCGTTGACTCGGCAAGATCGGGGCCGTGCCGGCACCCCGTCAGGCCGTGTCTGCCTGCCCCCGGGCGGTCTCGCCGCGACTGCCGTGGAGATGTTCGGCCATCTCTTCCGGACTGGGGGCCGGCGGCAGGATCCGGGACTGGCCGGGTCGCAGGCCGTCGAGGAAGACGCCGACGTGCCGTGCCGTCAGTGCAGCTGCCTGCTCGGGCGGGAGGTGGGGCAGAGGACGGCACAGCAGCGCAGCGGTGGTGATCAGATCCACTGCCGTGACGTCTGCACGGATCACGTTGTGCCGGCGTCCCTCGGCAAGGATCTCTTCCAAGGCGGTGGCGATCTCTCGTTGCAGCTCACGAGCCTCAGGGGCGTCGGTCTGCGGTCCGCCGATCAAGGGGAGGACCAGCAGATCGCGGCTGTCGATCATCGCCCGCAAGAACGCCTCCACGGCTGCAGGCGGGTCCGTCCGCGCCTGCGGCACCGCTGCACGGGCTGCGTCCAAAACGATGCCGAATCCCTCGATGACGACCTGGGCGATCAGCGCCTCCCGGCCGGCGAAGCGCCGATAGAGCGTGGCGATGTTCACGCCCGCACGACGGGCGATCTCCTCCAGCGGGACGGCTGTGCCCGCTTCGAGGAAGGCGCTGCGGGCGGCACTCAGGATCTGGGCGCGATTGCGCGCTGCATCGGTACGCAACCGCGCACTTGCGCGTCCCTCGGCCGGGCTGGCGGTCACCGGGTACACCTCTGCTGTCGTCGTTACCTGCAGGCCGAGACTACGTCACCCACATAAGTGAAGGATTTCCTGCGGTTAGTGTTAGCCTCGACGAGTCTCCCTGGGCCGCGGCGCCCGCGCGGTGCGGATTGCACCGGACGCATGTCTGGCGCCCGGCAAGCCCCACTTCACCAAGAGGAAGGAACGCATCCCATGACTGCAGTGCACTGTTCGCGCTTCACAGAAAAAGTCGCCGTCGTCACCGGCGGCAGCCGAGGCATCGGAGCGGCGGTCGCGACGCGCCTGGCAGCAGAAGGCGCCGCTGTCGTGATCGGTTACCGAGGCAATGAGCAGGCAGCGCAGGACCTCGTCTCCACGCTCAGCGCCGATGGCGGCCGCGCCGTCGCGCTGCGCGCCGACGTCGCCGACCCCGGCCAGACCAGGGACCTGTTCGAGCAGGCCATGGATCTGTTCGGCCGGCTCGACGTTCTGGCCTCGTGCGCGGGCGTCGAACACTTCGACGCCCTGGAACACATAACTCCAGCCGACTTCGACCACGTCTTCGCCATCAACACCCGCGGCCAGCTGTTCGCGGCCCAGCAGGCAGCCGCTCACATGGGCATCGGTGGGAAGATCGTGCTCACCTCCTCGGTCAGCGCCACCCGTGCGGTCTTCGGCCACACCCTGTACGCCGCATCCAAGGCCGCCGTGGAAGCGATGGTGCTCAACCTCTCCGCCGAACTCGGCCAGCGCGGCATCACGATCAACGCCATCGCCCCCGGCGGCACGGCCACCGACATGGCCACAGAGCACGGAGCCAGTTACCAGCACCCCCAGCTCCGGGACACGATGTCGCTGGAGCAGTGGCTGTCGGTGCACGGTGCGCTCGGACGTCTGGCGCAGCCCGAGGAAGTCGCAGCAGGTTATGCCTTCCTCGCCAGCGACGACGCCGCCTACATGACCGGCCGCACCCTGCCCGTGGACGGCGGATTCTTCTGATGATCAGGCCGTCGGCACCAGCCGCGTCTCCCACCAGGCCAGGGGTCCTCGCGGGCGGTAGCGGTCCCTCCAGCCGCCGCCCCGGCAGGCTGCGACCGTCTCCTCGCGGAAACCGGGGTCGGTGGCCGGCCGCAATCCATCCGTGTCCGGGTGAGCGGTCCCTCGAACACGATCCCCCTGACGGGCCGCCGCCCCGCTGACGCCGGTCAAGCTCAGACGAGCCGCCGAGCGATCACTGCTAACTGGCAGCGCCTCTTACACGAGACAGACGCCGGAATACCTCACATCCCGCGTGTATCCCGTCGCGGACATTACTGCCGGGCGACTGTCGGTTCCCGCTCGCCCTTCAAAGCATCCTGCGCGAGGACCGCCAGGCATCCGGTACATCCCCACTGCCGTGATCTTGGAGCCCTTGCACCACAGTAAGAGGAGATACGAATGATCACCGGGCTGCACCATTACGCACTCGCTGTTCCGGGGCTCGATGTCGCCGATGAGTTCCTGCGCTCGTTCGGGCTTGAGACGAGCGCCGAGAGCAACCGCCTGGTGGCACGCTGCCCGGGCCGTGAGCAGGAGCAGGTGCTCATGGTCGAGGGGCCGGCCAAGCAGCTGTTCTACGTCGCCTTCAGCGTCGCGCCGGGCTCTCTGGACGCCTTGCGCGAGCGGCTGGAGCGGGCCGGTGTGGCACCTGTCGAGCCGCCGGCCGGTGCACCGGAGAGCGGTCTGTGGATCCTTGATCCCGACGGCACCCCGGTGCGGCTGCTGGAGACACAGCCCGCCTCCCCGCGGCAGATCCCGCCGGTGCTCTCCAACATCGGCTCTCAGTACCACCGGTTCGACACCCCCGGCTGGGAGACGGCCGAAGACGCGATGCCCCGCCGACTCGGACACTGCCTGCTGTTCACCCCCGCCATGGAGCCCATGGTGCGCTTCTACACCGAGGCACTCGGCCTGGCGGTCAGCGACCGGATCCCTGGCAAGGTGACCTTCCTCAACGCCGGCCCTGGCGACCACCACGTCTTCGGATTCATCGCCAGCACTCACCCCGGTTTCCACCACGGCAGTTACGAGGTGCCCTCGCTCGACGCCATCGCTCTCGGAGCCAGGCGCATGCTCGACCGCGGCTGGTCCCGCGGCTGGGGTCTGGGCCGCCACACCGTGGGATCCAACTACTTCCACTACATGGCGGACCCGTGGGGCAGCTGGATCGAGTGGTTCAGCGACATCGACCAGATCCGCGACTGCTGGATCCCCAAGGACTGGGATGTGCCACCGCAGCTGTGGGGCCCGCCCCCGCCGGCGGAATTCGTCAGCAACCTCGAGCCCCCGCGCTAGAACTCCAGCCAGCAGGAACTGCCAAGCCGGCCGGGAACCGCGCGGCCGGGTCTGCACCTCCCGCATCGGGTGGCCTACGACCTGCCCGGGTCAGGTGCGGAAGCGGGAGAACCAGCTGCCGGCCTTCTGCGCAGCGTGCTGGGCTTCCCGCTCCTGGCGGCGGCGCCCCTGAACGGTCTCCGTGACGCCGCAGCGATCGAGCACGAGGGCAAACCCAAGGCGGCCCTGGGCACGCCTGCGTTGTCGGTGGTGGAGCAAGGGCGGGCGCCGCCCCGCCGTGGCGGCCCCGAAGACCGACGCCGTGCGCACCACACTGGAGGGCCGTTCGATCGCCGCCCTTGCGCGCGAGCACGGCGTCAGCCGCGGCGCGATCCGCACGGTCGTCGCCGACCTCCTGCCCGACCACACCGCGACCGACGAGGACGCCCCGGCCCCGGAGTCACCGGTCACCCTCGAGAGCAACCGACTGGCACTGGTCACGGCGGCTTCTCCATGTGTGCATCGCGTGCGGGTCGTTGCGGTAGCTTTTCTCTTCGCTGCGGACGCGCTCGAGGACTTCTTCTTCCCTCCAGCAGTCGCGGACGAGGCGGCCCCCGCCGTCGACGGCTCCGGATCCTCGCATCCTGACGGTGCCTTCTGAGGAGAGACCTGCTCTAGGCGTCGGCGAGGAGGGGGTCGTACGCGGTGTTTGTGCGGCGGCCCGACATGAAGGCGAGGAAGTCGCCCACGAAGGCGCTTTGACTGTAGGTGCCGTCGGTGGTGGTGAGGTCGCGGTGGAAGGCGGTGCGGAAAAGGGTCCGGTACTCGTCGGCGTTGATTGTTCCGCTGCCGTCCTTGTCGGTGGCGTCGAAGAGAACCTCGGCGACGCGGATGAGTGCGGGTCCGGCGAGGGAGGGGACGGCGGCGGCGTACTCCTCGGCGCTGACGCGGCCATCGCCGTCCGTGTCGAGGGCGGTCTGCAGCTCGCGCCACCAGGCGGCGAAGGCGTCGTAGAGCCGGGTCTCCTCGGGCTCGTCCAGGTCGAGGCGGGTGGAGAGCTCACGGGCCATGGCGGCGAGGTCAGGCCAGTCGAGATGTCCGTCGCCGGTCTGGTCCAGCACCTTTCGGAAGAACACCTCCGCCGGACGCCGGCTCTCTGCCGCACCCGCTGAGGGTGCCGGATCAGGGGCGGGGCCGCCGCTCAGTGGTGTGAGGAGGCGGAGCAGCGCCGATGCCCGCTTCATGCGGGCGGCCAGGGCGGCCACGGTCCGGGCCCGGGGGTCGTCGCTGTCGGGTGAGAGGGAAAGGGCTTCGATGATGCTTTCAGCGTTGATCCAGCCCTCGGGTAGGAAGCGGGCGAGTCCGACGGCGCAGTAGGCGCCCTGCATGACAATGGAGGCGCCGGGCATCTCCGGCAAACCGGCCCGGCGCCGGTACGGCTCGGGGAGCGAGGCGACGGTGATCGCGCCCAGCAACGGACCGGCGACCGCCCGGCCCGCCGCCCACAGCGTCGGTGCCCCGTCGAGCAGCGCCGGAGCGGGCAGGTGGTCGAAAAGCCGGTAGAGGATGACGCGGGCCGCCTCGGTGTTCTCCAGTTCGTCCTCGACGATCCGGTCGAAGTATCGCCAGAAGTCGTGCAGCTCCTCGGGGAGTTCTGCGGCGTCGCCGTCGAGCGCGGCGAGGAACGCGCGGTACTCGGCGTACATCCGCTCCATGGTGTCCTGGTCGAGCGGCTGACCGCTGAGCCGGCACATGGTGACGGCGCTCTCGAAGAGAGTGGCGACCACCCAGGCCCGGGTCGCCCGGTCCATCGCGTCGTAGGCACGGCCGCGGGAATCGGAGCCGCTCATGCGGGCGTGCAGCCTGTTGAGCCGGGCGGCCTCCCGTTCCCGTACCGCGGGGTCGGTGCCGAACATGCGCCGCATACTCAGGAAGGTATTGCGCAGCCGGCGCCAAGGGTGAGCGACGAAGGTGGAGTTGTCGACGAGGGCGGCGCCGATCTGCGGGTGGGCAGCCTCCAGCACGGTGGCGCGGATCATGGCCAGCGCCCAGCGCGGGTCGTCGAAGAAGGCACTGAACCGTGATTCCGGGCCGAACAGGGGCGTCTCGTCGGCCGTTCCCGTGGTGGTCATGAGGAGTCTCCGTTCGAGCGGGGCGGCACGCCACCGAAACGGCGGTCGCGGCGCCGGTAGGTGTGCAAGCAGGCGAGAAAGTCGGGGGCCCGGAAGTCCGGCCAGAGCACCTCGGGGAAGACCCACTCGGCGTAGGCGACCTGCCAAAGCATGAAGTTGGAGATGCGCTGCTCGCCAGAGGTGCGGATGACCAGGTCGACATCGGGGGTGTCGGGGAACGGCAGGTGGTCCGCGAAGAGTCGCTCGGTCACCTCGTCCGCGGGTGTCCTGCTGCGGATCAGCGACCTGGCGGCCTCCACGATGTCCCGGCGCCCGCCGTGGTCAAAGGCCACGGTCAGCGTCATCCCCCGGTTGTCTGCGGTCAGCGTCGTCAGATCCTCGAAATCCCGGGCCAGCTCGCGGGGGATGCGCGGGTCGGAGACCCCGAGGAAACGGCAGCGGATGCCCCGGGCCAGCAGCAATGGCGCGTGCTTGCGCACGACCCGGCGGACCAGACACATCAGGAATTCGACCTCAGTGCCAGGACGGTTCCAGTTCTCGGTGGAGAAGGCATACAGGCTGAGCCACTCCACGCCGGAGGCCCGGGCCGCCTCGATGATGTCAATGACGGTGGTCTCAGCGGCCCGGTGCCCCGCCGTGCGGGGAAGAGAACGCCGCTGCGCCCAGCGGCCGTTGCCGTCCATCACGCAGGCCACGTGCCGCGGCACCGCACGCGCCGCCCCGTCGCCTTGCTGCTGCCCATCGGGGCCGCCACCGTACTGTCGCCCGCCCGGCCCGTCCCCCGTCGCCGCGCGTGCGCGCGGAACGTCATGGTCCCTCGTGGCCGGCTCCGTCCCGTCCGGAACGGCACGCTCGACCGTACCGCGCTCGGTCACACCCACCCCGTCTCACCGCCCAGGCGCCTCACCCACGCCCCCACCGGCGCGTTCCCTCCTGGGAGTCTGACAGCGCGAAAGAGGCCCGACCGGCCAAGTGGGTGGCCGCCACCCTCAGCTCGTGTGTCCGATTCCCCGTAGCGGACCGCCGGAACGACAGGCTGCGTGGGCGGCTGAGCATCGCCGTACCTTTCTTCACCTTTCTTCGGCCGCGCTCGTCGCCGGGGGCAGGGCGTGCGGGAGCGGTCTGGTGCGACGGCTGTATTGCGGCCGCACCAGGTCGTGCAGGTGGGTATGGGCGGTGGAGGGCGGCCGTGGTCCGGGCCGGGGCTCGGGCCGGTCGGCTGGACCGTCCTCGGTGGTGCGGATCAGTCCGTGCGGGGATACTCGTACGGCGCCATCGGGTGCCAGCGAACAGGTGCTGGATCTCGTTGCAGGTCAGCGGAATGAGGTCGTCGGAGGCCGGACAGGTGTGCTCGTCGGCGCGGACGACGGCGAGGAAGGCATGGGCGAGCATGGCGAGGGTGACCCAGCGGGACCAGGAGGGGTAGCGGCGGAGCTGGTGCTCGTCCAGGCCGGCCAGCTCCTTCTCGGTCTGGAATGTCTCCTCCACCCGCCACCTTGATCCGGCGACCCTGACCAGGGTGGTCAGCGGAACCGGCAGAGGTGCGCGTCCCGTCCGGTCAGGACCGGTACGGCCCCGCTGTCGTCGGGCATGCTCACGGCGCTCATGTTCTCGTTCCCCGCCCTCCGCAACGCTCACCGCGCCTCCGCCGTCTCTTCCGGCCGCCCGCACAGTAGACCTGACGCGCGGGACGGAACGGGAATGGCGTGCGGCCGGTGCGGGCCCCGCCCCGGCGCCGGACAGCTCTCCGGCGCCGTGGTGGCCGTCAGCCGCCGTCGCCGGGCCGGAGGGGACTCACCTGGGGGACCGATGCCTTGCCCGTGTTGGAGACTTCTCCTCCGGTCCAGCGGACTCTGAGCGACGCCGTCTCGTCGGGCGGCGTGACGAGCACGGCGGCCGGTGTCACGGTCGTGACCCGGGTCGCAGCCGGATTGGTGAAGGACAGCGCCGCCCAGGCGCTCTTTCCGGGGGCGAGCGTCACGACCAGCGTGTCCTGCCCGCCGGTCCGCTCGGGGTTCGGTGTGACGGCGTCGCCGGCGCTGTCGACGAACGCGATCCCCGGGAAGCCGTGCACCGTGCAGGTGCGCCGGGAGCCGTTCGTCAGGACGACGGAGAAGTTCTCCTGTCCGGCTCCGGGGTGGTCCGGTCCGATGGATGCGCGCAGCTCGGAGCTGTGGCAGCGCGATCCCCGCGGGGCCGCGGACGCCGGTGCGGTCCCGGTGCCGGCGGATGCGGTGGGCGTCGTTGGCGTCGTTCCGTCCGTGGGGCCCGTGGTTCCGCCGTTTCCGGACCCCTGGCCCGTGGCCGCCGACGGCTGCCCCGTGCCGTTCGTGGCCGGGCCGCTGCCCGCGGCGCCGCCCGGTCCGTCGCTGGTGCAGCCGGTCAGTACGGCTGCGAGCGCGGCGCAGCAGGCGAGCGCGGCGGCCTTGGCTCTGTGGTGCGTCATGGTGTGCCTTCCTCGAACTGCTGCACGGACGTCTACCGACGTCGCAGCAGGTACTTGTGCCGTCCGGACAGCACGAGTTCGCCGCGCTGGTTGTGGACGGTGGCCTCGGTGACCACGATCCCGTTGTCGCCCTCCGGCACCAGGTCGGTGATGGAGAGCTGCGGGTACAGGGTGTCGCCGGAGTGGACCTCGCCCAGGAAGGTGCAGGACACCTCCAGGAAGCTGATGAAGACCTCGCCGATGAGGTGCGGGAACAAGGTGGCCCCGGGCGCGGTGAAGGCGAGCACCTGGAGGCCGTGCACCACCGGCGCGGCATGTCCGTGCCGGCGCGCCCACTCGGCGTCGTAGTGCACCGGGTGGTTGTCCGCGGACACCGTCTGGAAGGCCGCGGCGTGCGCGTCCGTCAGGGTGCGGCTGGGGGCCCGGAAGACCTCGCCGACGCGCAGGTCCCAGAACGTCCTGCCCGGTACGACGAGGAAGGCGTCGGGGTCGAACCCGGCCGCCGCGGCGACGGCCGGTGACGCGGTGGGGTGCGTCTCCATCACTCGGATCCTTCGATGCGGGCGGTGAGAAGGTTGGGATCGTCGTTGGTGACGTAGGCGCCGCTGGCGACGTAGGCCGTGGTGCCCCGGACGGCCAGGGACGTGGGGTTCTCCAGCCCGTCGGCGGCGGACAGCACCGTCGTGTGGCTGCCGTCCGGCTTGACCAGGGCCACCTCGCTGGCCGCGTTGAGCGCGACGAGCAGGGTGTTGCCGCCGCCGGCGAAGGCGATGTCGTCGATGCCGGCGAGGCCCGTGGCGCGCGTCTCGACGCGGCCGGCGGTGCCGTCCCGGCCGATCGGTATGCGGAGCACGGTGCCCTGGTCCAGGTTGGACACCCAGGCCGCGCCATCGTGGATCTTGATGCCGTTGGCTCCGAGGAAACCGGCCGGTGCCAACTCGGGCGCGGCGGCCCACGCGGTGGGCCTGCCTCCGGTGCTCGGCACCCGCCAGACCGTGCCCTGGAGCGAGTCGGCGATGTACAGCAGGCCGCTGTGCCGGTCGAGGGCCAGCCCGTTGGGCACGCCGTCGGCCGGGAGGGCGGCGATGCGCTGCGGGGTGCCGCCCGAGCGCAGGCGCCACACGCCGGTCAGGTCGGTGGTGCCGGTGGCATACAGGAAGTACAGCGTGCCGTCGTGGGCGCGCACGATCCCGCCGAGGAACGGTGCGGTCAGGACGGGGGTGGCGGACCCGGCCGGGGGTGCCGGCAGGGTGGCGAGGACGTGGGTCCGGCCGTCGGGGGTGATGCGGGCGACCTGGCGGCTGAAGGCGAAGGTGACGTCGGCGCTGCCGTCGGGCTCCAGGGTGATGTTCTCCGGCCGCTGTCCGTCAGCCAGGTTCAGGTGCGCCACGACGCGCACGTCCGACAACGGGGCGGTGGCCGCGGTCGCCGGGCCTTGGACGCTCAGGGCGAGCGCCACGGCCGCGGCCGTGGCCAGGAGGGCGGTCCTCGCCCCCGTCATGCTTGTCGGCATGTGCTTCCTTTCCGTCCTGCTGGTTCACGTTCCGCCGGTACGCCGCGCCGAATTCGGCGTCACCGGAGCTGAATCGCGGTCGGCGTGACGGAGCCGACGTCCTGATGCGGCGGCTTCCCTGAATCGTCGCCCACTCCGGGCACAGGTGTGGGAACCGCCGGGGTTCAGTGCACTGGTGGCACACGACTGTGCATTCCGGGTCGCCGCGGAAGGCACTCCTGCGTGCGCTCCCGGCCCGCCCGGCACCGCCGTGGCCGTCGGCACGTTCACGGCGTCCGGGGCCCCACCGGACAGTGCACCGACAGGTAGGGGTCTGTGCGTTCTCGTTCCAGAACGCACTGAAAGGCTTGCCTATCGTCGTGATCGCCGCGAGCAGTCCGACGGGCCTCGCCGCACTCAGGCGGGAGGGGCCCCATGGTCGGGTCCGGCCCGCCTTCCCCCGACCTCACCGGGCGCCGTGGCCCGCGCGCCGTCGCCCGAGAATCCAGGAGAGCCCTTCCATGTCTTCCCGCCGTGTCATCCGAATCGGGCGCACGACCGCTCTCGCGGCCGTCTTTCCGCTGGCGCTCGGCAGCCTCGCCGTCACCGCCCACGCGCTGACCTCCGACTCCTCCGCGACGTCGTCGCAGGCGAGGCAGCACGCCACGCAGCCCGGCGTGGTCCTGGAGCACGATGCCCAGGCGTTCGCCGACGCCGCGGCCAAGAACCCGCCGATCTACACCCTGTCCTACGCCGACGCCCGCAAGGCGCTGGACGACGCCCAGGCCGGCCCGGTGAAGGTGCTGCCCGCGGACGTCTCCCGCCGCACGCTGCCCGTCGGTCCGACCGGCAAGGTGACCGTCCGCATCGTCCGCCCCGCGGGCGCCACCGGCAAGCTTCCCGTGGTGATGTACTTCCACGGCGGCGGCTGGGTCCTGGGTGACGAGAGCACCCACGACCGGCTGGTGCGGCAGATCGCCAACGGCGCCCACGCCGCCGTCGTCTTCGTCGACTACACCCCGTCGCCCGAGGCCCGCTACCCGATCGCCATCGAACAGGCCTACGCGGCCACGTCCTGGGTGGCCAAGCACGGCAGTGAGATCAACCTCGACGGCTCCCGGATGGCCGTCGCCGGCGACAGCGTCGGCGGCAACATGACCGCGGCGGTCACCCTCATGGCCAAGCAGCGCGGCGGCCCGGCCCTGCGCGAGCAGGTGCTCTTCTACCCGGTCACCGACTCCAAGTTCACCACCGGCTCCTACCGTGAGTTCGCCAACGGCCCCTGGCTCACCCGCAAGGCCATGCAGTGGTTCTGGGACGCCTACGCCCCCAGCAAGAAGGACCGCAACCAGATCCTGGCCTCCCCGCTGCGCGCCAGCCTCAACCAGCTCAAGGGACTGCCCAAGGCGCTCGTCATCACCGATGAGGCCGACGTGCTCCGCGACGAGGGCGAGGCCTACGCCGCCAAGCTCCGCGCCGCGGGCAACGACGTGACGGCCGTCCGCTACGAAGGCACGATCCACGACTTCGCGATGCTCAACGCCCTGTCCGATACCAACGCCGCCAAGGCTGCGGTCGCCCAGGCCAACGCGTTCCTCCACGCTGGCCTCCACAACGGCCGCTGACCCCGCGCCCGGTGGCCCCGCCACTCGGCGGGGCCGCCGACCCGTCACCGACCCTGGAAGCGGCGCGCGGTTGTCCGCCCGTCCGGCGTCAGCAGGAGGCCCACCGGGTCACCTTGGCCGTGGCGTCGTAGTCACTCGGTTCGTAGGTGCCGTTCGCGGTCCAGTCGTGCTTCCTGCTCGCCCACATGGTCGGGCTGTCGCAGGTCGACGTGGTGAACAGACCCTGGTCCGCGGAGTTCTTCAGCTCGAAGCGCGCGTGCCACACGTCGCCGCTGAGGGTGAAGTCCGTCCGGGTCCGTGCGCTGAACGTGAGGCGGCCGCCGGCGTACAACCGCAGCCCGCCGTACGCGCACTCGTCGAACGGTACGAGAGGGCCGACCCGGAAGACGACGCGGAGGCGGCCCTGGCGCTGCCCGCATGCACACGGCCGGGCCGGGCCGTGCATCTGCGGTACGCCGTCCTGCTCGCCGCCTGTGTACTCGTCGCGTACGTCATCGCCCTGCCGCTGCACGGCCCACGCGGCTACTGGCTGCCCATGACCGTGGCGTTCATCCACCAACCCGACTTCGGTCCCGTTCTGCGCCGGGCGCTGTACCGCTGCGCCGGCACGTTCGTCGGCGTGGCCGCGATCGGCGCGGTGACCCTGCTGACCGGCAATTCCGCCGGCGCGCTCGTCGGGACGGTGCCGGTCTCCACTTCCGGTTCCGGCGATTCTCCATGCGGTGCCGGACCGGCCCCTGCCCGAAAAGCACAGGTCCATGGATCAGTGAGAACCAAGATGAGGCACATGCGGTGAACATGCTCAACCAGTGGCCGGCCCGGCTCGCCCCCGCCGGGCTGGCCCTCGCTCTGCTGACCGGGTGTACCGCCCTCGGCGAGAGTCCCCGCGTGGTGGTCGGAATGTCCGACGGCGTACTGGCCACGGACCCCGCTTCCGGCTACGACCCGGGCTCCTGGCTGTTGTTCAACAACGTCTTCCAGTCGCTGCTCAGCTTCCCCGCCGGAGGCACGGAGCCCGAGCCGGACGCCGCCGAAGCGTGCTATTTCACGGACGGCCACGCCAAAGTCCTCAAATGCGTCCTCAGGGACGGCCTGCGCTTCAGCAACGGAGACCCCCTGACCGCACAGGACGTCAAGTTCTCCTTCGACCGCACCCTGCGGATCGACGACGCGGCCGGTCCGGCGGTCATGTTCAGCGCGCTCGAAAGGATCGACACACCGGACGACAAGACCGTCGTCTTCCGGCTGAAGGTCCCCGACGCCACCTTCCCCAGCAAGATAGCGTCCGGCGCGGGCTCCATCGTGGACCACCGGCAGTACCACAAGGACGAGCTGCGCACGGACGGCCAGGCGGTCGGTTCCGGCCCCTACAAGCTGGACAGCTTCAGCAGGAAGGAAGCGGTCTTCTCGGTCAACGAGCAGTACAAGGGAACCGCCAGGGTGCAGAACACCGGCGTCCGGCTGCGGTTCTTCCACGGCGACCAGGACGCCCTGCAGCAGGCCCTGCTCGACGACCAGGTCGACGTCGCCTACCGGGGTCTGACCGCCCAGGACATCTCCGACATCGACCTCCAGAGCGGCCGCAAGGACGTCGACGTCGTCGAGGGCAGCAGCGCGGAGGTCCAGCACCTGGTCTTCAACATGCGCGACCCCGTCGCCGGGAACCTCGCCGTGCGCAAGGCCATCGCCCACGTGCTCGACCGCGACGCCCTCGTCAAGGAGGTCTACCGGGACACCGCGATCCCGCTGTACTCGATCGTCCCGGCCGGCATCGACGGCCACACCACGGCCTTCTTCGACGCGTACGGCGGCCGTCCCTCCGTGGCCCGGGCCGCCGCGGTGCTGCGCGCCGACGGGATCACCGACAAGGTGAAGCTGACCCTCTGGTCCACGCCGATCCGCTACGGCCCGGCCACGGACCAGGAGATGGAGGCGATCGCCGCACAGCTCAATGACAGCGGGCTGTTCGACGCCACGGTGAAATCCGTGCCGTACGAACGGTACGAGCGGGACATCGCCGAGGGGAAGTACGGCGTCTACATCAAGGGCTGGGTGCCGGACTACCCCGACGCCGACAACTTCACGGCCCCCTTCTTCGGCAAGGGCAACGTGCTGGGCAACCACTACGAGAACAGCACCATCACCGGCAAGCTGCTCCCGAGCACCGCCGCCGAGAGCCACCGCACGGACGCCGACGCGACGTTCGGCGAGATCCAGGACATCGTGGCCCGGCAGATCCCCGTCCTGCCGGTGTGGCAGGCCAAGCAGTACGCGGTCGTCCGCGACGGCGTCCACGGCGTCGACTACTGCCTGGACCCCTCCACGGTGTTCCGGTTCTGGGAGATCAGCAAGGACTGAGCCCGCCTGAACCCGCCCCGCGGCACGGCACACGTCCCGCCGGTGAACACCGGCCGGACGTCTGCCGTGTCAGCGTTTCCCGGCCCACGCCCACCGTGCGAGGCCGACACCGCCCGCCGCCTCGTTGCCCCCTGTCGACGCGCCGCGCCCACTGTCGGGGCGGGCTTGCGGCCGGGGCCGGGCTTGCGGCCGGGAGCGGACGTGTTGCCGGGGCCGGGCCGCTGCCGTGCCTGCGCCTGCCCCTGCGCCTGTTGCCGGGACCGGTTTGCTGTCGGGGGCGGGCGTGTTGCCGGGGCCGGCTTGCCGCCGTGCCTGCGCCTGTTTCCGCGCGCCTGCTGCCGCTGCCGCTGCCGCTGCCGCGCCCGCGCCCGGTGCCGGTGCCGCGCCCCGGTGCCGCGCCCGTGTCCGTGCTCGTGCCATGCCCGTGCCCTCGGCTGGTGCCCCGTGTCCGCTGCCGGGGGCCGCCTTCCCGCCGGCCGTCCCCGGCGGGGCGGGTCAGTCCGGGGTGCGCAGGTCGGCGATGACCGCGGTCAGGCCCTGGACCGTCGGCGCGTCGAAGAAGGCGAGCAACGGCACCTCGACGCCCAGCCGGTCGAGGATCCGCGCCGAGATCCGGGCCACCGTCAGCGAGTGGCCGCCGAGGTCGAAGAGGTCCTCGGTGTCGCCCAGGTCCGGCACCCGCAGCACCTCGCACCAGATCTGCCGTACCGACGCCAGCAGGTCCTCCGGGTCCGACCCGGCCGCCGGGGCCGCCTCCGGCGGCGACGGGAGCGCCGAGCGGTCGAGCTTGCCGTTCGGTGTGGCCGGCAGGCTGTCGAGGGCGACGAACGTCTCCGGCACCATGTAGGCCGGCAGCGACGCGGCCAGCGCGCGCCTCAGCCCGCCTCCGTCCGCCCCGCCGACGACGTAGCCCACCAGCCTGCCCTCCCGCACCGCGGCGGCGGCCTGGTCCACGCCGGGCACGGCGAGCAGCCGGGACTCGATCTCACCCAGCTCGATCCGGTAGCCCCTGAGCTTCACCTGGTCGTCGGCCCTGCCGAGGAACTCCAGCCGCCCGTCGGCCAGTCGCCGCACCTGGTCCCCGGTCCGGTACATGCGGCTGCCCGGCGGCCCGGAGACCTCGGGCAGGAACCGCTCCCGGTCCAGCTCCGGCCGGCCGAGGTAGCCGGCGGCGAGCCCGGCGCCGGCGAGGTAGAGGTCGCCGGGCAGGCCCACCGGAACCGGTGACAGGCGCCCGTCGAGCACGTAGGCCCGGGTGTTCGCCAGCGGACGGCCGATCGTCACCCGCTCCGGCTCGGGACCGATCTCGTCCGCCGTGGACCAGACGGTCGCCTCGGTCGGCCCGTACAGGTTGACGAGTCTGCCGACCCTGGGGCGCAGCCGCCGGGCCAGTGTCGGCGGGAGGGCCTCACCGCCGGTGATCGCGGTGATCGCGGGCGCGGTGAAGCCGGCGTCCAGGAGCATCGCCCAGCCGGTCGGGGTCGCCTGCATATGGGTGACCCGCTCGCGGTCGATCAGCTCGCGCAGCATCGAGCCGTCACGCGTCCGGGCCCCGCTCGCCATGACCACCGTGCCGCCGGTGACCAGCGGCAGGAAGAACTCGGGCACGGACATGTCGAACGCCGCCGAGGCCGCCGCCAGCCAGCGGGCGTCCGGCCGGGAGTCCAGCAGGTCCCGCATCGACAGCAGCAGGTTGACCAGTGACCGGTGCTCGATCCGCACGCCCTTGGGACGGCCGGTCGAGCCGGAGGTGTAGATGACGTAGGCCAGGTCGTCCGGGGCCGGGAACGGGAGCAGGGGCGCGGAGAGTCTCGGTGCCGCGGCAGCCGCCGACTCGGGAGGGACGAAATCCCCGATGGCGGCGGCCAGTTCGGTGTCTGTCAGTTCGTGGGCGGCCCCGGAGTCCGCCACGATGAAGCCGAGCCGCTCCGCCGGATACTCCGCGTCGAGCGGAAGATAGGCCGCTCCGGCCTTGAGGACGCCGAGCAGCCCGGCCGGCAGCGACTCCGTCCGGCCGGCCCGTACCGCGACGAGATCTCCCGGACCGACGCCCTTGTCGCGCAGCCGGCCGGCGATCCGGGTCGCGGCGGCGTCCAGCTGGGCGTAGGTGAGCCGGCGGTCCTCGTGGATGACGGCGACCGCGTCGGGCCTGCGGGCGACCTGCTCCGCGAACAGCTCCGGGACGGTCGCCGGAGGACGGCCGACGGCGGTGCCGTTGTGCTCGGCGAGCAGCCGGTCGCGCTCCTCCCGGTCCAGCAGGGGCAGTTCGGCCAGCGCGGTGTCCGGGGCGGCCGCGATGCGGGTCAGCACGGACAGCCAGTGCCGGCCGATGCCCCGCACGTCGTCGCCCGTCAGCGAGCGCGACGGGTACCGGAGTATCGCCTCGATGCCGTCCGGTCCGTCCAGCAGGGCCATGTCGAGAGTGTGGCGGACGGCGCCGTCCCCCGGTTCCCGGTCCACCGTGGCGACGACACCGGGGAAGCACGGCGCCGGGGTCCACTGGCGGTAGGTCAGGTGGACGGGGACCTGCGCCGTCTCCGCTCCGGCACGGACCGGCGGCACGTCGCACACCCGGTGGAGTGCGCGCAGTCCGGAGCCGACCTCCCGGGCGAACTCCGCGAACGGCGTGCCGCCCTGCGGAGCGGAGGAGAAGGGCAGCTCGTTGACGAGGTCACCGATGCGTGCGTGCTCGCCCGGGGCGCGCGTGTCGAAGTCGAGAGCCGTGACCGGCGCCGGGTTGCCGTAACGGAACAGCACGGCGTGCACGGACGCCACCATCAGCGCGTACGGGGTGACGCCGATGCGCTCGGCCACGTCGTGGAGGGCGTTGCGCAGCCCCGCCGCCACGCCCGTCTCCACCGCCGCGCCGTCCCGCACGCCCCGGACGCCCAGGCCGGCTCCGTCCAGCCCGGGGAGCAGCAGGCCGCCGTCGACCGGGTGGGCCGCCCAGTACCGCCGCGCGAGCGGCAGCGCGGCGCCGATCCGCTGCTCCTCGTTCCCGCCGGGAGCCAGTTCCGGCAGGCCGGGATCGGTGCCCTTCGTCTCCGCGCGGTAGAACGCGGCGAGGTCGCTCACGAACACGTCCACCGACCTGTGGTCGAAGACCCGCCGGGAGGCGACGACCCGCAGCCGGTGCTCGCCTGCTCCGACCGGCTCCAGTACCGCACGGCACAGCGGACCGCGGGCGAGGGCCGGGTGCCTGCGCAGTACGGCGTCACGGGCGCGGTCCAGCGCCGCCGGGTCCAGGTCGCCGTGGAAGTGAACGGAGAACGACAGGCGGTGCTCGCCACCGTCCTCGTCGAGCAGCGCGTGGGGCATGGAAAAAGGTCCTGTCACCGTCAGAGAGAAAAACGATCTGCCTGATCTTCGCTGCCCCGGGAACTATTTCGCGCCGTTCGGCCAAGCCTGCCCGAACGCCCGATCGGTGTGCCCGAAAAGTCGTTGACCGGCATCCCGGGCGCATCAATGATCAGCGTGTCGACAGCGTCCGAGAACAGCTGTCCGAATTCTTTCCACGTCCATGACGTGCGCCACCGCACGAAGCGGACAAGCCCGAGGGGAAAAGGCCGGCCTTGCCGCAGCACATCACCACAGAATTCCCATCCTCGTTCTCGCAGCGGCGGCTCTGGTTCCTGGCGCAGCTGCCCGGCGCGAGCGAGGCGTACCACATGCCGCTGGCGTACGAGGTGCGGGGACCGCTGGACCGTGACGCGCTGACCCGTGCGCTCGACCGGCTGGCCGACCGGCACGAAGCGCTGCGCACCCGCCTGGTCGCCGTGGCCGGTGAGGTCTTCCAGCGGATCGACCCGCCCGGCGGGGGATTCCCGCTGCGGGTGCACGACCTGGCCGGGCGGCCGGACGCGGAGGAGCGGCTCGCCGGCCTGCGCCGGGAGGAGGCCACCGCACCGTTCGATCTCGCCCGGGGCCCGCTGTTCCGCGGTCGGCTGGTGGTGCTGGCCGCGGACCGGCACGTCCTGCTGGTCACCGCCCACCACGTGGTGTCGGACGGCTGGTCGACCGGTGTCTTCGTCAGGGAACTCGGTGAACTGTACGGCGCGTTCAGCGCGGGCCGGGACGATCCGCTGCCGCCGCTGCCCGTGCGCTACGCCGACTGCGCGGCCCGGCAGCGGCGGCAGCTCTCCGCGGAGGCGGCGGCCCGGCAGGCCGCGTACTGGCGCGAAGCCCTGGCGGACGCGCCCGTCCTGCTCGACCTGCCGACCGACCGTCCGCGCCCGGCCGAGCAGGACCACCGGGGCGCACAGCTCCGCGTCGAGTTCGACGCGGAACTCACCGCCGCACTGCGGATGCTGAGCCGGCGCAACGGCAGCACGCTGTTCATGACCCTGCTGGCCGGGTGGGCCCTGGTGCTGTCCCGGTGGTCCGGTCAGACCGACGTGGTGATCGGCACGCCCACGGCCAACCGCGGCCGGGCCGAACTCGAAGGGCTGATCGGCTTCTTCGTCAACAGCCTGGCGCTGCGCGTCGACCTCTCCGGTGATCCGTCGGTGGCCGGGCTGCTGAAGCGGGTACGAGCAGTGACGCTGTCGGCGCTGACGCATCAGGACCTGCCGTTCGAGCAGGTGGTGGAGCTGGTCAAGCCGCCCCGCAGCGCGGCCCACACACCCTTGTTCCAAGTGATGTTCGCCTGGCAGAACACCGACGGCGGCCGGCCGGCTCTGCCGGACCTCGACGTGACACCGCTGGACACGCCCTGGGCCGGGGCCAAGTTCGACCTGGCCCTGTCACTGGCCGAGGAGGACGACCGCGTCGTCGGCACCCTGGACTACGCGTGCGCGCTGTTCGACCGGGAGACGGTCGAGCGGCACCTCCGGCACCTGCGGCGGGTGCTCACCCAGATGGCCGCCGATCCCGAACGAGAAATGTCCGCACTGGAGTTGCTGTCCGCGCGCGAGCGCGCACAGCTGCTGGAGGAGTGGAACGACACGGGGCACGAGGTCCCCGCCGTGCCCTTCCCCGCACTGTTCGAGGAGCGGGTGCGCAGGGCTCCCGAGGCGGTGGCGGTGGAGTTCGGTCCGGTCTCGCTGTCCTACGCGGAGCTGAACGCACGGGCGAACCGGCTGGCCCGGCACCTGGTCGGGCTGGGCGTGGGCCCGGAACGCGTGGTGGCGGTGGCCCTGCCCCGGTCGGTGCGGTGGCTGGTGGCGATCCTGGCGGTGCTGAAAGCCGGCGGCGCCTACCTGCCCGTCGACCCCGCCTACCCGGCCGACCGCATCGCGTACATGCTCGCCGACGCCACCCCGGCCTGCGTCCTCACCGACACGCCCACCGCCCACACCCTGCCCGACACGGACACCCCACTCCTCCTCTTGAACTCAGACGCCGTTGCTCCCGTGGACTCGGCGGGGGCGGTTGCCCCGGCCGACCCCGTGGGGGTGGTTGCCCCGGCCGGGCCGGCAGGGGCCGTTGCTTCGGCCGACTCGGCGGGAGCCGCCGTTCCTGCCGGGCCGGCGGGAGCCGCTGTTCCTGCCGGTCCGGAGCAGGTGCCGGGCCCGGTCGATGCGGTGGACGCGGGCGATCTGAGCGATGCCGAGCGCGGCGCCCCGCTCCGGCCGGCCTCGCCGGCGTACGTCATCTACACCTCCGGTTCGACCGGCCGGCCCAAGGGCGTGGTCGTCACCCACGCCGGCATCGCCGCCCTCTCGGCGAGCCAGATCGAGCGCCTGGCCGTCACCGCGGACAGCCGGGTGCTCCAGTTCGCCTCGCCGAGCTTCGACGCCGCCACCTGGGAGGTGTGCATGGCGCTGCTGTCCGGCGCGCGGCTGGTGATGGCCCCGACGGACGAACTGCTGCCGGGCGAGGGCCTGGCCGGGGTGCTGCGCCGGCACGCCGTCACCCATGCCACCCTGCCGCCCACCGCGCTGTCGGTGCTGTCCGACGACGCCCTGCCGGACGGGATGACCCTGGTCGTGGCGGGCGAGGCGTGTCCGCCGACCCTGGTCCGGCAGTGGTCGGCCGGCCGCCGCATGATCAACGCGTACGGCCCGACCGAGACCACGGTCTGCGCCACGATGAGCGCCCCGCTGGCCGGAGCCGTGACCCCGCCGATCGGCACGCCCGTGGCGGGGACCCGGGTCTACGTCCTCGACGCGCTCCTGCGGCCGGTCCCGACCGGATTCCGCGGCGAGCTGTACGTGGCCGGCGCGGGCCTGGCCCGCGGCTACCTCGGCCGCCCGGAGCTGACGGCGGAGCGTTTCGTCGCCGACCCCTACGGCCCGCCCGGTACCCGCATGTACCGCACCGGGGATCTGGCACGGTGGCGGGCCGACGGCCAGCTGGAGTTCGCCGGACGCGCCGACCATCAGGTGAAGGTGCGGGGCTTCCGCGTCGAACCCGGCGAGGTGGAGGCCGCGCTGCTGGCGCAGCCGGGCGTCCTCGAAGCCGCGGTACTGGCCGAGACCGACGCAACCGGCGGGACCCGCCTGATCGCCGGTGTCGCCCGGGACGAGGCCGCGCCCCGGCCGGCGAGCGAGTGGCGTGCCGCGCTCGCGCGCCGCCTGCCCGCCTACATGCTCCCCGAGCTGGTCGTCGAGGTGCCGCGGCTGCCGCAGACACCCAACGGCAAACTCGACCGCGAGGCGCTGCTGAAGCGGGCGCGGACGGCCGGGCCCGCCCAGGTCAACACCTCGACCCCGCGCGACCACATCGAGCTGGCGCTCTACGGCATCTGGAAGCGGCTGCTGCTCCACCCCGACATCGGCATCCGGGACGACTTCTTCGACCTCGGCGGGACGTCGATCTCCGCCGTCAAACTGGCCCACGCCGTCCGCGAGACGTTCGGCGAGCCGCTGCCCGTCCGCGACATCATGCTGCACCCGACCATCGAGGCACTCGGCGGCCGGCTGCGGCAGGGAGCCGGGGCCCAGCCGCCCGGCAACCTCATCGCCTTCCGCGAGGGCGACGGTCTCCGCCGCGTCGTGTGCGTCCACCCCGGCGGCGGTACGGCCTTCTGCTACCTGCCGCTGGCCAGGGCACTGCCGGAGGACTGCGGCGTCTACGGCGTGCAGTCCCCGGGACTGAACCCCGGTGAGACGTTCCTGCCCACGGTCGAGGCCATGGCGGACGCGTACCTCCGGCTCATCGAACCGCTGCTCGACGGACCGCTGTTGCTCACCGGCCTGTCCTTCGGCGGCCTGGTCGCCCATGAGATGGGACGCCGGCTGGCGCTGGCCGGGCACACCGAGCTGAGCGTGGTCCTCCTCGACACGCACGGCAGCGACGACGACGCCGCGGGCGACGCGACGCAGCCGGTGGAGATGGCCGAGTTCCGGGAGAAGCTGGTCCGGTTCAACGGCATGTACCCCGGTATCGAGGACGAGCAGATCGAGCGCTACTTCCGGGTCTACAACCACAACCGGGCGGCCGCGTACGCCTACCGGGCGCCGTCCACCCCGGCCCGGCTGGTCCTGTTGCAGGCCACACAGGGCCTCGGCGACTCCGCGGTGCGCACGGCCGGGGACTACTGGCGCCGCCGCGCCGGCTCCGGCCTGCGGGTGGAGCGACTGGCGTGCGACCACTGGGAGATTCTGGAACCCGCCGGGGTCCCGCGCGTGGCCGCGCTGCTCGGTTCCGAGCTGGACCGATGGCCGACGGACCGTCCGGTATCGAACGAGGGCCGGACCGGCCTGGCACGGAGAGCATGATGGAACCGACGTCCACCGCACGGACTCCGGCGACCGCGGAGGCCGTTCCGGCCGGCATCCGGGCCGTGGGACTGGCCGCCGGCGTGCTGGCCCAGGCCCGCCGCACCCCGCGCGCCGTCGCGGTAATCGACGGCGCGCGGCGCCTCGACTACGCCACGCTCGACGCCGCCAGTGCCGCCGTCGCCGACGCCCTGCGCCGCGGCGGCATCCGGCCCGGCCAGGCCGTGGCGGTCTGCCTGCCGCGGTCCTGGCACCTGGTCTGCGCCATGCTCGGCATCCTGCGCCTGGGCGGGGTGGTGGTACCGCTCGACGCGCAGAGCCCGCCCGAGCGGCGCGGGCACATCCTCACCGACTCGGCCTCCGTGGCACTGATCCACGCCGAGGAGCCGCCCGCCGGCCTGCCGGACGGCGTGGCACCGCTGCCGATCGCCCACCTGCTCCCCACCACCCCGGCCACCGCCGACGCCGCTGCGTCCGCTGCCGGTCCGGCGATCGCCGACGCCCCCACCTCCACCCCCGAGTCGGTCTCCTTCGTCTTCTACACCTCCGGCACCACCGGACGGCCCAAGGGCGTCGAAGTGCGCGACGCCGGGATCCTGCGGCTGGCGCGGCCCGGGTACCTCGACCTGCCCGAGGGAGCGCGCTACGCCTGCCTGTCCAACCCCGCCTTCGACGCCCTGAGTTTCGAGGTGTGGGTACCGCTGCTGACCGGCGGCTGCTGTGTGGTCTTCCGCGACGAGGTGGTGCAGACCCCCGACCTGCTCGCGGCCGAGCTGCTGCGTCACCGCATCGACACGCTCTTCATGACGGTGGCGCTGTTCAACGCGGTGGTCGACCGGGTCCCGGACTGCTTCGCCGGGACCGGCCAGGTGCTGGTCGGCGGTGAGCAGCTCAACGCCCCGCTGATCCGCCGCTGGTACCGGGACAACGCCACGAGCGCAACCCGCCTCCACAACGTGTACGGCCCCACCGAGGCCACCACCTTCGCCCTGTGCCACCCCATCCCGCGCGACTTCGACCGGGACGTGGTGCCCATCGGCCGGACGCTGCCGGGCACCGAGGCGCTCGTGGTGGCCGACGGCGCACGGCCGGCCGCCCCCGGCGAACTGGGCGAACTCCTCCTCGCCGGGGACGCGCTGGCGGCCGGCTACCGCAACCTGCCGGACGAGACCGCGCGCCGCTTCGTCCGCCTCGACTGGCACGACGGAGGGCGCACCCGCTACTACCGCACCGGTGACCTGGTCAGACGCGACGCCGACGGTCTCCTCGAGTACGCGGGGCGCGCCGACCGCCAGGTGAAGGTCCGCGGCTTCCGCATCGAGCCCGGCGAGCTGGAACGCCACATCCTGGCCCATCCGGCGGTCCGGCAGGCCCACGTCTGCACGCGCCGGGACGACAAGCAGGGCGTCAACGAGCTGCTGGCCTACCTGGTACCCGGGGCGGGCCTCGACTTCGACGAGTTCGACCGTCACCTGGCGGCCGGCCTGCCGCCGTACATGCGGCCGCACCGGATCCACCTGGTCGACCGACTGCCGCTGACCGCGAACGGCAAGATCGACCAAGCCGCCCTGCTGCGGCGCGACGACGGCCGGCCCTGGCGGCGCGCCGAGGGCACGGCCGCGACCGCCGGCGCCACCGCCGTGCAGCGCCAGGTGCTCGACCTGGCGAGCCAGGTGCTGGGCGTACCGGGCCTGCGCCTGGACGACCGCTGGATCCCCAGCGGCGGCGACTCGCTGAAGGCCCTGCGGCTGCGCTCCGAGGTGCGCCGGCTCTGGGGCTGCGAGCTGCCCCAGAGCCTGGTCCTGCGGGCGGACCTCGCGGAACTGGCCGCCGCCGTCGAGGCCGGACAAGGCACGGACCGCTCGCCGTACCCGGCGCCGCCCGTCCCGGCGGGCGCCCGCTCCGCGCCGGCCACCTCCGAGCAGCAGCGGCTCTGGCTGCTGCAGCAGCGGGATCCCCGGTCCCGCGCCTACGACGTCCGTCTGTCCTTCCGGATCCGCGGCACCGTCGACGGCACGGCGCTGCGCCGCGCCCTGCACCGGCTGGTGGCGCGCCATCCGGCGCTGCGCACCGCGTTCGAGGCCACCACCGGGGGACTGCGCCAGGTGGTGGGTGAGCCGTACGACCCGTGGACGCAGCCGCCCGCGGACCTCGGCGACGACGCGAAGAGCCCCGGCGACCACGCCCGCCGCTTCTTCGCCACGCCGTTCGACCTGGCCCGGCCACGCCTGCTGCGGGCGAGCTGGCTCCCGGACGGCGAGGGCGGCACGCTGCTGCTGCACCTGCACCACATCGCGGTCGACGGCTGGTCGCTCAACGTACTCTTCCGCGACCTCTCCCAGGAGTACGCGGCCGTGCCGCGCGCGGACGACTGCACACCCGCGGCAGCGCCGACACCGCTCGACTTCGCCGCCTGGCAGACCGACTGGTTCACCCGGCAGGACTACCGGAGCCGACGAGCCGAACTGCGGGCCCACTACGCCCGGGCGGAGGAGGAAGCGGAGCAGACGGCGGTCGCGGCGCCGTGGGAACCGGTCCGGCCCGCGGCCGGCGCCCCGGCGCGACTGCTGCGCACGGTCCTCGACCCGGTGCGCCGTTCAACGCTGGACCGGCTCTGCTCCGAACTGGGACTGACCCGTTTCCAGCTGCTGCTCGGCGTCTTCGCGTGGAGTCTGTACGGCGTCACCGGCGGCTCCCGGCTGCGGCTCGCGAGCCCGGTCGCCAACCGTCCGGTGCAGGAGTTCGAAGACAGCGTCGGCATGTTCGCCAACACGGTGCTGCTGCCCCTGCGGGTCGCGCCCCGCGAGACGCTCCGCGCCGAGCTGCTGCGGTACGCCGCCGCCGCACAGGCCGTACTGGACCGGCAGGACGTGGCCCTCGCCGACGTACTGGCCGACCGGGACGCCCACGACGACGGCACGCCGTTCGACTTCCTGTTCGTCCTGGAGAACACCGACTTCTCCGCCCTGGCACTGCCGGACTGCGACACCCGACCCGCATGGCCGGCACCGGACCACGCCAAGTGCCCGCTGACACTGTCGGTGGTCGAGCACGCGGACGGCTTCGACTGCCTGTGGGAGTACGCCGACGGCCACTTCGGCACCGCGGAGGTGCAGGCGATGGCCGACCTCTTCCGGGACGGGCTTGACCGGCTGGCCGCAGCGCGGGACACCACCCTCGTCCACCTGGTGACGCCGTACCGCGACAGCCTTCCCGACCCCGGCCGCGGCGCCCCGGCGCCACAGACCGGCGCCGGCGTGGCCGAGGCCTTCGCCCGTCAGGTCCGCCGCACGCCCACCGCCCCCGCACTCGCGGCCGGTGACCGCACCCTCAGCTACGCCCGGCTCGACGCCCACGCCGCCGCACTGGCCGCCGAACTCCTGGAGCGGTTCCCGTCGCCGCCCGCGGACGACGACCGCCCGCGCAGCATCGCGCTCCACCTCGAACCCTCCGTCGAACACGTGGTGGCGCTGCTCGCCCTGGCACGCCTCGACATCACCGCCGTACCGCTCGACCCCGGCTACCCACCGGCCCTGCTGCGCCAGATCCTGGACCAGGCGCGGCCGTTGTGCGTCCTGGTCCCGCCGGGCGGCGAGGCCGCGCTCGACGGGATCGCCCCGCCGCAGCTGCCCCGCCACCCCGTCCTGCTGTCGACCGCCGCCGCGCCCGCGCTGCCGCCGCACCCGCGTCGACGGCCGCTGTACACGCTGTTCACCTCCGGCTCCACCGGCACGCCCAAGGGCGTGCAGGTCTCCGACCGCACCCTGTGCAACCTCCTCCAGTGGCAGAGCGCATCCGGTGGCCTGGCCGCGCCCGCCGTCACCCAGCAGTTCTCCATGCTCTCCTTCGACGTCTCCTTCCAGGAGATCTTCGGCACCCTGTGCGGCGGCGGCTGTCTGCACCTGGTCCAGCCCGGCTGGCGGCAGGACCCGCCCGCACTGCTGGCCCAGCTGGAATCGGCCGGCGTGGAACGCGTCTTCATGCCCTACGTCGCGCTGCAACTCCTCGCCGAGCACGCCGTCCACCTCGGCCGCTATCCGTCGAGGCTGCGGGAAGTGATCACCGCCGGCGAGCAGTTGCTGTGCACGGACGCCATCCGCCGCTGGTTCGCCGGGATGCCCGGCGCACGCCTGTTCAACCACTACGGCCCGACCGAGACCCACGTCGTCAGCGCCCTCTGCCTGGACGGCGACCCGGCGCACTGGCCGGAACGCCCGGCGATCGGCCGCCCCGTGGCCAACGCCCTGCTCCGCGTGGTCGACGAGGCCGACCAGCCCGTACCACCGGGACGCCCCGGCCGGCTGCTGATCGGCGGGCCGATGGCCGCGCCCTGCTACCTGGGCGATGCCGGACTCAACCGCACCCGCTTCGTGGAACTCCCCGGCCTCGGGCTGTTCTACCGCACGGGCGACCTGGCCCGGTTCGACCACGAAGGGCTCCTGCACTACCTCGGCCGCGACGACCAGCAGATCAAACTCAGCGGCCACCGGCTGGAACTCGGCCAGGTCGAGGCCGCGCTGCTGCGCCACCCGGACGTCGTCAACGCCGTCGTGGTACGGGACGGCGAGCAGCTGACGGCCTGCCTCCAGTGCCGCGACGCGTCGCCCTCCCCGGAGGAACTGACCGGCCACCTGGCACCGCTGCTGCCGCCCTACATACGGATCCAGCGCTTCCGCCGGCTGGCGGCGCTGCCCCGCACACCCAGCGGCAAGCTGGACCGACGCCGGGCGCTCACCGCGCCCGGCGAGGAGCTGACCCCGCGCCCCGCCGCCGCGTCCCGCCCTGCCTCGCTGGAGGCGCGCCTGGCCGACCTGTTCGAGGCCGTGACCGGCACACCCGTCCAGCCCGACCAGCGCTTCTTCGACGCGGGAGCCTCCAGCCTCGACCTGATGCGCTTCCACCTGCGCTGCACCACGGAACTGCGGCTGCCGCTGACCGTCGCCGACCTGTTCGAGCACGTCACCGTCCGCCGCCTGGCCCACTTCCTCGGTACCGCGCCGGACCGCCCGACGGCCACCACCACGGCGGACCGGCCCCCGGCCGTCACCACGGCGGACCGCCCGACGGACGATCCGGCAGCGGGGACCCGGACGCCGGCGGCCGACGAGCCGATCGCCGTCATCGGCATGGCGGTACGGCTGCCCGGCGCCGACGACCTGGCCGCCTTCTGGCAGATGGTGCGCACCGGCGGCAGCGGCATCGAGCACTTCGACGCGGCGGACGGACTGGTCGGCGCCCGCAGCCAGATGGCCGGACTGCTGGCCTTCGACCCGGAGCACTTCGGCATCAGCCGGGGCGACGCGCGCCTGATGGACCCGCAGCAACGCCATCTGCTGATGAGCTGCGTCCAGGCGCTCGCCCACGCCGGTATCGCCGACCCGGCCGGGCAGCACGTCGGCCTGATCGCGGCCTGCGGAGAGAACACCTACTTCCAGTCCATCCTGCGAGACGCCGATCCGGCGCACCTGCCCGATGGCTTCCGGATGGCCCTGCACCACGAGAAGGACTTCCTCGCCACCAAGGCGGCCTACCACCTGGGCCTGACCGGACCGGCGTTCACCGTGCAGGCGGCCTGCGCCAGCTCCCTGGTGGCCGTCCACCTCGCGGCCGGCCTGCTGCGCCAGGGCGACGCCGAGGTGATGCTGGCCGGGGGAGTGCTCGTCGACACCCTGCTGACCGACGGCTACGCCTACCAGCCGCAGCACATCTTCTCCCCGGACGGACACTGCCGGCCCTTCAGCGACGACGCCGGCGGCACCATCGGCGCCAGCGGTGCCGGTGTGGTGGTGCTCAAACCCCTGCGGCTCGCGGTGCGCGACGGCGACACCGTCTACGCGGTGGTCACCGGCTCGGCCCTCAACAACGACGGCGCCGGCAAGCTCGGCTACAGCGCCCCGTCGCTGGCCGGCCAGCGCGAGGTGATCCGGACCGCTCTGCGGCGCGCCGGGCGCACCGGCGCCGACGTCGGCTACGTCGAAGCGCACGGCACCGGCACCCAGCTGGGCGACCCGGTCGAGGTGGGCGCGCTGCGCCAGGCACTGGACCTCGGTCCGTCGGACAGCTGCGCACTGGCATCGGTGAAGAGCCAGATCGGCCATCTGGGCGCCGCGGCCGGGGTGGTGGGACTGGTGCGGGCCGCCCTGGCGGTCCATCACGGCGTGCTCCCGCCCAACGTCGGCTTCCGGCGCGCCAACCCGCGGATCGGCGACCTCACGCCGTTCCGGATCTCCGCCGAGGCCCGGCCGTGGTCGGCGGACCGGCCGCGGGTGGCCGCCGTGAGCAGCTTCGGCATCGGCGGCACCAACGCCCACCTGCTGCTGGAGGAGGCCCGGACCCTGACCGCGCCCACCACCGCCGTGCCCTGTCTGCTGCTGTCCAGCAGCAGCGCGGAGGGCCTGCGCACCGACGCCTCCCGGATCGCCGACTACCTCCAGGCCCGGCCCGAGACCTACGACCAGGTGCTGCGGCACCTCCAGGCCGGACGTCCCGCGCACCGCTGGCGGCTGGCGGCGGCCTGCCCGGACGCCGCCACCGCGGTGACCTGGCTGCGTACGGCGGCCGGCACCGAGGTGGTACCGGGCGAGGAGAGCCTTCCCGCCGCGGACCGCACTGCCCGGGAACTGGCCGACGCCTGGCTGGCGGGGCGGACGATCCACTGGCCGGCCGGCCCGGCGCAGGCCCCCTGGGACTTCCCGCCACCCGCCTTCCGACTGACCGACTACGACTTCGAACGCGCCCCTTCCGCCCCCGCGTCGGCGGCTTCCGGTCCCGTGCCTCCGGGCTCCGTGTCCGCGCCGGCGGCTTCCGGGTCCGTGCCGATGGTCTTTGTTCCCGGGTCGGCGGGCTCCGCACCCGTGCCCGCGGCGTCCGTCCCCGGGTCGGCGGGCTCCGTATCCGTGCCCGCGGCGTCCGTGCCCATGTCGGCGGTCTCCGCACCCGCGTCGGCGGCTTCCGGTCCCGTGCCTGCGGGCTCCGTATCCGCGTCGGTGGCTTCCGTTGCCGCGTCGGTGGTCTCCGCACCCGCCCACGGGGTCCCCGCCCCCGCGGTCTCCGACGGCCCGCAGCGGCTGCCCGAAGCCGAGTGGCTGTACCAGCCGCACTGGGTGCGGCTGCGCCGGGCCCTGCCCGCTGCTCCCGCGGTGGCCGCGCGCGGTCTGCTGGTGGTGATGGCGGCCGAGCCGTTGCCCGAGGACGCGGTGCGGCCCCTTCGGGCGGCCTACGCCAGGGTGGTACGGGTCTGCGCCGCGGACGCCTTCGCCCGGCTGGCCGACGACGTCTACCAGGTCGATCCGGCCGACCCCGACTCGCTGGGCCTGTTCCTCGACACGTTGGCCGACGACGCCCGGACAGGCGTCGACTGGCTGCACGCACTGCCCCTGGCGGTCGACGGGGCGGTGAGCGAGGAGTCGCTCGCCCAGGCCCACTGGGCCTGCGTCGACACCCCGGCCGCACTCATCCGGGCGGTAGCCGGCCGGACGGCGCAGGGGCCGCTGCGCGCCTTCTGGCTCTCCCACCGGGCCCAGCCCGTGGAAGGCGGCGTCGACCGCCCGGAACTCGGCCTCCTGGCCGGCGCCTGTGAAGTGGCGCGCCAGGAACGCGCCGTCGCCGGCCGCTGGCTGGACCTGCCCACAGCCGACCTCGCCGACTGGGCAGCACTGCTGGCACCGGTCCTGGCGGAGGCGGAACCCCCCGCCCCGGAGCAGTGCCGGCTGGCGCTGCGGCAGGGCTACTGGTGGCAGCAGACCCTGCTGCCGGTCACCGCGCCCGCCGGACCGGCCGCGGTCCCGGTCGCGCAGGACGGCGTCCAGCTGATCCTGGGCGGCACGGGCGGCATCGGCGGCACCATCGCGGCCTGGCTGCTGGAGCGGACCGACTGCCGGGTGATCCTGGTGGCCCGGCGGCCGTCCCTGCCGGCCGCCTTGGCGCCCTGGGCGGACCGCGTCCGGATGGTCGGGGCCGACCTGGCCGAGCAGTCGCCCCGGGCGGTGCTGGCGCTGATCGAGCGGTACACCGACCGGGTCGACGGCGTGGTCCACGCCGCCGGCGTGGCGGCCGGAGGCCTCATCGTCCGGCGCGACGGCGCCGCCATGCGCCGGGCCACCGCCGCCAAGCTGAACGGCGCCCTGCTGATCGAGTCCCTGATCGAGCGCTACCGGCCGGAGTTCGCCGCGTACTGCTCGTCCATGGCGGCCCTGTTCGGCGGCGTCGGGCAGCTCGACTACGCCGCGGCGAGCGGTCTGCTGGACGGCTTCGCCCGCCACCGGGCCACTCCGGCGGAGACCACGCTGCGGCTCGGCATCGACTGGGACATCTGGCGCGAGGCCGGGATGGCCCGGGAGGCGCTGCGGTCGGACGCCCGTCACCAGGCGCACCTGGCGGTCGGCCTCGGCGTAGCGGAGGGCCGCCGGGTGTTCGAACGGGCCCTGCGGTTGCAACTGCCGCAGCTCCTGGTGTCCACCACCCCTCCGGAACAGGCCCGCGGTTTCTACGAGGCCCCCGCCGAAGCACCGGTCCCCACGGAAGCACCGGCCCCCGCTCCGGCGGAAGCCGCCGCCCGGCCGGAAGCGACCCTCCGGCCCGCCGAACGGCTCACGGAGCACCTGTGCCACTGGCTGGGCCTGGCGGAACTGGACCCGGACGCGTCCCTCTACGACCTGGGCGCCGACTCACTGACCCTGCTCGACCTGATCAGCGAGGTGAAACGGCACTTCGGCATCGACCTCGAACTCTCCCGGATGAGCCACCGGGTCAGCCTGACGGAGGTGTTGTCGCTGCTCGGCGAACCAACGCAGGCCGAACCGGCTGAACCCCGAGCGGCCACCGGCCACCCCGTATCCCTGGAAGTGTGGCAGGACGGCACGGGACGCGACGTGCTGTGCCTGGTCCACCCCGTCGGCGGCGACATCCAGGCCTACCGGGCCCTGGTGTCGTCGCTCGACCCGCGCCTCACCGTCTGCCTGATCGCCGATCCCGCCCTGCACCGCACCGCGCCACCGTGGTCCCTGGCGGAACGGGCCCGGCACTACCAGGCCGCCCTGCGCGGCCGCTTCCCGCACGGCGCGTGGCGCCTGCACCTGGCCGGCTGGTCCTTCGGCGCCTGGGTGGCGCTGGAGATGGCAGCCCAGGCGGAGACGGCCGGCCGGGCGGCGGACGGCCTGTTCCTCATCGACCCGCCGCCGCCCGGTGCCGGGCCGCGCTTCGCGGACTACGACGAAGCGCGGATCGACGCCGTCTTCGCCCACGAGCTGGGCACGGGCGGCACGGGCGGCACGAACGCGGCGACGGGGCAGGCGGCGCGGGACTACGCCGAGCGGCTGGCGCGCCGCTGCCGGGCCAACCTCGCGAGCATGGCGGAGTACGAGCCGCCGCGTCTGTCCGGCACACCCAGCCGGCTCTGGCTGGCGGCCCGCCCGCCGGTCGACCTGCCCGCGCTCGGCTCTCCCGACGAGCAACTGGACCTGTGGCGGGCACATCTGCCCCGGCCGGCGCACTGCCGCGTCCTGGACACCGACCACTACGGCATCGTCCGGCCGCCCCAGGTCCGGACGATCGCCGAGGACATCAACGCGGCGGCGACAGCCGTCCCCGACCACCGCTGACGCGCCCCCGGAAGGAATCCGAGGCCACCGCCGTGCACCCGCACCAGAATCCGTACCAGAATCCGTACCAGTCCCTGCCGCCCCGCTCGTTCTGGCGTTCCGCCGTGGCCGAGCCGGAGCCCTCCGCCATCGGGGACCTGTGGACCCCAACGTTCTCCCTCGGGCAGGACGATCCCGTCCTCACCGTCGGCTCCTGCTTCGCGCGCCACATCGGTCCCGCCCTGCTCGACCGGGGCATGAACTGGCGTGTCACCGAGCCCGCGCCGCCGGGACTCACCCCGGCCGAGCGGCAGCACCGCCAGTACGGCGTGTTCTCGTTCCGCACCGGCAACGTCTACACCGCCGCCGCGCTCCGGCAGTGGCTGTCCTGGGCGAGCGGCGAGACCGCCCCGCCCGACGAGGTCTGGCGCGAGGACGGCCGCTTCTTCGACCCGTTCCGCCCGTCGGTCGAACCGGGGGGACACGACTCGGCGGAGGCCGTGCTGTCCGCCCGCCGGACCACCCTGGCGGCCATCGGCGGTGCCCTCGCCACCGCCGGCTGCCTCATCGTCACCCTGGGCCTGACCGAGGCCTGGGAGAACCGTGCCACCGGCGCGGTCTACCAGGTCTGCCCCGGCACCGTGCGCGGCGCCTTCGACGCCCGGCGGCACGCCTTCCGCAACGCCGCCTTCGCCGACGTGCACCGCGACCTGTCGGCCGCCCTCGGGCTCGCCCGCGCCGCCAACCCGGCGCTGCGCATCGTGCTCACCGTCTCGCCCGTACCGCTGACCGCCACCGCCACCGGCGGCCACGCGCTCACCGCCACCACGTACTCCAAGGCCGTACTGCGGGCCGTCGCCGGTCAACTGGCCCTGGAACAGGACCACATCGACTACTTCCCCGCGTACGAGATCATCACCGGCCCGCCCTTCAAGGCGGCGTTCTTCGAGCCGAACCTGCGCACGGTCACACCGGACGGCGTCGCCTTCGTCATGCGCCAGTTCCTCGGCGCACTCGCCCGGCCCCCTGCCGCACCCCGCCCGGCCCCCGCCCCTGCCCCCGGCCCCGCTCGCGGAGAGGACGTCTGGTGCGATGACGCCGTACTCGACTACTACAGCCCCCGCTAGGTTCCTGCTGCTGGGCGACTCGCACGCCGGGCCGATCGGCCGGGCGGCGAAGGAGGCGGGCATCCCCTTCCACGGCGGCCCGCTCGGCGCCGGACGGGAGTTCACCGCCGAGTTCTTCGACAGCAGCGGGGACGACATCGTGTTCCGCAAACCCGAGGCGGACCGCTACTACCGCCGCTTCCTGGCCGAACTGGACATCACCGGCCTCGGCGCGCTGACCGTCCCGCTGGTGTCGACGCTCGGATTCAGCGCCCACTTCGTCGCCACCGCCGAGAACTGGCAGGTCTACCGGGTACGCGGCGCCTTCCCGCCGGGCTTCCTGTCGAGCCGGCTCTTCGACGACATCGTGCTGGCCATGTCCAGCGGAGCGCTGGCCTTCTACCGCCGGGTACGCGGACTCGGCCTGCGCACGCTCGCGGTGCTGCCGCCCCAGCGGGTCCCGGGCCACGCCGACGCCGAGGTCTTCCGGGCCGTGCAGGACACCCTCCGCCGAGCCGTTCTCCCGCTCGGGGTGGAGGTCGTCGACCTGCGCGAGCGGACCACCGACGCCGCGGGCCGGCAGCGCCCCGAACTGTGCGAGCCCGACGACGCCATCCACGGGAACCTGGCCTTCGGCCGGATGATCCTGGCCGATCTGCTGGCGCGCGGCCTGTGACCCGAACCGACCCACCCCCGCAGCAGGAAGAGCAGAAGGACATCATGGAGAAGTTCGTACTGGATGCGGTCGAGCGCATCACCACCAGGCCCCGAACGGTCTACGAAACGATCGGTACCGACCCGCTGACGCCGGTCGTCGGCGCCGAGGTGACCGGCGTCGACCTGTCCCGTGAACTGCCGGACCGGCAGCTGGCGGAGATCCGGCACGCCTTCCTCGAACACCACGTGCTCGTCTTCCGCGACCAGGTGCTGTCGCCCGAGGACCACAAGCGCTTCGCCGCCCACTTCGGTGAACTGCGCCCGCTGCCGGTGGCCGTCCCGGAGGGCCGCGACCCCTTCGTCCTGGAGATCAGCGCCGACAAGGACTCCACCGACGTCGACGGGCACGGCTGGCACGCCGACGGGACCTCCAACCCCGAACTGGCGCTCGGCTCGATGCTCCACATCACCCGCACCCCGGACATCGGCAGCGGCGGCGACACCCTGTTCGCCAACATGCACCTCGCCTACGAGATGCTGTCCCCGGCGATGAGGACCTTCCTGGACGGACTGACCGCCGTCCACGACGACGCCGTCGCCTGGCAGGGCCACACACCTCCGGACGGCTACGTCCTGCCCAGGAACGAACACCCGGTCGTGGTGCGCCACCCCGAGACCGGCCGCAAGCTGCTGTTCGTCAACCCCGCCTACACCTCGCACATCGTGCAGCTGTCCGGCGGCGAGAGCAAGGCGCTGCTCACCATGCTGTTCGACCTGGTCGCCCGCACGCCGATGCTGAGCTGCCGGGTCCGCTGGACGCCGGACACCCTGGTGTTCTGGGACAACCGCAGCGTCCAGCACCACGCAATCTGGGACTACTACCCGTACGCCCGTCAGGGCCGGCGGGTGGCCGTCAAGGGCCGGCGGCCCGAGGCGTGAGACCCGCGGGCGGGCGGGGCCACCGGGCCCCTCCCGCCCTCCCGGGTGCGTCAGGACGTCACCCGGGCCAGGCCGTCGAGGAGTCCGTCGGCCAGCCGCCGGTAAGCCCACCGGAGCCGCACCTCCCGCCCGTCCCCCTCGCCCGAGTTCCCGTCCCAGGCCCCGGCTCCGGCCCCGTCTCCGTCTCCGTCCTGGGCCGTCGTCCGTTCCCGGCCGGCCCAGGCGAGGGCGCATACGTGTACCTGGGCGAAGGGGAAGGTCTCCGCGTAGGCGTGCGCGTCGGCCGCGGCCCAGGCCGCCGCCGTGGCACCGGCGTTCGCCCGGGCATTGCCGTGGGCGAAGGACGCGGCGTTGGCGCCGGTGTTCGACTCGGCGTAGCCGCCCGCGAACTCGGCGGCCCGCTCGGCGCCGTAGCCGTGCGCGACGGCGTAGGCGTGGGCCCCGGCATACGCGTCGGCGAAGGCGTCGGCGTAGGCGTAGGCCAGGCGGTAGGCCACCCGCGACGCCGGTTCCAGCACCGCCTCCCACTCGGCCTCCGTGCTGCGCTCGCCCGCCAGCGCCCGCAGGTGCAGGTCCCGTACCGCCTCCTGCGGTCCCGGCGGCCGGCCCCGCCGCGCGCTCGCCTCCGCCAGCATCGGCGTGACGGTGCGGGCGTGCCAGTCGTGCACGACGGCGAACGGCACCCGCCCGTCCAGGCGCGCCAGCGCGTCGTGCAGACGCGGCGCCCAGTGCCTCGCCTCGGCGGCGTCCTGGCCGTCGTACAGCACGGCGGCCACCTGCCACAGCCAGCCCGGCAGACCGCCGGGACCGGACGCCGGACCCCCGTCGGCGCCGGGAGCGGTGGCGGCCATGCCGGCTTCGAGCCGGGCGAGGAACCGGTCGGACGACACGGCGGTGGCCCAGGGACGGCTCATACGGTTCTCCTGTCGGGGACGGCGCCGCCGCGCACGGACGCGGCGGCCGGGGTGTCGCAGGCCGCGCAGCCTAGGAAGGGCGGCGCACGGATTCCACCGACCGCGCACACCCTGCCCGAAGGGGCACGGTCCGTGCCCGCCCGGCGTGAACTGCCAGGTGACGCAAGGGGCAAGACGCGACCGTGGTGGACCGGCGGCCGGCGCGTTCCTAACGGTGGATCACCGGTCCCCGGGCGCACCGGCCGGTCGCGCACCCGCCCACGGCGGGGAGACCGCCCTCTCAGGGAGAAGCAAGCGCATGAGCGTCAACCAGACAGGACCGGAAGCCGACCCGCAGTCGACGGCGTCCACCCGTGCGGGCACGGCGAGGTCCGCAGGCCGGCACCGGGCCGCCCGCCCGGAAGCGGCCCGCACGTCCCCCGGGCAGGGCCGGCGGCAGCAGGCTCCGGCCTCCCGCTGATTGGCGCACTACCGGGGTCCGGGGCCGGAGATCGGGGAGGTGCTGGTGGAGCTCACCCACGACGAGCGGCAGCGCATATGCGCGTACGCGGTCGCGGCGCTTGCTTGTCGCGATGACCCGCGCTGCGTGGAGGCCGGACAGCGCATCGGCCCACTGGAGCCGGCATGGAGACATCGATACCTTGCCGCTGCTGGCCGTCTGGCGCTACCAGCGGCGTCAGGAGGAACGCAAGGGCGACGGCTGACCTCCGATAACGCTGGCCACCAGACGCGGGCGATGTGCTTATCAGCTCCGGGGCGGCGTGTTTGCACCGTTGTCGTACCGGCCTCGCTCAGGTCGGGCCCCTGTCCCGAGGTGTCGTGCGAGAGTCCACAAGATCGTGGATGCCGAGGGCGTAGCGGAAGGCCGGATGGAACCTCGACCGGCTCGGGTTCGACCTGGCCGGACAGCCGTTCGCCGCGACGGCCGACCCGGCCCGGTGCTGGACGGCCGCCGAGGCTGCACACCGCCGGAAGCGCGCGCCTATGAGCTGCGCGCCGACGGCGAACACGTCCGCACGGTGGAGGAGGTGATCGCCCAGGATGCGGTTGCGGTAACAGAGGCGGGCCGCAAGGCGCTGGAGCTGTTGGCCGCTGGCACCGAGACAGTCCCCGACGACCTCGCCGAAGCGCTGCCGAGGGCACGTACCCACACCACCGAAGCTCTGGACGAGTGGACGAACACACCAGTCAGTAACGGTGTTGGTGGAGTCGACAGGAGTCGTCATGAACACTGCAGTAATGGTCGAGGTCATGCTGCCGGGCAAGGTCGAGCCGGAGGCGCTTCAGGCGCGATACGGCGCCGTGCCGCCGGCCCGGGCCAGGCCGTCGTCCGCATGGAAGCCACCGGCGTCTCCTTCGCGGAGCAGCAGATGCGCTGCGGCCGCTACTACGACCAGCCGCCCATCCGGCTCGCGGCGGTTCGGTCGGCACCCGCGGAACCGCAGTTACCCGTGGTGCCGATAGGGCTACACCCCATACCGGAGGTGAGTGTGACGCAGGTCACGGGAAGTCGGTGTGGGGTGCCGGACAGCTCATTGAGGTGAGCACTGATATGCGTACCCGGGTACGGGCCGGGGAGTCGAGCGCGTTCGCTGAGCTTTTCGACAGCTATGGCCGCGCGGTCTACAACCATGCCTTCCGGCTGACCGCCGACTGGTCGGTGGCCGAGGACGTGATGGCGGCGACCTTCTTGGAGGCGTGGCGGCTTCGTGACAGGGTCGATCCGGAGGGCGGCTCCCTGCGGCCCTGGCTGCTGGGCATCGCCACCAACACGGCGCGTAACCAGTACCGGAGCAACCGGCGCTACCGGGCGGCGGCCAACGCCGCCGCGGCGGCCGAGTTGTCGGTGCCCGACCACGCCGACGAGGTGGCCGACCGGGTAGACGATCGGCAGCGCCTCGCCACGGCCCTGACCGCCCTGGCCGCGCTGCGCAGACCGGAGCGCGAGGTCATCACGCTCTGCCTGGGGGAGGGCCTGGACTACGAGGCCGCAGCCGGGGCCCTGGGGATTCCGGTCGGAACGGTGGCCTCCCGGCTCTCCCGGGCCCGTAAGAAGCTGCG
>NZ_JBEZWU010000036.1:0-47196 GCF_040637655.1 Streptomyces sp. NPDC028722
CCGGCGCGGACGCCGAGGGCGCGCAGGGCGTCCACCTGGTCCTGCATGAGGGCGATCAGCGGGGAGACCACCACGCCGGTGCCGGGCCGGACCAGCCCCGCCGCTGAGCGGGGCGCACGGCCGTGTGTACCGCGGTCCGGTGCCGCCTGGTCCGCCGGGGTCCGGGGGATCAGGCCATGTCGAAGGCGGCCGGGTCCGGCCCCAGGCGCCGGTCCTCGTTCAGGGCGCTGATCGCCGCGAGGTCCTCGTCGTCCAGGCTGAAGTCGAACACCTCGATGTTCTCCTTGATCCGGGACGGCGTCACCGACTTCGGGATGACGATGTTGCCGAGCTGCACGTGCCAGCGCAGCACGACCTGGGCCGGGGTGCGGTCGTGCTTCCGCGCGATCGCCACCACCGCCGGCACCTCCAGCAGGCCCTTGCCCTGGCCGAGCGGCGACCAGGCCTCGGTGGCGATGCCCCGCTCGGCGTGGAAGTCACGGGCGGCCTGCTGCTGGAGATGCGGGTGCAGCTCGATCTGGTTGACGGCCGGGACGACGGCGGTCTCGGAGATCAGCCGGCGCAGGTGCTCGGGCAGGAAGTTGGACACGCCGATGGCGCGCGCCCGGCCGTCCGCGTGCAGCTTCTCGAACGCCTTGTACGTGTCGATGTACTTGTCCCGGGAGGGCAGCGGCCAGTGGATCAGGTACAGGTCGACGTAGTCGAGACCCAGCTTCTCCAGCGACGCGTCGAAGGCGCGCAGCGTGGAGTCGTACCCCTGGTCGCTGTTCCAGAGCTTGGTGGTGACGAAGACGTCCTCACGGGGCAGGCCGGAGGCGGCGATGGCCTTGCCGGTGCCTTCTTCGTTGCCGTAGATCGCCGCGGTGTCGATACTGCGGTACCCGGCCTCGAGCGCCGTGGTGACGGCCCGCTCGGCCTCGTCGTCCGGCACCTGCCAGACGCCGAAACCCAGCTGGGGCATCTCGACGCCGTTGTTGAGGATGATCGGGGGGACCTTGCTGCTCACGAGCCTCTTGATCCTTCGTTTGTCGACAGGGGGTACTGACATGCTCAACGATCACGGGCCGCCATGCATTCCTGACCACGCGATCCGATCTCCTCCATGCCGCACGTCACACCCGGAGCGGCTCCTCACGCCCGGTACAGCGCCTCGACCTCACGTTCGTACGCCTTCTCGATCGCCTTGCGCTTCAGCTTCAGCGACGGCGTCAGCAGGCCGTGCTCCTCGGTGAACGGCTGGGCGAGTATGCGGAAGGTGCGGATCGACTCGGCCTGGGAGACCAGGGTGTTCGCGGCGACCACCGCCCGCCGCACCTCGGCCTCCAGGTCCGCGTCGCGCACCAGCTCGGCCGGGGCCGGTCTCGGCTTGTTGCGCATCTGGAGCCAGTGGGCGACCGCCTCCTGGTCGAGCGTGACCAGGGCGGCGATGTAAGGGCGGTCGTTGCCGACGACGATGCACTGGCTGACCAGCGGGTGGTCGCGGACCCGTTCCTCCAGCGCGCCCGGGGAGACGCTCTTGCCGCCGGAGGTCACCAGGATCTCCTTCTTGCGGCCGGTGATGGTCAGATAGCCGTCCGCGTCCAGGGAACCCAGGTCCCCGGTGGCCAGCCAGCCGTCGTGCAGGGTCTCGTCGGTGGCCTTCTGGTTGTTGAGGTAGCCCTGGAAGACGTTGCCGCCGTGCAGCCAGATCTCCCCGTCGTCGGCGATGTGCACGGTGACGCCCGGAACGGCCTGCCCCACGGTGCCGTAGCGGGTGCGCTCGGGCGGATTGGCGGTCGCCGCGGCCGTCGACTCGGTCAGGCCGTAGCCCTCGTAGATCTGCACGCCCGCGCCCGCGAAGAACAGTCCCAGCCGGCGGTCCATCGCCGATCCGCCGGACATCGCGTTGCGCAGCCGGCCGCCCATCGCGGCGCGGATCTTCGCGTACACCAGCTTGTCGTACAGCTGGTGCTGCATCCGCAGTCCCGCCGACGGGCCGGGCCCGGTGCCCCAGGCCTTGGCCTCGACGGCCTCCGCGTAGTGCACGGCGATGTCGACGGCCTTCTCGAACGCCCCGGCCCGGCCGTCCTTCTCGGCCTTGCGGCGAGCCGAGGCGAACACCTTCTCGAAGATGTAGGGGACCGCGAGGATGAACGTCGGACGGAACGCGGCCAGGTCGGGCAGCAGGGCGGCGGCGTTCAGCTGCGGCTGGTGCCCGAAGCGGACCCGGCCGCGGATCGCGGCGACCTCCACCATCCGCCCGAAGACGTGCGCCAGCGGCAGGAACAGGAGGGTCGACGCCTCGTCGCCCTTCTTCGAGTGGAACACCGGCTCCCACCGCCGGATGACGGTGTCCGCCTCGAACATGAAGTTGCCGTGCGAGAGGACGCAGCCCTTGGGGCGGCCGGTGGTGCCCGAGGTGTAGATGACCGTGGCGACCGAGTCCGGCGTGACGGCCTGCCGGTGCCGGTGCACGATCTCGTCCTCCAGGTGGGCCCCGGCGTCGTACAGCTCCTGCACGCAGCCGGCGTCCAGCTGCCACAGCTCACGCAGCCGCGGCAGCCGGCCGATGACCGTGGCGATGGTCATGGCGTGGTCCTCGTGCTCGACGACCGCGGCGGAGACCTCGGCGTCGTGCAGCATCCAGAAGCACTGTTCGGCCGAGGACGTCGGATAGACGGGCACCACCTGGGCGCCGATCGTCCACAGGGCGAAGTCGAACAGGGTCCACTCGTAGCGGGTGCGGGACATGATCGCGACGCGGTCGCCGAACCGGACGCCACGGGCGAGGAGGCCCTTGGCGAGCGCCATGACCTCGTCGCGGAACCCGGCGGCGGTCACGTCCCGCCACTGCCCGGAGGCGTCCTTGCGGCCGAGGGCGATGTGCAGCGGGTCGGTCACCGCGTGCTCGAAGACGGCATCCGCCAGACCGCCGACCGGCACCGGCGACTCCAGCGGCGGGTTGGTGAACTCGCGCAACCTCGCTCCCTGTGTCTCGCGCCTCAGTGACGTTGGCCGGCACACCGCCGTCAGGCCGTGAAAGCTACCCCACCCGCCCGGCATGCGGGAGGGGTACGGAAAGGTAGCAAACCTCACGTTCTCCCCGGCCGGGGGTCGTGAAATGCCCGCACATGGGTAGGGGCCGGACACAATACTGACGGGTCAGTAAGTTTCGGTACCGTAATCTCCACCGAATCTGTACGGGCCGGTTACGGCCCCCCGCGCGCCCGGGCGCCCCGGGCCGGGCCTCAGCGGCCCCGGAGCCGGATTTCGGCAGCCGGAGGGCCGGGTTCTTATGTCCGGGGGGCGGGCTTGAGCGGCCGGGGGCCGGCTTCGGCGGCCGGGGGTCGGGGTTGGGTGGCCCGGGAACTCGCGGTGTGTGGCCGTCCCGGGCCGGGCGTGCGTCCTGAGCGGCGGAGGGTGGGCCTGGGTGGCCGGGGGCTGAGGTTGGGCGGCCCGGGAGCCTGAGGCTCCTGACCGTCCCGCGCCGGGCGTGCGTCCGGGGGCCGGCCCCCACCTGGTGTTTGCGCCACCCCCGGCCGCCCCCCGGCCGCTGTCCTTCCCGCGTCCCTCGGCCGCATCGCGTCCTGTGTCCGTTCCGCGCGCCGTGACCGTGCCGCGCGTCCTGGCTGCTCCGTGCCTGGCCGTCCCCCGCCTACTGCCCTACCCGCGTCCTGGGTCCTACCGGCCCCTCGGCTGCCCCGCGTCTCTCGGCTGCCCCGCGCCCCTCGGCCTACCCGCGCCTCTTGGCCCCCCGAGCCCCGTGGGCCACCCCGCGCCTCTTGGCCCCCCGAGCCCCGTGGGCCACCCCGCGCCCCGTGGCCGCCCGGGGCGTCGGGCCGGCCTGTGTCCGCGACACCGCCGGGCTGTACGGCTGCCTGAGCGGACCGCTGGGCCGCCTCGACGGCGTCCAGCACGTCGAGACGATCCCGTTCCCGCGCCGCGTCAAGCAGCTCACGTACCCCTTGCCCCGCTGACGCGGAGTCCCGCCCGGCCCTCCCGTCATCCGCCCCGCCGCCGGAGTCGCTCCCCGCCCGCCAGGACCGCCGCCGCCAGGGCGTCCGCGGCGCCCTCGGTCGCGCCGCGGCGGCTGCCGTGGACGAGGACGAAGTCCACCTTTCCCAGTTCGGGCAGGCCGGAGCGTTCGGGCAGGCGGAACAGGCCGGGCGGGATCAGCCGCCGGGAGTGGGCCATCACACCGAGGCCGGCCCGGGCCGCGGCGATGAGCCCGTTGAGGCTGCCGCTGGTGCACGCGATCCGCCACTGCCGGCCCTGCCGCTCCAGCACCTCCAGCGCCCGGGCCCGGGTGAGGCCGGGCGGCGGGTACACGATCAGCGGGACCGGCCGGTCGGGGTCCAGGCGCAGCCGTTCGGCGCCGATCCACACCAGGTCGTCGCGCCAGACCAGCGTGCCGCGGGAATCCTCCGGCCGCCGCTTGGCCAGCACCAGGTCCAGCTTCCCGGCGGCCAGCCGCTCGTGCAGGGTGCCGGACAGCTCCACCGTCAGCTCCAGGTCGACCTCCGGGTGGTCGTAGCGGAAGGCCTCCAGGATCTCGGGCAGCCGGGTCAGGACGAAGTCCTCCGAGGCGCCGAAGCGCAGCCGGCCACGCACGCGCGTGCCGGTGAAGAACGCGGTCGCCTGCTCGTGCACGGCCAGGATCCGGCGGGCGAACCCCAGCATCGCCTCGCCGTCCTCGGTCACCTCCACCGCGTGCGTGTCCCGCGAGAACAGCTGCCGGCCGGCCGCGTCCTCCAGCCGGCGGACATGCTGGCTGACCGTGGACTGGCGCAGCCCCAGCCGCCGGGCCGCCTGGGTGAAGCTCAGCGTCTGGGCGACCGCCAGGAAGGTGCGCAGCTGCGTCGGTTCGTACACACCCCGAGCCTAGCCCGGTCATCGCGGTTCATGATGACTGTCAGCACGGTGTGCGGGTTTCCCGATCGGCCGCGGGCGGGGCACGATGGTGGAGGGGCCCCGCGGGCCCGGGACCGCACGACACACGCACAGCACACCGGAGCACTGTGAATCGCCTGCGCTGGCCGGCTCGGATGCCGATCGACCCGTACATCGTGCTGCTGCTCGGGACGGTGGGCCTCGCCGCGCTGTTCCCGGCCGTCGGCACCGGCGCGGACGTCGCCTCGGGGGCCTCCACAGCCGCGATCGCCTTCCTGTTCTTCCTCTACGGCGCCCGGCTGTCCACCCGGGAGGCGCTGGCCGGACTCACCCACTGGCGGTTCCACCTCACCGTCCTGGCCTGCACCTTCGTCATCTTCCCGGTGTTCGGGCTCGCCGCGCGCGGGCTCGTGCCGGCCGTGCTGACCCAGCCGCTCTACCAGGGCCTGCTGTTCCTGACACTGGTGCCGTCCACGATCCAGTCGTCGATCGCGTTCACCTCGATAGCCCGCGGCAACGTGCCCGCGGCGATCTGCGCCGGCTCCTTCTCCTCCCTCGCCGGCATCGTGCTCACCCCGCTGCTCGTGGCGGGGCTGCTCGGCGGCGAGGCCGGGTTCTCCGCCGACTCGCTGGTGAAGATCGTGGGCCAGCTCCTGGTGCCGTTCCTCGCCGGGCAGCTGCTGCGGCGCTGGATCGGGGACTTCGTCGCCCGGCACAAGAGGGTCCTCGGACTCGTCGACCGCGGCTCCATCCTGCTGGTCGTCTACACCGCGTTCAGCGAGGGCGTGAACCAGGGTGTCTGGCACCAGGTCAGCGCCGTACGGCTGGCCGGTCTGCTGGCCGTGGAGGCCGTCCTGCTGGCCGTGATGCTGGCCCTGACCTGGTACGGCGGCCGGGCGCTCGGTTTCGGCCGGGAGGACCGGATCGCCCTCCAGTTCGCCGGGTCGAAGAAGTCCCTCGCCTCGGGACTGCCCATGGCCAGCGTCCTGTTCGGTGCCCACGCCTCCCTGGCCGTGCTGCCGCTGATGCTGTTCCACCAGATGCAGCTGATGGTGTGCGCCGTCATCGCCAAACGCCGGGCCCGCGATCCGCAGGCGAGCACGGACCCGGCCGGGGAGTCAGCCGCGCACGGCGTCCAGGGGCAGCCACAGGACCGTGTCCCGCGCTGACCGCAGCACCCGGGGATCCGCCAGCTCGGCGTCGGTCAGCGCCCGGTCCCAGACGCGCACCTCGTCCAGCGCGCCGGTGAAGTAGGCGCGGCCGTCCATGCGCTGACCGAGGTGGACGCCGAAGGGGGAGTTGCGGCTGACGGAACCCGGTGGGCCGGCGACGTCCGACCGGGTGCCGTCCACCGACAGCGACAGCCGGCCGGCGCCCCGGCGGAGCACGGCGTGGTGCCACTGGCCGTCGTTGTACGCGGTGTCCGTGCGCACGTACGCGGTCTGCGGCGCACCGGCACCGTCCCGTACGGTCACCAGCCCCTGGAGGCGGTGGTTCGCCGGTTCGCCGCGCAGCCACACCTGCGGCTGGCCGGTGCCGATGCCGCCCATCCACAGCATCGGCTGCTCCCCGGCCGTCACCGTGTACCGGAACCACAGCGACGCCGTGAAGTCCTGCTCGTCCAGGGGAAGTTCCGGGCGGTAGGGCAGGCGTACGGCGTCGTCGGCGCCGTCGAACTCAAGCGCGCCCCCGGACACCCCGTCCGTCTCCTGCGCGCCGCCGAGCACCGCGGCCGGGCGGGCGTAGTGGGCGCGGTCGGCGGTGACCGGGTCGGGATCGCGGCGCGGCGCGAGCCAGTCCTCGGTGAAGCGGGCGAAACGGATCTCGTCCCGCGCGTCCACCGCGCCGCCCTCGTACAGCAGACCGACCGTGCCGGAGTCGGCCCGCACCAGATCGGAGTAGCCGGACCAGTCCGGGGTGACCACCGTGCCGCGGTCCACCGTGTCCCAGGTCCGGCCGCCGTCGTAGGAGGAGCGGATCATCATCGTGCGGCGCCGGTCGGGGTCGGCGGGGCAGGCGAGCAGCAGGCGGTCGCCCAGACGCAGCAGCGAGCCCTGCACCTGCGGGGTGTACAGGCCGGGCAGGGCGCGGAACGGCGCGGTGAAGCTGCTCCCGCCGTCACGGCTGACGGCCTGCGTGCGGTGGCCGAGGTCGGTGCCGTCCTGCTCCCGGCCGCTGACCAGCACCGAACCGTCCCCGCGTTCGGCGAGCGTCAGTTCGGAGGGCTTCTGCCGGAAGGTCCCGTCGGCGGCGACGGGCCAGGTGTCGGTGGCGCCGATCCGCCAGTGCTCCCCGTGGTCGTCGCTGACGATCAGCGCCGCGTGGTTGGCGCTGACCCTGCCGCCGTCCCAGGTCTCGGTGTTGACCCCGAACACCAGGCGCCCCGCGTACCGCCCGCGGGTGAGCTGGATGCCGTGCACCGGCCCGGTCGCGTACCAGGAGTTCCAGTCGGCGGGCAGGATCTCCGGGCTCAGGTCACGCGCGGGCGACCACGTCCGGCCGGTGTCGTCGCTGTACCGCAGATGGGGGGTGCGATCGCACGGCACCGAGCAACTGGCGCTGTCCGTACGACCCGTGTTGTACGTCTCCGCCAGCCAGATGCGTCCGGTCGAACGGTCCACGACCGGCGCGGGATTGCCGTGGGTGTCGCCGGCCCCCTCGTCGACCACCTGCAACGGACCCCAACTGCGCCCGCCGTCGGTGGACCGCTTGAGCACGATGTCGATGTCGGCCGCGTCCCCGCAGTTGAGGACCCGGCCCTCGGCGAACGCCAGCAGTGTGCCGTCGGCCGCCCGCACGACCGCCGGGATACGGAAGCACGCGTACCCCGGGTCCTGGGAGGCCCGGAACAGCACCTGCTGCTCGAACTCCGGGGGACCGCCGGCCGGCCGGGCCTGCGCCGGGTGGGCCGGGAGGAGCGGTGTCAGCAGCGCGCCCGTGGTGAGGACGGCGGTGGCCAGTGCGGATCTGAGACGGGCGGATCTGAGACGGGCGCGAAGACCTGACGGCACGGAGCGACCTGCCCTTCCTCAGCCGGACGACTGGACATCCGGACATCCCACGTCCAACGTGCGTCCCCTCGAAGGTAGTTGGGGACGCAGCGCCTCACAAGGAGCGTGCGGGCACTTACGGGCGCAGGACGACCTTGCCGAGGTTGGCCCGGGTGGTGATCACCTCGTGCGCCTTCGCCGCGTCCTCCAGGGCGAACTCCCCGTGCACGGCGGGCCGTACGGCACCCTCCGTGTACAGCCGCCACAGCTCCCGCCGCCAACGCTCGTACACCTCCGGCCGGTTGCGGGCGATCAGCGCCATCTGGAACCCGATCACCGACTTGGCGCCCACCAGCAGGTCGTACGCCCGGACGGTGCCGCCGCCGGAGCTGTACGCGACCAGTCGGCCGTGCGGGGCGAGCGCGGCGAGGGCGGGGGTGAGCAGGTCACCGCCCACAGCGTCCAGCGCGCAGTCGACGGGTTCGCCCCACCCGTCGTCGCCGTACCGGACGCAGTCGTCCGCGCCCAGCGACCGGACGAACGCCGCCTTCCCCGGCCCGGACACCGCCCCCACTACCCGGGTCGCGCCCCGCGCCCGCGCCAGCTGCACCGCGAGGTGCCCGACCCCGCTCGCCGCCGCCGTCACGAGGACGGACTCCCCGGGCGTGAGCCGTGCCGCATCCAGGGCCCCGAGCGCCACCAGACCGCTGCGCACCAGCGCGACCGCCGTCACCGCGTCCGCGCCGTCCGGTACCGGTGAGGTCATGTCCTCGCGCAGGACGGCGAAATCGGCGTACCCGTACCCGAAGCACAGACCGGTCACCCGGTCGCCGGACCGGAACCGGGTCACGCCCCGGCCGGCCGCGACCACCTCGCCGGCGATCTCCCCGCCCAGCGCGATCGGCTCCGCGGCCTCGGTGACCTTGCGGACCGTCGGCAGGGTGACGCCGACGGCCGCGCAGCGCACCAGCAGCTCCCCGGGGCCGGGCTCGGGCACGGGGACCTCCTCCAGGAACAGGGGGCCGCCGGCGGACTCGTACCGGACACGACGCATCGCACCTCCATGGCCGGGTGGGGACGCCCGGCGAGATCGTTGGGAAGACCTATGAATTCGTGGGGAGCCCCAACGATAGGGAAGGCTCGTTGGGATGTCCAATGATTCTTGGGCTAGGCTTCCGGCATGGCCGAAGCACCTCTGCCCGCGATCCGCTCCCTCCCCAGCTGGCTGCTCGGCCGGGCCGCCGCGCGGGGCCGCGCCCTGGTCGCCGACGCCCTCGCCGCCGAGGGTCTGCGGATGTGGCACCACGTCATCCTGTCCGCCGTCCGCGACCTCGCCCCCGTCGCCCAGGCCGACCTCGGCCGCGCCGTGAGCCTCGACCCCAAGGACGTCGTCGGCATCCTGAACGACCTCCAGTCCACCGGCCTGGTCGACCGCGCCCCCGACCCCCGCGACCGGCGCAAGAACGCCGTCACCCTCACCGAGGACGGCGCGCGTCTCCTCGTACGCTGCGAAAAGGCCGCCCGCGAGGCCAACGACGCCCTGCTCGCCCCGCTGACGGCCGCCGAACGCGAGCAGTTCACGGGCCTGCTGGTCCGGGTCTCCGGCACGGACGGCTGACGGCGGCGGCTGGCGGCGGCGACGGGGCGCCGGCGAACGGAGGCGGTGGCGAACGCGGGGGTCGGTGAACGCGGGCATCGGCTAACGCGGGGACCGGCGAACGCGGGCATCGGATACGTGAGGACCGGCGAACGCAGGGGTCGGCGAACGCGCGCGCCGACGGGCCGGTCCGCTCACCGGACCGGCACCGGGAGCATGGTCAGCCCTGGGTGGCGGCCTCGGTCTCCCGGCGCTCCCGCTCCTGGCCCTCCCGCTCCGGGCTCTCCCGCAGGACGACGCGGTCCTCGCCCGCGTACACGTTCATCGAGTTGCCCCGAAGGAAGCCGACCAGCGTCAGGCCGGTCTCCGCCGCCAGGTCCACCGCCAGCGAGGACGGCGCCGACACCGCCGCCAGCACCGGGATGCCCGCCATCACCGCCTTCTGCGCCAGCTCGAACGAGGCGCGGCCCGACACCATGAGGATCGTCCGGGACAGCGGCAGCCCACCGTGCTGGAGCGCCCGGCCGACCAGCTTGTCGACCGCGTTGTGCCGGCCCACGTCCTCCCGGGTGTCCAGCAGCTCGCCGTCCTCGCCGAACAGGGCCGCCGCGTGCAGGCCGCCGGTCCGGTCGAACACGCGCTGCGCCGCGCGCAGCCGGTCGGGAAGGGCCGCCAGCAGCTCGGGCGTGACCCGCAGCGGGGGAGTGTCGGCGATCGGCCAGCGCGTGGTCGTACGGACCGCGTCCAGGCTGGCCTTGCCGCACAGCCCGCACGAGGACGAGGTGTAGACGTTCCGCTCCAGACTGAAGTCCGGGAGCGTGACGCCCGGCGCGGTCCTCACGTCGACCACGTTGTAGGTGTTCGCACCGCCGTCCCCGGTGGCCCCCGCGCAGTAGACGATGTTCTGGAGGTCGGCTGCCGTGGCCAGGACGCCCTCGCTCACCAGGAACCCCGCCGCCAGCGCGAAGTCGTCGCCCGGGGTGCGCATGGTGATGGCGAGCGGCTTGCCGTTCAGCCGGATCTCCAGCGGCTCCTCGGCGACCAGCGTGTCCGGCCGGGCGGACACCGCCCCGTCCCGGATGCGGAGGACCCTGCGTCGTTCCGTGACTCGTCCCATGTTCTGATCAGCCCCGGGTTCGGTACGTGGTGGCCGGAACGGCCCTTGATGCAGCCGTGGGTCACCCGGCCGTCGTACGGCGAGGCGACCTTCACCGTCTCATTGTCCTGCACACGGACGCTGAGCGTGCGGCCCGCTTCCGGTACCCCGGTACCCCCAGGCGGGCCGGCGAAAAAGCTGCCGCCCGGGCGCCCGCGGTGTGTGATCGTGCGGACCATGGGCAACTCACGGGCATACCCCGTCCTCCGTTCCACCGCCAAGACGGTCGCATACCGGCAGGCCAGGCTACTCGCGGACCTCCTGACGGCGCGGCGCGAGGACCGGGTGCACCTCACGGCCGACCTGGAGACGGCCGAGGATGTGCGCCGGATGGCCGGGGTCCTGCCCGGCGCCCGGTTCGAGCACGCGGAGACCCGGACCGATCCGGCCACGGGCGCGTACCTCTCCTTCGCTCTCCACGTCGCGACGGCGGACGAGGCCGCGCTCCGCCCGGGGCTGCCCCTGCACGTCTGGGCGAGTGTGCCGTGGGGAACCGTCGAGGACCGCTTCGTCGCGGCCCTCGGCCGGGGCAGGGCCGGCATCGGCCGGCACGGCGCCTGGCCGGACGACCCGGACGCCGACCGTCCGGGCCTCGCCGGATACGACGGCGTCCAGATCCTGTTCCACTGCGACGACGCCGACGGCGAACGGTGGTCCGGCCGGCACACCGTCTTCGTCCACACGACGAAGTGGGGCGACCCGCCCGCGCCGCCGCGCTCGCCGCGCACATCGGCGGCACGGTGCTCGGCGAGGCGCGCACCGGATGGTGAGGCGGCGCGCTCGCGCGCACGTCCGGCGCTCCGGGCCGGAGCGTACGACCGACGGCCTGACCGGAGCGTACGACCTGCGCCCTGACCGGAGCGTACGACCTACGCTCTGACCGGAGCCGACAATCCCGACACCCGATTCCTGTGGCTTCACCTGCCGTCGTACCCGTGAGTCACTGCTCAGACTGAAGGATCCCGCTACCCGGCAACGAGGGGATCCCCTGCATGAACGGCTCGCGCATCGCCGCCATCGGTCACTACCAGCCCGCCAAGGTGCTCACCAACGACGATCTGGCAGGCATGGTCGACACCGGTGACGAGTGGATCCGCAGCCGGGTGGGCATCCGCACCCGGCACATCGCCGGCCCCGACGAACCCGTCGACGAACTCGCCGCGCACGCCGCCGCCAAGGCGCTCGCCGCGGCCGGCCTGGCGCCGCACGACATCGACCTGGTCCTCGTCGCCACCTCCACCGCGATCGACCGCTCCCCGAACACGGCCGCCCGCGTCGCAGCCCGGCTCGGCATCCCGCGGCCCGCCGCGATGGACGTGAACGTGGTGTGCGCCGGGTTCACCCACGCGCTGGCCACCGCCGACCACACCGTCCGGGCCGGCGCGGCCACCCGCGCCCTGGTCGTCGGCGCCGACAAGATGTCCGACGTCACCGACTGGACCGACCGGAGCACCTGCGTCCTCGTCGGCGACGGCGCCGGGGCCGCCGTGGTGGAGGCCTGCCGGCCGGGGGAGGAGCCCGGGATCGGGCCCGTGCTGTGGGGGTCGGTGCCGGAGATGGGGCACGCTGTACGCATCGAGGGCACGCCGCCGCGGTTCGCCCAGGAGGGGCAGAGCGTCTACCGCTGGGCCACCACCCGCCTGCCGGCCATCGCCCGCCAGGCCTGCGAGAAGGCCGGGATGGCACCCGCCGATCTCGCCGGGGTCGTCCTGCACCAGGCCAACCTGCGGATCATCGAGCCGCTGGCCGCGAAGATCGGCGCCGTCAACGCGGTGGTCGCCCGCGATGTCACCGAGTCCGGGAACACGTCGGCCGCCAGCATCCCGCTCGCCTTCTCCAAGCTGGTCGAACAGGGAGCGCTGCGCACCGGCGACCCGGTGCTGCTGTTCGGCTTCGGCGGCAACCTGTCGTACGCCGGGCAGGTCGTACGCTGCCCGTGAGACCCCGGAGCCCCGGCTCCCCCCGTCACTCTCACCTGTCGTACACGCGCTCTCGCACACGGTGCACGGCCGTCGGCCCACCGGCTCCCGGGCCGCCCCGGACACCGCCCGGCGTGCGGTTACGCAGGTGAAACGCACTCCGAAACCTTGGTATTGTTGTCCATGTCGCCGCGGGGAACACACCCACGTGGCGGCGGACACCTCGTCCGGGTGGCGGAATGGCAGACGCGCTAGCTTGAGGTGCTAGTGCCCTTTATCGGGCGTGGGGGTTCAAGTCCCCCCTCGGACACCAGCAGAGACCCCAGTTGATCTGGGGTTTTTCTGTTCATCAGGCTGTGGCGTGACCAGCCACGTGACCAACAGCCGAACGCATCTCCTGGTCGGACCAGGGGGCAGGCCGGTACGGCTGTCACTGGAAGCGGCCGGCTTCTTCGCTCCCTCGGCGGTCGGGCAGGAACTCCAGTCCCGGTTGGATCCACTCGCCCGGACCCCGCAAGCGGACGGCATCCGACTGGAACTTCTCCGCTCACCCCGGACCGCCCCGGAACAGGTGGGCGAACTCCGGTGAGCGCCTCCGCGCGGGCAGAAGGTCGAGTGCTTGGCGGTCTGGAACGAGCCGAGCTCCTCGGGGAGGTCCCGGGCGAGCTGGTGCGGTACTTCCATGCGATGGCGTGTGCGGAGGTGGTCGGCCCACCGTCGTCCGCGGACCGGATCGGCCGGCGCCAGCGGATCGATCCCGTCCCACATCGCATCAGTGATCACTGACCGGACAGACACATCCGATCGACTGACCGACCCGTCGGAGAGACGCACGCTCTAGCGCGCCACGCGGTAGCGGAGGTAGACGACTTTCGAGCTGAAGGTGCGGGTTTCGAGGAGTTCGAGGTCCACCCGGCGCTCGCGCCGGGGGAAGAACGGAATGCCACCGCCGACCAGCAGCGGGCAGACCCTGGCCCGGTACTCGTCGATCAGACCCGACGCGGCCGCCTCGGCGGCGAGGGTCGCGCCGCCGATCGCGATGTCGCCCTCCCCGGGCTCGGCCCGCAACCGCTCGATCTCCTCCGCCAGGCCGCCGGAGACCAGGCGGGCACTGCCCCGCACCGCCGACAGCGTGGTGGAGAAGACCACCTTCGGGAGCGGCTTCCAGATCGCGGCCCACTTCAGCATCGACTCGTCGAGCGAGGGATCCAGGTCGGCGGTCTCCCAGTACAGCATCGTCTCGTACAGTCGCCGTCCCATCAGGTGGACGCCGACCTCTCGCATCTGGTCGGTGACGAAGCGGAAGACCTCCCCGTCGGGTGCCGCCCAGTCGAAGCCGCCGTCCGGCCCGACGATGTAGCCGTCCAGCGAGACGTTCATCGAGTAAGTCACGGTGCGCATCGGCAGTCCTCCTCGTAACGGGTTCGACAGTATGTCGGCCACCGGCAGACGGCAGTCGTCGGACGAGAGAGTGACAGTACTTATATAAGTACTGTTATGGTGTGCCGCATGGCCGACACCCACCCGTCCGACCCGACGCAGCGGAGCCTCTGGCGGCCTCTGCGGCTGCTCCAGGCGTCGATGGACGCCGACATCGCCCGCATCTACTCCGAACAGCAGATCGACGGGCTCAAGCCCAGCTTCGTCATGGAGCTGCTTCGGCTCCACGCCTGCGGTCCCATGACCATCGCGGAATTGGCCGAGTCGGTTCAGCGCACGCATTCGGCGCTCAGCCAGAAAGTCGCCGCCATGCGTAGGGCCGGCTGGGTCCGGACCGTCGTGGGCGACGACGCGCGGACCAGGAAGGTGACGCTCACCGACGAGGCTCGCCGCGTCGTCGGTCGCCTGGCGGCGGAATGGCGGGCCACCGAGGCCGCCCTCGCCGACCTGGAGGCCGAGATCCCCTACCCGCTCTCCCAGGTCGTCACCGACATCGAGCGTGCTCTCGAGCGCAAGAGTCTCCACGACCGGATCGCCGAGAAGCTGGCCGAGGATCCCGCGTGACGTACCGGCACGCACTGATCGACGTGACTCCGCTTCGGTCCTCGCCTGCGTTCCGGCGGCTGTGGGCCGGGCAGGCTCTGTCCGTTCTCGGCGGCCAGATGACGCTGGTCGCCGTGCTGTTCCAGGTCTGGCAGACGACGAAGAGCACCACGTGGTCGGGCGCCGTCGGGTTGGCGCAGGCGATTCCGCTCGTCGTGCTCGGACTGTTCGCCGGGTCGCTCGTCGACCGAGTGGACGGGCGGCGGTTCTACCTGCTCACCACCAGCGGGCAAGCCCTGTGTTCGTGTCTCCTCGCCCTTCAGGCATGGGTCGGACACCTGCCTGCCGCCGGTGTGCTGGGACTGCTCGCCCTCCAGTCCTGCTTCGCCGCCGGCGGTGGCCCGGCCTCACGCACCTTCATTGCGCACCTTCTGCCCAAGGAGCAACTGGCCGCGGGACTGGCGCTGAGACGCATCGCCTTCCAGAGCGCCATGCTGATCGGTCCCGCGCTGGCCGGACTCGTCGCGGGCGGGCCGGGAACGGGCGCCTGCTACCTGATCGACGCCCTGACGTTCGCCGCATCCTTCTACGGCGCCTTCGGTCTGCCGAGGACGGGTCCCGGCGACGAGCCCGCGCGGCCCGGCCTGCGCGGAGTGCTGGACGGCCTGGCCTTCCTGGGCCGCACTCCCGTCATTCGCGGCGCCCTGCTCACCGACCTGGCCACCACCGTCCTGTCGATGCCCATCAGCCTGTTCCCCCTGGTCAACGCCGAGCGGTTCGGCGGCGATCCGCGCACTCTCGGCCTGTTCCTCACGGCCCTCGCCGTCGGCGGGGTCGCCGCCTCCCTCTTCTCCGGGACCTTCACCAGGAGCGCCCGCCCCGGCCTCGTCATGCTCGCCGGATCCGCCACCTGGGGCGCCGCGTTGACGCTGTTCGGCCTGGCATCCGACCCATGGGCCGCTCTCGCCTTCCTCGTCCTGGCCGGTGCCGCCGACACCGTCTCCGTCGTCTCCCGCAGCACCGTCGTCCAGACGCACACTCCCCACGCACTGCTCGGCCGCGTCAGCGCGGCCGAACAGATCGTCGGGCAAGCCGGACCCGACCTCGGCAACATGCGCGGCGGCCTGGTCGCGGGCGCCACCTCGGGAACGGCGGCCCTCGTCAGCGGTGGCCTGCTCTGCCTCGGCGCCCTGGCCGCGGTGGGCGCCACCACGGCGGACCTGCGCGGCCGGGGCGCCGTCCGCGTCGCCCCACCGCTTCCGGGCCCGGAAAACCGTGTGCCCCGGCCGGACCGTCCTGCCTAGACTCGCCACCGATCCGGCGTCGCCCCGTAGTGGGCCGCCGGGGTGATCGCCGTGTCGAGTGAGGGGAGCCGGGCCGTGTGTGAGCGCACCGCCGTCGTCGCTTCCCGTTCCCGGTACGAGGTGATCCTCGTATCCTCGTCGGGCCGGTGCCCGCTGCGCGGCCGGCACCGGATCCCGTGACGCCCCGCTGACCTCGCCCCGCCGCCGCGGCCATGTGCCGGACGCGGCCCGCAGGCCGGCGCACTTCCGGGCGCACGGGTGATCGCGCTGCCCCACTTCACCCTCCGAAAGGCATCGGGCCGTGCGTACGACCACCAACCCTCTCGCCGCTGTCCGCAATCTCGGCATCCTCGCCCACGTCGACGCGGGCAAGACCACCGTCACCGAGCGCATCCTGTTCGCGACGGGCACCACCCACAAGCGGGGCGAGGTGCACGACGGCACCACCGTCACGGACTTCGATCCGCAGGAACGCGACCGCGGCATCACCATCTTCGCCGCCGCGGTGAGCTGTGCGTGGGACGGCCACCGCATCAACCTGATCGACACCCCCGGACACGTCGACTTCGCCGACGAGGTCGAGCGGTCGCTGCGCGTCCTGGACGGGGCCGTCGCCGTGTTCGACGCCGTCGCCGGGGTCGAGCCGCAGAGCGAGTCGGTGTGGCGGCAGGCCGACCGGCACGGCGTGCCGAGGATCGCGTTCGTCAACAAACTGGACCGCGCGGGCGCCGACCTCGACCGCGCCGTCGGCTCCATCCGGGAACGGCTCCATCCCGCCCCGCTGGTGGTGCAACTGCCGGTCGGCGCCGAGGGCGGCTTCACCGGTGTGGTGGACCTGGTACGTATGCGGTCCCTGGTCTGGGACGACGGCGAAGGCCCGGCCGTGGAAGGGGCGGTGCCCGAGGCGTTGCGGGAGGAGGCGGTACGGCGGCGGCGCGCGCTGGAGGAGGCGGTCGCGGAACGGCACCCGGTGGCCCTGGAGGAGTTCTGCGACCGCGGGACCCTCTCTGCCGTGACCCTCACCGCGGCCCTGCGCGACCTGACCCGCAGCGGGGACGGCGTGGTCGTGCTGTGCGGTTCCGCCTACCGCAACCGTGGCATCGAACCCCTGCTGGACGCGGTGGTGGCCTACCTGCCCTCACCGCTGGACGTACCCGCCGTACGCGGTGTGCGCGACGGTGCCGGACAGCGGCGGGCCGCCGATCCCGGACTGCCGTTCGCGGGGCTGGTGTTCAAGGTGAACGCGGGCGCCACCGGGCGTCTGGCCTATGTGCGGGTCTACTCGGGCACGCTGGAGAAGGGGGACACCGTGTGGGACGCGGGCGCCGGACGCGCGGAGCGGGTGGCGCGCATCCTGCGGGTCATGGCGGACCGGCACGTCCAGCTCGACCGGGCGGTCGCCGGTGACATCGTCGCGGTCGCGGGCGTGAAGTCGGCCCGGCCCGGCGCCACACTGTGCGACCCCGGGGCGCCGCTGCTGCTGGAACCGACCGTGGCCGCCGATCCCGTGGTGTCCGTGGCGGTCGAGGCACGGCGGAGCACGGACACCGGCCGGCTCGCCACGGCGCTGGCCCGGCTCGCCGAGGAGGATCCCTCCCTGGTGGTGCGCACCGACGCCGAGACCGGGCAGACCGTGCTCTCGGGAAGGGGCGAACTCCATCTGGAGGTCGCGGTGGAGAGGATCCGCCGTGACGGCGGGCCGGAGGTCACCGTGGGCCGGCCGCGGGTCTCGTACCGGGAGACGGTGAGCGGGGGAGTACGCGGGTTCGTGTACCGGCACGTCAAACAGGACGGCGGGGCGGGGCAGTTCGCGCATGTCGTCCTGAACGTGGAGCCGCTCGGGCCCGACGCGGGTGTCACCGGTTTCGTCTTCCGGTCGGCCGTGACCGGCGGCCGGGTGCCGCAGGAGTACGTCCGCGCGGTGGAGGCCGGCTGCCGGGACGCCCTCACCGAGGGGCCGCTCGGCGGGCACCCGGTGACCGGGCTGTGCGTCACGCTCACCGACGGCTCCACGCACGTGAAGGACTCGTCCGACACGGCCTTCCGCACCGCCGGCCGGCTCGGTCTCCGCGCGGCGCTGCGGGCCTGTACGGCCGTCCTGCTGGAACCGGTCGCCGAGGTCACGGTGACCGTGCCGGAGGACGCGGTCGGCGGGGTCCTCGGCGACCTGGCCGCACGGCGCGGCCGGGTCGGCGGCTCGCAGGTCCGTGGGGGCGCGGCCGTCCTTACCGCGACCGTGCCGCTGGCCGAACTGTTCGGCTACGCCACCCGGTTGCGCAGCCGTACCCAGGGCCGGGGCACGTTCACCACCCGGCCCGCCGGTTACGCACCGGCACCGGTGACGACACCCGCACGGTGACCACCGCACCGGTCCACCACACCGGCGGGGTGACCACGGTGGCCCCGGGGTGACCGCCGCACCCGTGGGGTGACCGCGTCCCCGTCGCCGGCCCGCACCCGGCACCGCTCACGGTGTGCCGGGCGCGGGGCGGGCGGGGCGGACGGATCGGGGGCAGGACAGCCCGGTGGCCGGGGGCCGTCGTGCGCCACGGACAGCCGCTGCACACGGCACGTGGTCGGCGAGGGATGGGGCCGGGGGGCCGGGGGCGAACGGCCGGCCGGGCGGGAGCGGGTGGCGAACCTGCCGGCCCCGGCCCCGGCCCCACCCCGCCCTGTCTCTCACCGCGTCCGGCGACGGGCGGAGCCGGGCGGCCGGAGGGTGAACGGTCGGCCGACGGGAGCGGTGGCGAGCCCTCCTGCCCCGGCCCCCACCCCACCCCACCCCACCCCCATCTACACCCACCCCGCCCTACACCAACCGGCTCTCCAAGCTCGCCCGCCATGGCGGTGGCGCCGCCCGGCGTACGGCGGGGTGGAACCGGTGTCCGCCGCGGGCGAGGAACGCGGCCAGGGGGAGGACCGCCGCGCCGACCGTGACCGCGTCCGGGCCGAGGTGGCCCAGTTGGATGCGGCTGCGGCCCGCGGGGAAGCGCAGGGCCTGGGTGAGGGCGTGGGCGCGGACCTCCTCCAGGAAGGTGGTGCCGAGCTGGAGGCCCGCCCAGCCGCCGACGAGGACCCGTTCGGGGTGGAAGAGGTTGATGAGGTCGGACAGGCCCGCACCGAGGTACCGGGCGGTCTCATCGAGCACCGCCGCCGCCACCGGGTCGGGCTCCGCCCCGTCGTCCGGGCGGGCCGCGGCCAGCAGTTCGGTCAGCGCCCGCTCCTCGCCGGCCCCGGCCGACGGCCGCCCGCCGGCCTCCCGCCAGCGCGCCACCAGCGCCTCCGCGCCCGCGTACGCCTCCAGGCAGCCCCGCGCCCCGCACCGGCACCGGCGCCCGCCGACCCGCAGTGTCAGGTGCCCCCACTCCACCGCCCGGCCCTGCTCCGCGTCCTCGGTGACCACACAGGCGCCGACCCCCGAACCGAAGAGCACCACCACGGCGTTGCGGGCGCCGCGCCCCGCGCCGAACCACATCTCGGCCTGCCCCAGCGTCTTGGCGCCGTTGTCGATGAAGCAGGGCACCTGCGCGGGGAGTTCGCCGCTCAGCCGGAGCAGCCGCTCCAGGGGAACCGCGTCCCAGCCGATGGTCTGCCCGTGGACGACCGCGCCGTCCTCCCCGGTGTCCTCGATGATGCCGGGGACGCCGATGCCGACGCCGAGCAGCTCGCCGGGGGCGCCCTCGGCCACCCGCAGCACCTCGCTGATCCCCTGACGGACGTGGTCGACGACGGCGTCGACGGCGTAACCGCGCGGCCCCAAGGGTCGTTCCGCGCGCGCCAGTTCGGTGAGGCCCAGGTCGAACAGCTCGACGCGGACCCGGGTCTCTCCGATGTCGACCCCGATCAGCCGTCCGCTGTCCGGCCGTACGCGCAGCAGCCGGCGTGGCCGGCCCGCGTCCGCGCCGACCACGCCCGCCTCCTCCAGCAGGCCGTCGGCCAGCAGCTCGGCCACGACGTTGCTGACGGAGCCCGAACTGAGCCCCGTCGCCGGTCCCAGCGCGTACCGGCTCATGGGCCCGTCGAAATACAACCGTTGCAGAACGGCGCTGCGGCTCTCCCGCCGCAGGTCACGCACCGTACGACCGCGCCGTCCCGCCACCTGGCCTCCCTGTTTCGCGTCTTTTTCGGGCCCGCGGGGCCGGCCGTCGCTGCCGCATCCCTTGACGAGCGTTTCTCCCGAGGGTTTAACTCACGTCCTAAATTAAGCCATGAGGGGCTCGGGGTGCCGGACGGGGTGCCGATCGCCGCGAGCCGCCCTGTGGGTTCGACTCCCGGAAAGGGACACCAGGAGCCATGCGCAGCATCCGAGCCGCGGCCGTAGGCGCCGTCACCATGTCTCTCGCCCTCGCGGCCACGGCCTGCGGGGGCGGTTCGTCCAGCGGCGGGGGCTCCGGCGACTCGCCGAAGACGCTCACCTACTGGGCCACCAACCAGGGCGCCAGCATCGCCGTCGACCAGAAGGTCCTCCAGCCCGAACTCGACAAGTTCCAGAAGCAGTCCGGCATCAAGGTGAAGCTGGAGGTCGTGCCCTGGTCCGACCTGCTCAACCGGATCCTGACCGCGACCACCTCGGGCCAGGGCCCGGACGTACTCAACATCGGCAACACCTGGAGCGCCTCCCTCCAGGCCACGGGCGCGCTGCTGCCGTGGAACGACGGGAACTTCTCGAAGATCGGCGGCAGGGACCGGTTCGTGGACTCCGCGCTCGGCTCCACGGGCGTGCAGGGCAAGGACCCGGCCGCCGTACCGCTGTACTCGATGGCGTACGCGCTCTACTACAACAAGCGGATCTTCGCCGACGCGGGTATCGCCAAGCCCCCGGCCACCTGGGACGAACTGATCGCCGACGGCAAGAAGATCGAGGCCAAGGGCAAGTCCGCGATCGGCGCCGAGGGCGCCAACCTGTCGGAGAACATCCACCACGTCTTCGTCTTCGCCAAGCAGCACGGCGCCGACTTCTTCACCCCCGAGGGCAAGCCCGACTTCACCGGTCCCAAGGTGGTCGACGCGGTCAAGCAGTACGTCGACCTGATGGCCAAGGACAAGATCATCCCCACCGGTGACGCGGAGTACGCGCAGAACCAGTCCGTCAGCGACTTCGCCAAGGGCAAGCAGGCCATGCTGCTGTGGCAGACCGCCGCCGCCAACCTCAAGAGCCAGGGCATGAGCGAGGACGCCTACGGCGTCGCCCCCGTGCCCGTGCGGTCCGGCGCCCCCGGCACCGGCGCCCAGATCAACTCGATGGTCGCCGGCATCAACATCGCCGTCTTCAAGAACAGCCACAACCTCGACGGCGCCACGAAGTTCGTGAAGTTCATGACCGGCGACGCCGAGCAGAAGATCCTCAACAAGGCCTACACCACCATCCCGCCGGTCAAGAGCGCCCAGGCCGACCCGGCGTTCGACGCCCCGGCCACCGCCGTGCTCAAGCAGACCCTCGCCACCAGCGCCGCCGCGCTGCCGCAGGTCGCGTCGGAGTCGCAGTTCGAGACGGCGGTCGGTACGGCCGTGAAGGACCTGTTCGCCGATGCCGCCGCCGGACGCGCGGTCACCACCGACTCCGTCCGGGCGAAGCTGGAGAAGGCCCAGCAGCAGATGCCGGCGGCCTGAACGCGATGACCACGACCACCACCGCACGCAAGGAACCGGTGCGGCCGATCTCCCCCGGTGCGGCGCGCGTCCCGCGCCGCACCGGGCGGATCCGCCGCGTCTCACTGCCGTACCTGCTCCTGCTGCCCGCCCTGGTTCTCGAACTCCTCGTCCACCTGGTGCCGATGGTCATCGGCATCGTGATGAGCTTCAAGGAACTCACCCAGTTCTACATCCGCGACTGGGGCAGCGCCCCCTGGTCCGGCCTCGGCAACTACCGCATGTCGGTGGACTTCGACGCCCCCGTCGGCGAGGCCCTGCTGCACTCGTTCCTCGTCACCGTCGGCTTCACCCTGGCGTCGGTCGGGCTGTGCTGGCTGACCGGCACCGCCGCCGCGGTCTTCATGCAGGGCGCCTTCCGGGGCCGGGGCCTGCTGCGCGCCCTGTTCCTGGTGCCGTACGCGCTGCCCGTCTACGCGGCCGTCATCACCTGGGTGTTCATGTTCCAGCACGACAACGGCCTGGTGAACCACGTCCTGCACGACCAGCTGCACGTCACCGGCAAGCCGTCGTTCTGGCTCATCGGCGACAACAGCTTCTACGCCCTGCTGACGGTGTCCGTGTGGAAGGGCTGGCCGTTCGCCTTCCTCATCGTGACGGCCGGCCTCCAGAACATCCCCGGCGAGCTGTACGAGGCCGCCGCCCTCGACGGCGCGGGCGTCTGGCAGCAGATCCGCCGCATCACCCTGCCGTCGCTGCGCCCGGTCAACCAGGTGCTGGTGCTGGTGCTGTTCCTGTGGACGTTCAACGACTTCAACACGCCGTACGTGCTGTTCGGCAGGTCCGCCCCGGCGTCCGCCGACCTGATCTCGGTCCACATCTACCAGGCCTCCTTCGTCACCTGGAACTTCGGCACCGGATCGGCCATGTCCGTCCTGCTGCTGCTGTTCCTGCTCGTCGTGACGGGCGGCTACCTCCTGCTCACCTCGCGCGGACGGAGGGCCGCCGATGTCTAGCCCGAACTCGCCCATGGCGGCACCCCGTTCGTTCGTCTGGGCCCGGCGGATCTTCCTCACCCTGCTCGCCGGTTTCGTGGCAGTCCCGGTGTACGTGATGGTCTCCAGCTCGCTGAAGCCCCTCGCGGACGTCACCGGCAAGTTCCGCTGGCTGCCCAGCGGGCTGACCGTCCGGCCGTACATCGACATCTGGTCGACGGTCCCGCTCGCCCGGTACTTCGTGAACTCTCTGATCGTGGCGGGCGCCGCGACCCTGTGCTCGGTCGTCATCGCGGTGTTCGCGGCCTACGCCGTCAGCCGCTACGACTTCCGCGGCAAGCGGGTCTTCACGGTCACCGTGCTGTCGACGCAGATGTTCCCGGGCATCCTCTTCCTGCTGCCGCTGTTCCTGCTCTACGTCAACATCGGCAACGCCACCGGCATCGCCCTGTTCGGCTCCCGCGGCGGGCTGATCCTGACGTACCTCACCTTCTCCCTGCCGTTCTCCATCTGGATGCTGATCGGCTACCTCGACTCGGTGCCGCGCGACCTGGACGAGGCGGCGCTCGTGGACGGCTGCGGCCCGCTCGGCGCCCTGTTCAGGATCGTCGTGCCGGCCGCGGTCCCCGGCATCGTCGCGGTCGCCGTCTACGCCTTCATGACCGCGTGGGGAGAGGTCCTCTTCGCGTCCGTCATGACCAACGACACCACCCGTACCCTCGCCGTCGGCCTCCAGGGCTACTCCACCCTCAACGACGTCTACTGGAACCAGATCATGGCCGCCTCGCTGGTCGTCAGCGTGCCCGTGGTCGCCGGGTTCCTGCTGTTGCAGCGCTATCTCGTCGCCGGGCTGACGGCGGGCGCCGTCAAGTGACCCGCACCCCGCTCCCCGAAGGGACTTCCGTGTCCGAACGCATCGACCTCGCCGCCCTCCCGCACGACTTCCTGTGGGGTACCGCCACAGCGGCGTACCAGATCGAAGGGGCCGTCGCCGAGGACGGCAGATCCCCGTCGATCTGGGACACCTTCTCGCACACCCCCGGGAAGACCGCGGGCGGTGACCACGGCGACATCGCCTGCGACCACTACCACCGCTGGCGCGAGGACATCGGCCTGATGGGCCGGCTCGGCGTCAACGCCTACCGGATGTCCGTGGCCTGGCCGCGGGTGATCCCCGGCGGCACCGGCGAGGTGAACGCCAAGGGCCTCGCCTTCTACGACCGGCTGGTGGACGCCCTGCTGGAGGCGGGCATCACCCCCTCGGTCACCCTCTACCACTGGGACCTGCCGCAGGCGCTCCAGGACCGCGGCGGCTGGCCGCGGCGCGACACCGCCCTCGCCTTCGCCGAGTACGCCTCCGCGGTCGCCGCCCGCCTCGGCGACCGCGTCACGCTCTGGGCGACCCTCAACGAGCCGTCCTGCTCGGCCTGGATCGGCCACCTGGAAGGCGCGATGGCCCCCGGCTGGACCGACCTCACCGCCGCCGTGCGGGCCTCCTGCCACCTGCTCCTCGGCCACGGCCTCGCCACCCAGGCGATCCGCGCCGCCGCGCCCGGCGCCCAGGTCGGCATCGTCAACAACCTCTCCACCGTGCACCCGGCCACCGGCCGGCCCGAGGACCGGGAGGCGGCGCGCCGCCACGACGGCCACGTCAACCGCTGGTGGCTGGACCCGGTGCACGGCCGCGGCTTCCCGGCCGACATGGTCGAGACCTACGGCGTCGAACTCCCGCTGCGACAAGGGGACCTGGAGACCATCGCGGCCCCGCTGGACTGGCTCGGCCTGAACTACTACTTCCCCGCCTACGTCGCCGACGACCCTGACGGCCCCGCCCCCCACGCCCGTTCCGTGCGCCGCCCGGACGTGCCGCGCACCGGCATGGACTGGGAGATCGACGCGAGCGGCATCGAGACGCTGCTGCTGCGCCTCACCGAGGAGTACGGCGCGCGGAGGATCTACGTCACCGAGAACGGCTCGGCCTACCCGGACGTGGTCCGCCCGGACGGCACCGTGGACGACGTCGAGCGCCAGGAGTACCTGGAGCGGCACCTCGCCGCCTGCGCCTCGGCGGCCCGCAAGGGGGCCCCGCTGGCCGGCTACTTCGCCTGGTCGCTGCTGGACAACTTCGAGTGGGCGTACGGCTACGCCAAGCGGTTCGGCCTGGTCCACGTCGACTACCGCACCCAGGTGCGCACCATCAAGGGCAGCGGACACCGGTACGCGGACATCGTCCGCGTCCACCGCGGCCGGACACGCCGGGCCGCCTGAGCCCGGCCCGGACGGCCGGTGGGCGCGGGTACGGGAACCCGCGCCCACCGGCCGGCACCCGCAGGACCCCTGGACGACCTCTGCCCGACCTCGGTACGCCCCTTGGACTGTCATGCACGCGCCAATCATCCATCCCCCCAGGAGAGCCGCATGCCATCCCGTATCCCGCGCACCCTGCTCGCCACGCTGACCACCGCCGCCCTGCTGGCCACCGGCCCCCTGCTGGCGACCCCCGCCCACGCCGCCGCCGTCGCCTGGGACACCGACCGCGCGGCCGGCGCCTACGCCGTGAACCCGGCCGCCGTCACCGCCTCCGGCAGCGAGAACACCGGCACCGCGCCCGGCCTCGCCTTCGACGGCAACAGCGCCACCCGCTGGTCCAGCAACTTCGCCGACGACGCCTGGATCCGCCTCGACCTCGGCTCCACTCTCCGCATCGACCGGGTGACCCTGGACTGGGAAGCCGCCTACGGCAAGCGCTACGTCCTGGAGGTGTCCGGGAACGGCACCGACTGGACCCCCTTCTACACCGAGACCGCCGGCACCGGCGGCTCCGTCACCGCGTACACCCACCCGCAGGAGGTCACCGGCCGCTACGTCCGCCTGCGCGGCCTCGAACGCGCCACGCCGTACGGCTACTCGCTGTGGAGCTTCAAGGTCTACGGCGGCGAACCGGCCCCCGCGTCGACGACTCGCACCAACCTCGCCCTGAACCACCCCGCCTACGCGAACTTCTACCAGGACGCGGGCCACTCACCGGCGTTCCTCACCGACGGCGGCTGGCCCGCCGACCTCAAGGGGGACTCGAGCCGCTGGTCGAGCGACTGGAACCAGGACCGCTGGGTCTCGGTGGACCTCGGCGCGCAGTCCACCATCGACACGGTGGACCTGTACTGGGAGTCGGCCTACGCCGTCGACTACCTCGTGCAGGTGTCCGACGACAACCGCACCTGGCGCACGGTGTACGAACCGTCCCCGGCCGACATCGCCGCCCGCCGCGCCGACGTCAAGGCCCCCGGCGACGCGGCGGGCCTGCACGACACGGTGAGACTGCCCTCCCCGGCCACCGGCCGCTACGTCCGCATGCTCGGCAAGGAACGCCGCTCCTTCTACAACCCCGCCCCCGCCACCGCCCAGTTCGGCTACTCCCTCTACGAGTTCCAGGTCTGGGGCACGGGCGGCAGCGCCGCGGCGGCCTACCCCGCCCTTCCCGCCGACCGGTCGGGCACGTACCGCACCACGTTCTTCGACGACTTCACCGCCGCGAGCCTCGACCGATCGAAGTGGCGGGTGGTCCGCACCGGCACCGAGATGGGCCCGGTCAACGGCGAGTCACAGGCGTACGCCGACTCCACCGACAACATCCTCACCCAGAACGGCAGCCTGATCCTGAAGGCGAAGTACTGCAAGGGCTGCACCAGGGCCGGCGGCGGCACCTACGACTTCACCTCGGGCCGCATCGACACCCACACCCACGCCGACTTCACCTACGGCAGGGTCAGCGCCCGCATGAAACTGCCCGTGGGCGACGGCTTCTGGCCCGCCTTCTGGCTGCTCGGCAGCAACGTGGACGACCCGTCCGTCTCCTGGCCGGCCTCCGGCGAGACCGACATCATGGAGAACATCGGCTACCCGGACTGGACCAGCACCGCCCTGCACGGCCCCGGCTACTCCGCCGACGGCAACATCGGCACCCGCCAGACCTACCCCAACGGCGGCACCGCCGACCAGTGGCACACCTACGCCGTCGAATGGACCCCGACGGCGCTGCGCTTCTCCGTGGACGACCGCCTGGTCCAGGAGACGACCCGCAACAAGCTGGAGTCCACCCGGGGCCAGTGGGTCTACGACCACAACCAGTACGTCATCCTCAACCTCGCCCTCGGCGGCGCCTACCCGGCCGGCTGGAACAAGGCCACCACCCCTTACTGGGGCCTGCCCCAGTCGAGCGTCGACAAGATCGTGGCCGGGGGAGTGCAGGCGGAGGTGGACTGGGTGAGGGTGGAGCAGAAGGGGTGACGGGACCCTCCCGTGCTGGGCGTGCGTCCGTGGCCGGTCCCCCCGGCTCTCTCCTGCCCGACGCTGGCTAGGCTGATGATCGGATCGATCGGGGCCGACGCAACGGCGCCGACAGGCATGGAGGCAACGGGGGATGGGCTACACACTGCCCAACTGGCTCGACGAGGTCCTCGACTTCATCGGGATCAACTTTCCGAACGTCGATGAGGACGATTACCGCGACATGGCGGACGCCATGCGGGAGTTCGCGGAGAAGTTCGAGGGCCACGGCGGTGACGCACACGCGGCGTTCTCCCGGATCCTGTCCTCCTCCGAGGGCTGGGCCGTCGACGCGATGGAAGCGCACTGGAACAAGGTCAAGGCCAGCCATCTGGAGAAACTCCCGGAGCTCGCACGGCTCTTCGCGGACGCCTGTGACGTGCTCGCGGAGATCATCTTCTGGATGAAGACGAAGGCGGAGGCCGAACTGGCCGTCATGGCCGGGTCGGTGGGCCTGTCCATCGGGCTCGCCTGGGTGACCGGCGGACTGTCGGCGGTGCTCGGCGCGGCCGAGATCACCGCGATGCGGCAGGCGGTCAAGCGGATCCTCGACGAGGCCGTGGACCGGATCGTCGACGAGGTGATCGCCAAGGTCACCGAGCCGGTCAACGCCAAGCTGGAGGCGATGGTCGAGGACATGGTCCTCGACCTCGCGGAGGGCGCCTTCTCCCTCCCGCCCGCCGACGGCGGCGGTGGTGGCGGCGGGCACGGGGGTGGCAAGCACGGCGGGATGCAGCTCGCCTCGGCCGGTGCCCCCGTGTCCACCGGCGCCTCCGGTGGCGGAAGGGTCACCAGGATCGACCACCTCGAGTTCGAGGACGGCGCGGGCAAGGTCTCCCGGCACGGCGGTGAGCTGCACACCGCCGCGTCCTCACCGCTGGGTCGGGTCAAGGGGGCGTTCGGCCGGAGCAAGGGCCGCGATCCCTTCACGCGGGTGTTCGACAGCGTGCTGCACGGTGCGATCACCGGCTCGGAGAAGGCCCTGAAGAAGATCTCCCATCACCTCACGGAAACAGTCCCCGACCGGGTGAAGGCCACCTCCCGCCTGCACAAGGGCATCGACCTGGACGTCCGCGACAGGCTCGACGCCATCAACGGCCACAAGCGGGGCGGCGGTGACCACGGCGGAGGCATCCGCCTGGACGGCACGGGCAAGCGCCCGCCCGGATCGCTGAAGGACGCCCTGGCCAAGTCGCGCGAGAAGAGCGTCGCCCTGACCCGGCGCCGCTGCAAGACCGACCCGGTCGACGTCGCGAGCGGCGAGATGGTGCTGTCCCAGACGGACCTGGGTCTGCCGGGCGTCCTGCCGCTGGTGCTGCGGCGCACCCACATCTCCGGATACCGCTACGGCCACTGCTTCGCACCGAGCTGGGCCTCGACGCTCGACGAGCGCCTGGAGCTGACGGGCAGCGGCGCGGTCTGGGCACGCGAGGACGGTTCACTCCTCGTCTACCCCCGGGTGCCGGCCTTCCCGGACGATCCGGTCGAGCCGGTCGAGGGCGAGCGCGTATCCCTCACGTACGTCGAGCGGAACGCGCTCGGCGAGGTCACCTACGCCACCACCGACCCGTACTCCGGTCACCTGCGCCGGTTCGTCGGCAGCCCCTACACCTCCGGTGGTCTGTACTGGCTCAGCGAGATCGAGGACCGCAACGGCAACGCCGTACAGATCGTCCGTGACGACGAGGGCCTGCCCGCGGCCGTCGTCCACGACGGCGGCTACGACGTGCGGGTGACCTGCGACCGGACGAGCGGCCGCGTCGCGGCTCTACGGCTGCGCACCGCCGACGGCCCGGTCACGGTCGCCTCCTTCGGCTACGAGGACGGCGACCTGAGCGCGGTCACCTCCTTCTCCGACACCGTCGCACTGCGTTTCACCTACGACGACCAGCACCGGGTGACGTCCTGGACCGACCGCAACGGCCACACCTACGCCTACGTGTACGACGCGGCGGGCCGGGTCGTGGAGACGTCCGGTCCGGACGGCGCGCTCTCCTCGCGCTTCGCGTACGACACCGCCGAGCGCGTCACCCGGTTCACCGACTCGACCGGCGCCGTCACCGTCACCCGGCTCAACGCGCTCGGCCAGACCGTCGCCGAGACCGACCCGCTCGGCCACACCGTCCACTTCGTGTGGGACCGCCACGACAACCTGCTGGAGCGCACCGACCAGCTCGGCAACACCGCCCGCTTCACCTGGGACGAGCGGGGCAATCTGACCGGGATCCGGTACCCGGACGGTACGGAGTCGACCACCCGCTACAACGGCCTCAACCTGCCGGAGGAGGTCACCGGGGCCGACGGCACGACATGGCGCCAGGCCTTCGACGAGCGCGGCAACCGCATACGGATCACGGCGCCGGACGGCACCGAGACACACTTCTCCTACGACGCGCGCGGCGCGCTGCGCACCCTGACCGATCCGACCGGCGCGACCGAGCACCTCGTCTGCGACGCGGCAGGTCTCGTACTCTCCCGCACCGACGCCCTCGGCCACACCGCGTCCGTGGAGCGCGACGCCTTCGGCCGGCCCGTCCGCACCACCGCCCCCGGCGGCGCGACCACCCTCCTGGAGTGGCTCCCCCAGGGGCGGCTCGCCCGGCGCCTCGCACCGGACGGTGCGGAGGAACGCTGGACCTGGGACGCGGAGGGCAACTGTACGTCGCACACCGGACCCACCGGCGCCGTCACCCGCTTCGAGTACACGCACTTCGACCGGCTCGCCGCCCGCACCGGCGCGGACGGCGCCCGGTACTCGTTCACGTACGACACCGAGCTGCGCCTCAGCGAGGTCCTCAACCCGCAGGGAATGAAGTGGAGTTACACCTACGACCCGGCCGGCAACCTGACGTCCGAGTCCGACTTCGACGCACGCACGGTCACCTACGAGTACGACCCGGTGGGCCGGCCCGTCGCGCGCACGACACCGCTCGGCACCCGCATCACCAGCGAGTACGACGTGATGGGCCGCGTCACCGCGAAGGACGTGGCAGGCCGGCGCACCCGCTGCACGTACGACGCGGCCGGCCGCGTCAGCTCGCTGACCTCACCCACTTCCACGCTGACGCTGGAACGTGACGTCGTCGGCCGGGTCGTCGCCGAGACCGTCGACGGGCGCACCACCCGGTTCGGCTACGACGCCGCCGGCCGCCGCACCACCCGCACCACGCCCACCGGCGCCGTGGCACGATCGGCCTACGACGAGGTGGGCAACCGCACGGCGCTGCTCGCCGACGGCCACACCCTGACCTTCACCCATGACGCGTGGGGCAAGGAGCTGACCCGCAGCTTCGGAACCGCCGAGGCACCGGTCACCCTCACCTCGGGGTGGAACGAGCTGGGCCGGCTGACCTCACAGCTGCTGACCGCCGGCGGCCGGACCCTGCGCGCCCGGGCGTACGGCTACCGGGCCGACGGCTGCCTGGAGCGAATATCCGACGAACTGAGCGGCACCAGCCGCAGCTTCGGCCTCGACCCGGTCGGCCGCCCCCTGCGCGTCACGGCCGAGAACTGGTCGGAGGCGTACGCGTACGACAGCGCCGGCAACGAGATCAGTGCCGAGTGGCCCGACCGGGCCGCGCGCACGGAGGGCCGCGGTGAGCGCACTTACGAGGGCACCCGGGTCCTGACCGCCGGGCGGGTCCGCTACGCGTACGACGCCGCGGGCCGCACCACCCTGCGTCAGAAGACGCGGCTGTCGAAGAAGCCGGACACCTGGCGCTACACCTGGGACGAGGAGAACCGCCTCGTCGCCTGCGTCACCCCGGACGGCACCCGGTGGACGTACGCGTACGACCCGCTGGGGCGGCGCACGGCCAAGCACCGTCTGGCCGACGACGGACACACCGTCGTGCACTCCGTCCACTTCACCTGGGACGGCACCCGGCTGGCCGAGCAGACGGACACGGCCCACCACATCACCACCACCTGGGACTACGAGGGCCACCGGCCGCTGACCCAGCTCGAGCGCCGCATCGGCCCCGGGCAGGAGCCGCAGGGCGAGGTCGACGCACGCTTCTTCGCCATCGTCACCGACCTGGTGGGCGCACCCAGCGAACTCGTCGACGAGCAGGGCGTGATCGCCTGGCGCGGCCGGTCCACCGTCTGGGGCGCCACGAGCTGGAACCGGGACGCGACGGCGTACACACCGCTGCGCCTGCCCGGACAGTACGACGACGCGGAGACCGGCTTCTACTACAACTACCAGCGCCACTACGACCCGGACACCGCGCGCTACGCCAGCCCCGACCCGCTCGGCCTCGGCCCGGCGCCCAACCCGGTCGCGTACGTCACGAACCCGCACACCCGGATGGACCCCGAGGGCCTCATAGCCAAGGGGTGCACGGAGAACGGCGGCTGGTACAGCGGCCTCCAGCCCGCGAACCTCCTGGACGACGAGAAGAACCGCGTCAATCCCGTCGACCAGGAGATCAACCACATCCCCGCGAAGGCGTCGTACTCCCACCTCGACATGCCCGGGTTCCGGACGAACAAGAACGGCGGCGGCGCCGGCATGGGCCCCGCGATCCGCATGGACGCCGCGGACCACCGGGAGCTGACGAGCACGGGTTCCAGCAAGGAGAGCGATGCGTGGCGCGCGAAACAGCGGCAGTTCATCGACGCCGGGCGCTGGGACGAGGCCATGAAGATGGACATCGACGAGATCCGTGAGCTGTACGGCGACAAGTACGACACGCACATCAAGGACATGGTCGACAGCCTGAAGAACAACAGGAAGTTCCAGGCCATGCTGGAGAAGAAGGGCTGGACGATAAACTACGACATCCTGAAATGACGAGCCGGGACGGACCGAGGGGTTGGCGATGGATCTGGTACTCGACCCGCCGCGCGGAGTCGCGCCGATCCTGCTGGGCATGACGCTCGACGAGGCACTCGCCGCGGTGCCCGACTGGGGCGAACCCCGTGTGCTGCGCCGCCCGAGCCGGAACTCGGCGAAGGCGTCCTGGACCCTCGACCACGTCGGCGTACAGGCCCTGGCCGAGGGCGGCGCCCATGTCACCGCGATCGAGCTGTGGTGGCCCGGTGAGGGCCGCACGTCCGGCACGCGCGTCCTGCTCCACGGCGACGAGGTGTTCACCACCCCGGCCGAGGACCTCTTCCGGCGGGCCGCCGACCGGGGCTGGACGGTCGACACCTCGCAGCCGGAGTACCCCGTGATCCCCGGGGTGTCGCTCGGCTTCACCCGGCAGACCTCACAGGAGGTCGAACGGGACGCCGACGGCCTGCCGAGGTACGTCACCTCGGTCCTGGTGGGCGGCGAGGACTACTACGACTACCGGTACACCCAGCAGGACTGATCCTGTCGACTGACGTGCGAACGTCCCTCGGCGCACGGGGAACCGGTGCCAAGAGCGTGCCGGAGTCCCCGGGAACCCCTGGGAGCCCCCGGGCGCCGTCACCGCCCCGCCAGCTCCAGCACCATCGGCTCGGACACCGCCCGGTCGGTCACCGTCTCCTCGGTGACCGTCCGCGCGTTCCGCCACAGCCACACCACGTCCCGCCCGAAGGACCACACCAGCGACCCCAGCGCCAGCAGCACGACCGCGAGGTCCGCCGGACGCGGCAGCAGACCCGCGCCCGCCACCAGCAAGCAGATTCCCTGGAGCGCCGCCACCGTCTTGCGGGCGAAGGACGGGGGCAGGGCGGCGTTCAGCCAGGGGGCCAGCCGGGCCGCGGCGACGAACGCGTAGCGCATGCCGCCGATCAGCAGCACCCACGGGCCGAGGCGCGTCGACACGTACACGCTCAGCACCAGGATGAGGAACGCGTCGACCTCCATGTCGAAGCGCGCGCCCAGCGCGGAGGACGTGCCGGTGCGGCGGGCCACCTTGCCGTCCACACCGTCCAGCAGCAGCGCCACCGCGGTCAGGGCGGCCAGCAGGGTCACCGGCGGCGCGCTCTCGAAGGAGTCCGCGACCAGCGCCGTCACCCCGCCGACCAGGGTCGTCCGGCCGAGCGTGACCCGGTTGGCGGGCCCGAAGGAGCTGAGCCGGGAGCGGTGCAGGGCGCGGGAGAGGACCGCCCAGGTGGCGAACGCGAAGGCCAGCCCCGTCAGCCAGCCGGCCGGCCCCATGCCGATCGCCGAGCCGAGCAGGGCCAGCAGCAGGATCTGCACGCCCGCTCCCACAGCGGTCTCCTGCTGGAGCCTCGCGTCATACGTGTTGTTCAGGGCCACCGCACATCCTCCGGCCGAGTGACAGAGTCGATCAACGCCGCGTACTCTGCGCGGCCTGTGCACATCTCGGTACGTGAACAACTTCCCGATCGTTCAGGAGGACGCCGATGAACCGGTCGGCCCGCGCTTTCTGGCTCCGCTCGCCCGGCCAGGGAGAACTGCGCGACGTCACCCTCACCGGACCCGCCGACGGCGAGGTCCTGGTGCGCACGCTGTACTCCGGGATCAGCCGGGGCACGGAGACGCTCGTCTTCCGCGGCGGCGTGCCCGCGAGCCAGCACGCCGCGATGCGGGCGCCGTTCCAGGAGGGCGACTTCCCGGGCCCGGTGAAGTACGGCTACCTCAACGTCGGCGTCGTGGAGGAGGGGCCGGCCGAGCTGACCGGGCGCACGGTGTTCTGTCTCTATCCGCACCAGAGCCGTTACGTCGTTCCGGCGAGCGCCGTCACCGTGGTACCCGATCGGGTGCCCGCCGAACGGGCCGTGCTCGCCGGCACCGTCGAGACCGCCGTGAACGCCCTGTGGGACGCGACACCGCTCATCGGCGACCGGATCGCGGTGATCGGCGGCGGCATGGTCGGCTGCGCGGTGACCGCGCTGCTCGCCCGCTTCCCGGGCGTCCGCCTCCAGCTCGTCGACGCCGACCCCGGCCGCGCGGAGACCGCCCGGGCACTCGGCGTGGACTTCGCCGCGCCCGCCGACGCGCTCGGCGACTGCGACCTCGTCGTGCACGCCAGCGCCACCGAGGCCGGCCTCGCCCGGGCCCTTCAACTCCTCGCCCCGGAGGGCACGGTCGTGGAGCTGAGCTGGTACGGCGACCGGAGCGTGGCCCTGCCGCTCGGCGAGACCTTCCACTCCCGCCGGCTCACCGTGCGCAGCAGCCAGGTCGGCACCGTCTCCCCGGCCGCCCGGGCCGGCCGCACCTACGCCGACCGGATGGCGCTCGCCCTGGACCTGCTCGCCGACCCGGCGCTGGACGCGCTCGTCACCGGGGAGAGCGCCTTCGAGGAACTGCCGTCCGTGCTGCCGCGACTGGCCTCCGGCTCGATCCCGGCTTTGTGCCACCGGATCCGGTACACCGACACCGGCCTGACCTGAGAAAAGAGTGAGTCACGGCTGAACACGGGGAAGCGAGGAGCCGTACTACACCACATCCCCCGGCGGGCAAGGGCGGGGGACCAGACGCGCCGCACCTGGAGGGTCGTCCGTTGTTCAGCATCACCGTCCGCGATCACATCATGATCGCCCACAGCTTCCGCGGCGAAGTGTTCGGACCCGCGCAGCGACTGCACGGCGCCACGTTCCTCGTCGACGCGACGTTCCGCCGCGAACAGCTGGACGAGGACAACATCGTCGTCGACATCGGCCTGGCCACGCAGGAACTGGGCGCCGTCGTCGCCGAACTGAACTACCGCAACCTCGACGACGAACCCGACTTCGCCGGTGTCAACACCTCCACCGAGTTCCTCGCCAAGGTCATCGCCGACCGGCTCGCCGACCGCGTCCACCGGGGCGCCCTCGGCGAGGGCGCCCGGGGTCTGCGCGGCATCACCGTCACCCTGCACGAGTCGCACGTCGCCTGGGCGAGTTACGAGCGTGACCTGTGACCGACCTGACCGTGCGGCCGGCCCGCCTGACGTACGTCCCCGCGCAGCACACCCCCGCCGAGAACGCCGGAATCATTCCCATGTCCCTGCGCACCGTGCACTTCGTGATGCCGGGCGGCGTCGACGACCCGGCCGCGCCCAGCGGCGGCAACGCCTACGACCGCCGGGTCTGCCTGGACCTGCCCGGCTTCGGCTGGCAGGTCACCCGGCACCCCGTCCCCGGCGCCTGGCCCCACCCGGACCGCGCCGCCCGCGACGGGCTCGCCCGCACCCTGCGGGACCTGCCGGACGACGCCGTCGTCCTGCTCGACGGCCTCGTCGCCTGCGGTGTCCCGGAGACCGTCCTCCCCGAGGCCGGACGCCTGCGGCTCGCCGTCCTCGTCCATCTGCCGCTCGGCGACGAGACCGGCCTGGACCCGGCCGTCGCCGCCGGCCTGGACACCCGCGAGCGGACGGTGCTGCGGGCCGTGCCCGCGGTGATCGCCACCAGCGACTGGGCGGTCCGCCGGCTCGTCTCCCACCACGGACTCGCCCCCGGCCGGGTGCACGTCGCCGCGCCCGGCGCCGACATCGCGCCCCTCGCCCCGGGCACCGACGGCGTCTCCCGGCTGCTGTGCGTGGCCGCCGTGACCCCGCGCAAGGGCCAGCACCGCCTGGTGGAGGCGCTCGCGACGGTACGGGACCTGCCGTGGACCTGCGAGTGCGTCGGCGGCCTCGGCAACGACCCCGCGTACGTGGCCCACCTGCGCGAACTGATCGCCCGGCACGGCCTCGGCGACCGCCTGCACCTGACCGGCCCACGCTCCGGCGCCGCCCTCGACGCCTCCTACGCCGCCGCCGACCTGATGGTCCTCACCTCCTACGCCGAGACGTACGGCATGGCGGTCACCGAGGCCCTCGCCCGCGGCATCCCGGTCCTCGCCACCGACGTCGGCGGCCTGCCCGAGGCCGTCGGCCGCGCCCCCGACGGCTCGGTGCCCGGCATCCTCGTCCCGCCCGAGAACCCGGCGGCGCTCGCCGCCGAACTCCGCGGCTGGTTCGGCGAACCCGACGTACGCCGCCGCCTCAAGGCCGCCGCGCGAAGCCGCCGCGCCGCGCTCGACGGCTGGGCCACCACCGCCCGTAGCCTGGCCGGAGTCCTGCAACGGCTCCCCGAAGCACCGAGGACGACGCCATGACCCGCCCGGACACCGACACCAGCGCAGTTGACAAGGGGGCCCAGGGGGCCCGGGGCGCGGTCATCGCCGGGGCCGGGCCCGTCGTCCGGACCGGTGAGCGGGCCACCGTACGGCTGCGCGACGCCGCCCCCGAGGACGGCCCGCGGTACGCGCCCGAGTGGCTCCAGCTGCGGGAACCCGCCGACGCGGCGGCCCGCGCGGCCGACCTGCTCGGGCCGCTGCGGACCCGGCTGGCCGAGGGGCCGGTCGGTGCGGGCGGACTCGCCGTGCACGACCTGGGCTGCGGTACCGGCTCGATGGGCCGCTGGCTCGCGCCCCGCCTCGACGGCGCCCAGCACTGGATCCTGCACGACCGCGACCCCTACCTGCTGCACTTCGCCGCCGTCGCCTCCCCGCGCTCCGCCGCCGACGGCAGCGGCGTCACGGTCGAGACCCGGCGCGGCGACGTGGCCCGGCTCACCCCGGACGCGCTGACCGGAGCCTCGCTGGTGACGGCCTCCGCGCTGCTCGACGTCCTCACCCGGGAGGAGATCGAGAACCTGGCCGACGCCTGCGCCGGCGCCGGCTGCCCGGCCCTGCTCACCCTCTCCGTCGCCGGCCGCGTCGAACTCACCCCGGCGGACCCGCTCGACGCCGGGATCGCGGACGCGTTCAACGCCCACCAGCGGCGCGGCGGACTGCTCGGCCCGGACGCGGTCACCGTGGCCGGCGAGGCGTTCGCCGCGCGCGGGGCGACGGTCCGGGTGCACCCGAGCCCGTGGCGGCTCGGCCCCGGCGAGGCCGCGCTGACCGGGCAGTGGCTGCGCGGCTGGGTGGGCGCGGCCGTCGAGCAGCGGCCGGAGCTGCGGGACCGCGCCGAGCGCTACCTGGACGCCCGGCTCGCCGCCTGCGCGGCCGGCGAGCTGTGGGTCACCGTCCACCACAGCGACCTGCTGGCGCTGCCCCGGCCGACGGGCGGCCCCGCATGATCGCGCGGCCGGCCCCCGCGCCGGGCGCCGGCACCCGCGCCCGTACGGCACCGACGGCCCCCGCCCGCCCTCACGTGACCGAGACGCACCCCGCGGGCACACACCCGCCGCACCCGCAACCGCAACCGCGCCCGGCGCCACCTGCCGCGGCCCGCCCTGCCGGGGTGCCTGCCGCGAGCACGCCCGGCGCCGCCCCGGCACCCGCCTCCACCGCCGGGTCCGGCGGCATCCCGGCCCCCGCCCCCACACAACCGCCCGCCCCCCGGCGCCCCGGCGCGCGCCTTCTGCGGAGTCAGGCGGGGACCTGCGTCGGGGTGGTCATCCTCGGTGTCCTCACGTGGCGGCTCGGTACCGGTGTGCTCGTGGACGGGCTGCGGCGGATCGACGCGGTGACGGTGCTGGCCGCGCTGGGCATCGGCACGGTCACCACGGTGTTCAGCGCCTGGCGCTGGCAACTGGTCGCGCGGGGGCTGCGTTTGCGGTTGCCGCTCCGTGCCGCCGTCGCCGACTACTACCGCGCGCTGTTCCTGAACGCGGCGCTGCCCGGCGGCATCCTGGGCGATGTGCACCGGGCCGTCCGGCACGGGCGGAGCGCGGGGGACATGCGGCGCGGCGTGAAGGCGGTCGTCCTGGAGCGGGTAGCGGGGCAGATCGCGATGGCCGTGACCGCTGCGGTGGTGCTGCTGACCCTGCCGTCCCCGGTGCGCGCCGATGCCCGCGCCTTCGCCCCGCTCATGGTGCCGGCCGTGGCGGGCACGCTCGCCGTCGTCGTCGCCGTCCGGATGAACCGGGCCCCGGCCGGCCGGGTCGGGGCGCTGCGCCGTGTGCTCGGCGAGGCCCGCCGGGGCCTGGCGTCCCGGCAGAGCGGGCCGGGGGTCGCGCTGTCCTCCGCGGCCGTCCTCGCCGGGCATCTGCTGATGTTCGTCGTGGCGGCCCGGGTCGGCGGCTCGGCCGCCCCCGTGGCGGTGCTGCTGCCGCTCGCGGTGCTCGCCCTGCTGGCCATGGGCCTGCCGGTGAACGTCGGCGGGTTCGGCCCCCGCGAGGGAGTCACCGCGTGGGCGTTCGGCGCGGCGGGCCTCGGCGCGGACACCGGGGTCGCGGTCGCCGTCGTCTACGGCGTGCTGAGCTTCGTCGCGAGTCTGCCGGGCGCCGCCGTACTCGTCCTGCGCTGGTACGAGGGTCTGCGCGGCCCGGCCGCCGCGCGGGAGCCCGGCTCCGCGCCGGACACCGGACACCTGCCGGCCGGGGCCGCCCCCACGGGTCCCGGCCGGCAGGCCCCCGCGTCCGGCTACTCCCGTCCCGTGGCCGCGGTGAGCAGGGCGAAATACGGTGCGAAGGATTCCGTGAGGCTCGCCAGGAGTTCCTTTCCCTTTTCCGCCGAACCCAGGGAGGGGCGGCCGATGACGCCCGATTCGGTATAGGCGGACATTCCCACGGTGAGCAGATGACGGCGGTCGTCGGCGGTGAAATCGGCCGACTCGTTACCAGGGCGGACGAATTCGGGGTGAGCGTGCAGCAGAATCGATGTCTCGATCTCTCCCGCGTGCATGTCGGTGAGGAGCGAGGTGACCACCCCGGCCTGTTCCCGCGCGTCCTCCCAGTCCTCGGCGGCGGGGAACAGCGCCATCCGTTCGCCCCGCGCGGAGGCCTCCTGGACGACGTTGCCGAGCACGTAGTTGCCGCCGTGCCCGTTGACCACGACGAGCGCGTCGACACCCGAACGGCGCAGCGACGCGGCGATGTCGGTGATCACCGCGTGGAGGGTCACGGCGGAGATGCTGACGGTTCCCGGCCAGGCCGCGTGCTCGTGCGAGCAGGAGAGCGTCACCGGCGGAAGGAGATGCACCGGGTACGCGGCGGCGATCTCCCGCGCCACGGCGCAGGCGACCAGCGTGTCGGTCGCCAGTGGCAGGAACGCACCGTGCTGTTCGAAGCTCCCGACCGGAAGGACGGCGACCTGTGCTGACGCGCCCGCCCCCCGCGCCCGTACGTCCTGCGTGGTGTCCGTCGGCATCACGCCGCTCGCCACTTCGTATGCCGCTGCGCGCGCGCCCGAACCACTCATCTCGTCCACGGCCTTTCGTCTCTGCATAGGAATCAGATCATGACAGAAAACACCGGCGTCAACATCGGCGTACTCGGCAAGAAGTCCCCGCCGCGGTCGGGTGCGGAGCGCGTCGTGAATGCGCCGCTGCCCACGGTGTACGGGCAATTCCAGGCGATCGGCTATCTGGACCACGACCGCGGTGACGAGCAAGTAGCCCTGGTGCACGGTGAGATCGGCACCGACAGCGTGCTGGTGCGGCTGCACTCGGAGTGCCTGACCGGGGACGCGTTCGGCTCCCGGCACTGCGAGTGCGGCGACCAGCTGGAGGCCGCGCTGCGCGCGGTGGTCGCCGAAGGCAGCGGCATCGTCGTCTACTTGAGGGGCCACGAGGGCCGTGGCATCGGCCTGCTCGCCAAGTTGCGGGCGATGGCCCTCCAGGCGGAGGGCCTGGACACGGTGGAGGCGAACCTCGCGCTGGGCCTGCCCGTCGACGCCCGGGACTACGGCGTCGCCGCGGAGATCCTGCGCGACCTCGGGGTGTGCTCGGTGCGGCTGATGTCCAACAACCCGCGCAAGCGCGAGGCGTTGGTCCGGCACGGCATCCAAGTGGCCGAGCAGGTGCCGCTGCTGATCGAGCCGTGCGAGAGCAACATCACCTATCTGCGGACCAAGCGGGAGCGGATGGACCACCATCTGCCGCATCTGGACGCCGTCGCCCACGGCTCGTGACACCCGGGCAGGGTGCCGCCCCCCGGAACGGGACACCCGCCACCGGCTCCGGCTCGCCGGGCCGCCGGCGGTCAGTCCGCCAGCGCCTCGTGCGCCAGCCGCCGCAGCTCGGGGAAGACCTTCAGCGTCTTCGGGCGTACCTGGCTCATGAACTGCACGGTCAGGTCGTGGGCCGGGTCGACCCAGAACGCGGTGGTGGCCACGCCGGTCCAGCCGTAGGTGCCCAGGTGTGACGGGGCCGGGGTGCGGGCGGGGTCGACGACCACGGACACGTTGAAGCCGAACCCGAGGCCGTCGTTGGCCGGTTCCCGGTGGACCGGGGCGCCGAAGGAGCGGATGGTGGCGCCGCCCGGCAGGTGGTTGCGGGTCATCAGGGCCACCCACTGCGGCAACAGCAGTCGTACGCCGTCCAGTTCGCCGCCCCGGCGCAGCATCTCCATGAACCGGTGGAAGTCGTGGGCGCTGGAGACCAGGCCGCCGCTGCCGGACAGGAACCGGGGCCGGCCGTGCACCGGCAGTCCCGGCACCGGCTCGATGCCACCGTCGTCCGTCTCGCCGTACAACTCGGCCAGCCGGCCGGCCTGTTCCGGCGTGACGTGGAAGCCGGTGTCGGTCATGCCGAGCGGGCCGAGGATCCGGTCACGGAAGAACGCGTCCAGCGGTTGCCCGGAGACGACCTCGATCACCCGGCCCAGCACATTGGAGGCGACCGAGTAGTTCCACTCGGTGCCCGGGTCGGACTGGAGCGGCATCCGCGCGTACAGCTCGACGGTCTCGGCGAGCCCGGCGCCGGGCGGCACCGAGTACTCCAGTCCCGCCTCCCGGTAGAGGGCGTCCACGGGGTGGCGGTGGTAGAAGCCGAAGGTCAGGCCGGCGGTGTGGGTGAGCAGGTGCCGGATCAGGACGGGGTCGGCGGCCGGCCGGGTGCGCACGCCGGCACCCGACCCGCCCTCGTACACCCGGGGGGCGGCGAACGCGGGCAGATGACGGTCCAGGGGGTCGTCCAGGGACAGCCGGCCGTCCTGGGCCAGCAGCAGCACCGCGACCGCGGTGACGGGTTTGGTCATCGAGTAGATCCGCCACAGCGTGTCCGGCTCGACCGGCAGCCCGGCCGCCACGTCCCGCAGTCCGTACGTGGTCAGGTGGGCGACACGGCCACCGCGGGCCACGGCCACCAGACAGCCGGGCAGGCGCCCCTCGTCGACGTGGCGGGCGAAGTGCCGGTCGAGACGGTCCAGGGCCACGGCGTCCAGGCCCGCTTCCTCCGGTCCGATGTCCTGCCGCAGCTGTGCCATCACTCTCTCCTCCGCACGCGTCGCCGTCCCGGACGGGGCCCGTAGGGCTGCGCCCGCTCCTCATCGTCGCGCAGGACCGCCCGGCGGGACGGGCTCACCGGGAGAAACGGGGGGGCGGCGCCGGGCAACGCGCGGGCCGGCGGCAGGGCTCACACGGCCAGGGCCGTGGCCCCCGCCGGACGGTCATGCGGACGGCCGCCGTCATCACCGCGTCGAACCCGCCGCTCAGCAGGGCGGACCCGCCGGCGAGGACGGGTGTCGCGGTGGCCCGGACAGCACCGGGACGCCGGGCGCGAGCACCGCCGTGGCCCCGGCTGCCGCCTGCCGGGAATGCGCGCACCGCCGCCGGGAGTTGATCCGGATATGACTCAGGACACCCCGCAGGACGCACTGCTCGCCCTGCTCTCCGAAGGTCACGGCGGCGTGCTGGTCACGCTCCGCCGCGACGGCCGTCCCCAGCTGTCCAATGTCACCCACGCCTACGATCCGGACGAGCGGGTCATCCGGATCTCGGTCACCGACGGCCGGGCCAAGACCCGCAACCTGCGCCGCGACCCGCGCGCCTCGTACCACGTGACCAGCGCCGACCGCTGGGCGTACACCGTCGCCGAGGGCACCGCCGAGCTGACGCCGGTCGCCGCCGACACCCACGACGCGACCGTCGAGGAACTGGTGCGGCTCTACCGGGACGTCAGCGGCGAACACCCCGACTGGGACGACTACCGGGCCGCCATGGTGCGCGACCGCCGCCTGGTCGTACGGCTGCGCGTCGAGCGGGCCTACGGCGTCCCCCGGAGCTGACCGGGCGCCGTACGGCCGGGGCTCACGGCGCCCCGGCGGTCCGCGCCTCGATCGCCCGCAGCACGGCGACCATGTCCGCGCCGCCGTGGCCCTGGGCCACCGTCTCCTCGAACAGGGAGTGACAGACGTCGAGGAGCGGTGAGGCCAGACCGGCCGTGCGAGCCGCCTCCGCGATCAGCCGGTTGTTCTTGAGCACGTCCAGTGCCGCCGCCTGGACGGCGAAGTCCCGCTCGCGCAGCTTCGGCGCCTTCATCCGGGAGACCCCGCTGGCCATGGGGCCCGCGTCCAGGACCTCCAGGAACAGCCCGCGGTCCAGTCCCTGCCGCTCGGCGAAGTGGAACGCCTCGGCCAGCCCGGTCACCTGGGTGATCAGGAACAGGTTCACGGACAGCTTCATCAGCAGCGCGCCCGGCGCCGGCCCGCACACGAACGTCTCCCGGCACATCGGGTCCAGCAGCGGCCGTACGGCGGACACGGCGTCCCGCTCCCCGGCGAGCAGGGCCACCAGCTGCCCCTGCTCCGCCGGCACCCGGGACCCGGAGACGGGTGCCTCGACGTAGCGGCCGCCCGCGGCGCGGATCTCGGCCTCCAGGGCGTGGGAGTACTCCGGGGAGGTCGTGCCCATGTGGACGACGGTCCGGCCCGCGACCCGCCCGGCCAGCGCGGGCGTGCCACGGCCGAGGACGGCGTCCACCGCGGCCCCGTCGGCGAGCATCAGCAGTACCGTCTCCGCCCGCGTGAACACCTCGCCGGGGTCCGCGGCGACCTCGGCGCCGGCCGCACGCAGCTCCGCCGCGCGCTCCGGGGTGCGGTTCCACACCACCAGGGGAGTGCCGGCGGACGCCAGACGCAGGGCCATGGGCCGGCCCATCACTCCGAGACCGATGAAACCGACCGGCATGGGACCGCCCTCCGCCGCCGCGCACCGACTATGACAGCGGTCATAGTAGCGCGCGTTATGACGAGGGTCATAGAGTGGGGACCGGGGACCGGAGGTGGAGATGGCACAGGCGCGGCGCGGTCCGCGGGAACGGATGGTCTTCAGCGCGGCCCAGCTCATCCGGCGCGACGGGGTCGCCGCGACCGGCATGCGCGAGGTCGCCGCACACGCCGGCGCCCCCCGCGGCTCACTCCAGCACTACTTCCCCGGCGGCAAGGAACAGCTCGTCAACGAGGCGGTCGAGTGGGCCGGCCGGTACGCGGGCACGCGCATCGCCCGGTTCCTCGCGGGCCTGGACCAGCCGGCGCCCAGCGGGCTGTTCGCGGCGATGGCCGCGCAGTGGACCGACGAGTACGGCCGGGACGGCTTCGCGGCGGGCTGCCCGGTCGCCGCCGCCACGGTCGACCGCGCCGCCTCGGACGGCTCGACCCGCCGGGCCGTGGCCGCCGCGTTCACGGCCTGGAGCGGCCCGCTCACCGCGGCGCTGACGGACCTGGGCGTGCCCGCAGCACGGGCCGGGTCGCTGGCCACCCTCATGATCAGCACCCTGGAGGGCGCCATCCTGATGGCGCGCGCCGAGCGGGACGTACGGCCCCTGACCACCGTCGTGCGGGAGCTCGGCCCGCTGCTCGACGCGGCGGTGGACCCCACCGGGTGAGGGCGCGCCGGGCGGGGCCGGCCCGGTCGGGCGATCCGTGCGCGTGGGCGTCAGCCCGGCGTCCGCTCCGCCCTGAGGTAGGCGATCACCATGTCGGAGAGCATGGCCCGGTGGTGCGCGCGCTGGGCCGGGTCCATCAGGTCCCGCCCGAACAGGGTGCCGAAGGTGTGCCGGTTGGCGACCCGGAAGAAGCAGAACGAGGTGATCACCGCGTACAGGTCGACCGCGTCCACGCCGGTCCTGAACACCCCGGAGTCCCGCCCGGCCGCGAGGACGCGGCGGATCACGTCGAGCACCGGGGAACCGGTCCGGCCGAGCCGCCCGGAGGCCGCGAGGTGCCCGGCGCCCTGGACGTTCTCGATGCCGACCAGGCGGACGAAGTCCGGGTGCCGCTCGCAGTGGTCGAAGGTCAGCTCGGCCAGCCGCCGGATCGCCGCGACCGGGTCCAGGTGCTCGACGTCCAGTTGCTGCTCGGCGTCCCGGATCAGCCCGTACGCCCGCTCCAGCACGGCCGTGAACAGCTGCTCCTTGCCACCGAAGTAGTAGTAGATCATCCGCTTCGTGGTGCGGGTGCGGGCCGCTATCTCGTCGACCCGGGCGCCGTCGTAGCCGGCCCGGGCGAACTCGCGCGTGGCCACGTCGAGGATCTCGGCCCTGGTCCGGGCGGGGTCGCGCGGGCGCCCGCCGGGTCCTGCCGGTTCTTCGACGCTGGTCATCGGGTTCCTTCGGGCCGTGGGGAGCCTGGGCGGGGTGCGCGTGCGCGTGCCGGTGATTGTAGAAGCAGGGCCCGGGGGCGCGGCCGGCCGGTGGTCCGGCACCCGGCGCGCGGTGTCACTGGCGGCTCACCGTGCGGGTGACGCCGGCGACCACGGTCGTCGCCAGGATCCAGCCGGTGAGGACCAGGACGTAGGCGAGAACCTGGTAGCCGCCGCGCGGCGCGAACGCCGAGTCCTGCCCGAAGGAGATCACCGGCAGCAGCAGGTCGAGCGTGTAGAACACCGGGTGGAACGGCGGTGCCTCGTCCGCGTTCAGCGGTCGCGGGTGGTGCAGCGCGAAGGCGGCGGAGCCGAGGGCGAGCAGCGACAGCAGCCAGCCGGCGGCGCGCAGCGGACGGAAGCCGTAGCCGACGGCGACGTCCTGCACCAGGCCCCACAGCCGGCCGTACCAGGGCAGGGTGCGGCGGTGCCGGCGCTGTTTGGCGAGCTGCGCCAGCCGGGCCGCGTGGTCGTCCCCGGTCCGGCGGTAGGAGGCCGTCAACTGCTCGTAGGCGTGGGGGACATAGCCGTCCCGCTCCCGTTCCAGCATGGGCAGGCGGTGCTCGGCGGGCGCGTGCGGGGTGAGCGAGGTGTACGTCAGGCCGGCGAGCCGCACCTCCTCGGGCACCGACTCCGGTTCCAGCAGCAGGACTTCCAGCTGGGCGCGGCGCAGGTCGAGGGAGCCGTCCATGGGCGGGCTCTTGCGCAGCCACAGCTCGCCGATCGTCGTGCTGCCGGCCCGCAGCGCCGGACTCCCCGGATTGGACAGGAGGGTGTACGACAGGTCGAGCCGGCCCGCGACACGGGCGCCCCGCAGGCCCGTCCAGCCGCGCACCTCGGCGTGCCGGACCAGCATGTCGCCCCCCACGGAGAGCGTCTGCGCGTCGAGCGCGCCCTGCCCGGGATGGTTCAGGCGCGCCTCGCAGAGGTTGACCGACCCGGTGATCACGGCGCCGTTGAGCCGTGTCTGCCCGTGCGTGCGCAGGCCCAGCGCCCGTAAGTCGCCGCCGATGGTGACCTGGTTGAGCTGGAGTACCGGATGCTCCTCGCCGGGGGCGGCCACCTCGGCGCTCTCCAGGTACAGGCTGCCGGTGACGCGGGCGCCGCCGAGCCGTACGGTGCCGTGGCACCGGGTGCGGGTCATCCGCAGGACGCCGTCCACGTGGAGGGCGTGGGCGGTGAGCCCGGGCAGGACGGACTCGCTGAGGTTCAGCTCGCGCAGCCGGGCGCCGTCGCACCGCGGAGCCTCGTCGAAGTGGCAGTGCCGCAGCCGCACCGGGTGGTCGATCGTCGCGTACTGGAGGTCGAGCCGGCCGGTGATCCGGGCGCCCGCCAGATCCAGCGAGGCTATCTCCCCGTCGTGCCGCGGACCGTCCAGCAGCAGGGCCCGCAACACCCGGGCGCGCACCGTGCGTCCGGGCCCCCAGCCGCCGCCGTCCGCGGTGTCCTCGTCAGGGCGCTCCCTCAGGTCCACCGACTCCCCTCGCGGGAACGCCCGCCACACCCGCTCCTCGGCCGCCGTCAGCTCGCTGGTCTCCACCCGGGCGACTCTGACCCGGGCCGGGAGCGGCTGTCAACGCGGCCCCCCGGTGCCCGGACGGCCGTGTGCCCCCGGTCCGCGTCGGCGGACCGGGGGCACACGGGGCGTCGGCTACGGCTGGACGTTCCACTCCGCGATCACCGGGCGGCCGTGCTCGGTCGACAGGCGGCTGACCGTGCCGGTGGCCAGCTGGAACAGCCGGCCCTCGGCGGGCGGCAGGCCCAGGCGGCGTGCGGTGAGGACGCGCAGGAAGTGGGCGTGGGCGACGAGCACCACGTCACCGGCGTCCTCGGTGAGGGCCGCGCCGACGCGGGCCAGGACCCGGTCGGCCCGGGCACCGATCTGCGCCGGTGACTCGCCCGGATGGCCGTCCGGGCCGGGCGGCACGCCGTCGGTCCACAGGTCCCAGGTGGGACGGTCGCGGTGGATGTCGACGGTGGTGATGCCCTCGTAGCCGCCGTAGTCCCACTCGCGCAGCCCCGGGTCGGTTTCGACCCCGGACAGGCCGGCCAGTTCGGCGGTGCGTATCGCACGGCTCAGCGGGCTGGCCAGCGCCAGGGCGTAGGTCCGGCCGGTGAGGAGCGGGACGAGGGACTTGGCCTGTTCCTCGCCGTGCCCGGTCAGCGGCAGGTCGGTCCAGCTGGTGTGCCGTCCCGACCTGCTCCACTCCGTCTCACCGTGGCGGACCAGCAGGAGGTCCCCCACGGCGGGTCAGTCCTTCTTCTCGACCGCGTGGCCGCCGAACTGGTTGCGCAGCGCGGCGATCATCTTCATCTGCGGCGAGTCGTCCTGCCGGGACGCGAACCGCGCGAACAGCGAGGCGGTGATCGCGGGCAGCGGCACGGCGTTGTCGATGGCCGCCTCGACGGTCCAGCGTCCCTCGCCGGAGTCCTCCGCGTAGCCGCGCAGCTTCTCCAGGTGCTCGTCGTCGTCCAGGGCGTTGACCGCGAGGTCCAGCAGCCAGGAGCGGATGACGGTGCCCTCCTGCCACGAGCGGAACACCTCGCGGACGTTGTCCACCGAGCGGATCTTCTCCAGCAGTTCCCAGCCCTCGGCGTAGGCCTGCATCATCGCGTACTCGATGCCGTTGTGGACCATCTTCGAGAAGTGCCCGGCGCCGACCCGGCCCGCGTGGACGTATCCGTACGGGCCTTCCGGCTTGAGCGCGTCGAAGATCGGCTGGATCCGCTGGACATGCTCCTTGTCGCCGCCGACCATGAGCGCGTAGCCGTTCTCCAGGCCCCACACACCGCCGGAGACACCGGCGTCGACGAAGCCGATGCCCTTGATGCCGAGTTCGGCGGCGTGCTTCTCGTCGTCCGTCCAGCGGGAGTTGCCGCCGTCGATGACGGTGTCGCCCTCGGACAGCAGGTCCTTCAGCTCGTCGATGACGCCCTGTGTGGCGGTGCCGGCCGGGACCATCACCCACACATGGCGGGGCGCGTCGAGCTTCTCGACCAGTTCGGCGAGGCTCTTGACGTCGGAGACCTCGGGGTTGCGGTCGTAGCCGATGACCTCGTGGCCGGCGCGGCGGATCCGCTCGCGCATGTTGCCGCCCATCTTGCCCAGACCGATGAGGCCCAACTGCATGGCTGTCATGTCACTTCACTTCCTGAGAGAACGGTAGGTGGCGACGAGGGCCTTCGTCGACGGATCGAGACCGGGGACGTCGGTGCCTTCGGTGAGGGCGGGTTCGACGCGTTTGGCGAGGACCTTGCCCAGTTCCACGCCCCACTGGTCGAAGGAGTCGATGTT
>NZ_JBEZWU010000037.1:0-46525 GCF_040637655.1 Streptomyces sp. NPDC028722
ACGGCTCGATCCGGTCCCACATCGCATCACTGATCACTAATCGGACGGACACATCAGATCAACTGACTAACCGACCAAAGAGACACGCTCTAGTCCGGAACCGTGCGGGGCCGGCGGTCAGGCCGGGCCGGGTCACGGGGCGAGACTGCCCCCGCGTCCAACCTCCGGGAGGATGCGGCCCGGGACCCCACGAGTCGAACTTACCCGGCCCCCGAAAACCGCGGCAGCACTGATTACCTGCCTCGCACATCACGGAAAACACCCAGCACTCCAGTTTCCCTTTTTCACAGGGAACTTGGAGACATTCCGCCGCGGCCGCGCCGAAATCGGTTCATCCGTGGGGCGGCCGTACGGCTCGTTCACACCTCAGCGGCCTGCACACTCACAAGATCACGGAAGTGCCGCAATCGCCCCGGGCACTTTCCGGCACGTGAAAGGGCCCGCACGGGGCGACGACTTGCCGCTCAGCCCTAGCGATGCGCCCCGCTCTTCGGGGAGACTCGAAAACCGGTATCCACCAGCCGAAGACCCAGGGGGCGCCATGACGTGGGGCAGTGCCTTATGTTCCGACGAAGATCCCGAGAACGGATCTCCGGAAATGCGGGGGCACGGCGACGACTGCGTGAGTACGGACGCCGTCGTGAGTGGTGAAAACCGGCCGAGGCCGGATTCGACGGCGTGTCCGCTGTTCTGGGACAGACACACGGACGGCACCATCCGAGGCTGACCGGACCCGCCGCTGTGGTCCCATACGGTGACACCTCGACGTTCCGCGCACCGACGGGGACGGGTTCCGTCAGACGCGTCGTGGGGAGGATCCTGCCGCTGGGGCTTCCTCTCGCCGTCGGCTACATGGCGCAGATCTCCATATCGTTCACCGATGCCGCCCTGGTGGCCAGGTCCAGTTCCGAGGCGCTGGCCGGAGTCACCCTCGCGGTCAGTCTGTTCAGCCTCGTCATGCTCTTCGGCCTCGGACTCGTCACGGCCGTAGCACCGAAGGTGGCGGCCAGTCACCAGGCGGGTGCGGCGGACGAGTTGCGCGGCTGGGCGGTGCAGGGGGCCTGGCTCGCGCTGCTCGCCGGCGCCCTCGGCATCGTGGTTCTCCTCAACACCGAGCACATCCTCGTCCTCATCGGCCAGAACCCCGGCGTCGCGGCCATCGCGCAGGACTACAACAACGGCGCGGCGGCGGGGCTGCCGTTCTTCCTCCTGTACGTCAACGCGCGCTGCCTGATGACCGGGGTCGGCCGGCCGAAACCGGCGACCTGGATCATGCTGGCGGCGGTGCCCCTGAACCTCGTCCTGGGGTACTCGATGATCTTCGGGGTCGGTCGGTTCCCCGGGCTGGGGGTCTTCGGGGCGGGGCTCGCCAGCAGCGTCGTGCGGATGTTCGCGTCGGTACTGGTGGGCGTCGTCCTCCTGCGCGGCAGGACCTTCCGCGAGCTGGACCTCCGAGCAGGCTCACCGGCCCCCAGGCCCCCCATGCTGCTCGAACTGGGCCGGGTGGGCGCCTGGATCGGGGTTCGCATACTCCTCGGCGAGGGGTTCCTGCCCGTCCTCGCGTTCTTCGTCGCCCGGCACGGAGCCCACGCCGTCGCCGCCCACGCCGTGGCCCTGCGGCTGGAGTCGCTGATCGTCGTCTTCGCCCTCGGGTTCTCCAGTGCGGCGACGGCGGCGGCCGCGTGGGCCCACGAGGGAAAGGACTGGCGTGCGCTGCGCGACCTGCGCACCGCGCTGCTGCTGATAGGCCTGGTCTACTCCCTCGTGCTCTCCTCGGTCGTGGCCCTCTGCTTCCACGGCATCGTGCGCGACGTCTTCGGCATCCACGACCGGGGAACGCAGACGACCCTCTCCTCGCTGCTGCCCCTCCTGATCGCCTACATCGTCGCGGACACCCTGGTGACCATGCCGATGGGCTATCTGGTGGGGCTCGGCGACACCCGGATGCCGACCGCCGTCGTGGCCGCCGGGAACTGGATCCTCGGGCTGGGCTCGGGCGCCGCCCTGTCCGAGTTCACCCCGCTCGGTTTCTACGGCCTGTGGCTCGGCGCCGGCATCGGCACCACCTGCGTGACGGCCTTTTGCTTCGCCCGCGCGGGAAAGCACATCAAAACCCTCAGGGAATCGGTGGTGAATCAGCATGACTGACGTGACACGGCGCGATGTGGAAGGCGAAGCGAGTACGAGCGACGCCATCGCACGCTACATCCGCCGCAGCGTGCGAGCCGTGAAAGAGGACCCCCGGTCGCAGCTCCGGCTCCGGCGCAAGTGGGAGCACGAGCGACAGCGACTGCAAGGACGCTACCGATTGGCCCCCGAGGAGCGCGCGGCCTGGCAACTGGAAAGGGTGCGATGCCTCGTGGACTCGGCGTTCGCCACCGTGCCGTTCTACCGTCGGCTCTACTCGGCCGTCGGTTTCGAACCGGGAGACCTGGTCACCTGGTCGGACTTCGAGAAATTACCCCTGGTGAACAAACGCATGCTCGTCGAGGCGGGGATGGGGGAGGAGGTGGCCGGCCACGCCGACGGCAGAACCGTGCATTCGGCACGCACCTCGGGATCGAGCGGATACAACATCACGATCTACCAGGACAACGCGAGCGTGGACTACCGGACGCTGCTGCACATGCGCCACTGCGAAATGGGCCTGAGCGGACCGCTGAAGCCCGACGACTGGCGCTACAGCGTGTATTTCGTCGCCGAACGGTTCACGTCGCTCGCCGGCGGCTACCCGTTCGTGACGGTCTCGCTGGACTGCCCGCCCCGGCTGGTGCTCGAACACCTCGCGGAGCTGCGGCCCCGGCTCATGGCCGCGTTGCCGAGTTACCTCCAGCGGCTGGCCGCGGAGAACGTCGCACTCGACGCGTTCGGCCTGGAGGCCGCATACACGAACTCCGAGCGCAGCAGCAGGGAGGAGCGGGTGAAGTACTCGGAGGTGTTCCGGGTGCCGGTTCTCGACGAATACTCCTCCGAGGAACTCTCCCTGATCGCCTGCGAATGCCCCGAGCGCAGCTATCACGTCGTCGAGGACAGTGTCTACCTCGAGGTCACCGACGCCGACCAGGACGGCTTCGGACGGCTCGTCGGGACCTCCCTCGGAAACTTCCTCATGCCCTTCATCCGGTACGACCAGGGCGACATCGCCCGCCTGTCCGACACCGACACGCGCTGCGGTTGCGGCTCCCGCTTCCGGACGATCACCGAATTCAGGGGGCGCGAGGACGAGTACCTGCGCGACGGCCCGTCCCGTACGGTGCCCGCGGACATCGTGCTCAACCTGTGCGACCGCACCCTGGTCCTGGAGGCGTCGAACGTACGGCAGTACCAGATCGTCCAGGTCGCGCCCGCCCGGATCCAGCTGCGCGTCCAGCCGGTCGACCCGGCCGGGGCCGTCGAAGGCAACCCGGTGGTGGCCGAGTTCGTGAGGGAACTGCCGGGTCTGTTCCGCACCGTGCGACCGGACGTCGAGGTCGTGCGTGCCGACGACTTCTCACCCTTCGCCTCCGGCAAAAGACGGCTCATCCACCTCGAAGGAGCATGGGCGGGACGCCCCGGAGAGCCGGACCTTTCGGGCAGGTGAGCGGGGCAGGCGAGCCGGCCGACCACGGGCAAGCACGGCGCGTCCGAGGCCTGCCGGGCCGCCCCCGGACAGGCGGGCACGAACCCCGTGCGGAGAGCCCGGTCGACCCGAGGCCGGTCGCGGTGCACCGCAGGCAGGAAGACGGACGGGTGGCGGTAGCGCCCTCACCTCGACAGGAGACACATTGACCAGCGAGACCCGCTACACGAACCTGACCCGGTACGAGGACATCGGACTCAACTCCAAGTTCAACCTCGCCGACGGACACGCCCACCAGGGACAGAACCCCACCCAGCGGGAGATCGTCGCAAGCCTCCCCGAGCTCTTCCACGCCGCGGAGCAGGCGTTCCAGTCGGACTCGGAGCGCGAGTTCCAGCAGGCCTTCTACTCCCTGGCCGGACAGCACTCCGCGATCGGGCACCCCCGCACGCTCCTGTGCTACTCGGCCTCCCTCTCCACGGACCTGGCCGCCACCTACCTGGCGAGCCGCGGTCTGTCCGTGGCCCTGCTCCAGCCCTGCTTCGACAACCTCGCGACCATCCTGCGGCGCAGGAACGTCGCCCTCACCCCCCTCGGCGAGGACCGTCTGCGGAACACGGCGGCCCTGGACGAAACCCTGGACGCGATGCACGCCGACGCCGTCTTCCTCACGCTGCCCAACAATCCGACGGGCTTCAACCTCACGCCCGACCGGTTCCGCGCGATCGTCGACCACTGCGTGGCACACCACCGCATCCTCATCCTGGACTGCACGTTCCGCTTCTTCGACATCTCGCCCCTGTGGGACCAGTACGAGGTCCTGGAGGATTCCGGCGTCAGCTACCTCGTGGTCGAGGACTCCGGAAAGACGTGGCCGACGCAGGACCTCAAGTGCAGCATCCTCGCCGTGAGCCGGGACCTGTACGCGGGCGTGCTCGAACTGCACGACGACATCCTGCTCAACGTCAGCCCGTTCATCCTGCGGCTGCTGACCGCCTACATCCGCGACACGCAGGAGGCGGGACTGGAACGCACCGTATGGAGGACCATCCGGCGCAACCGTCAGGCCCTGCGCAGGGCCCTGGCCGGCACGATCCTCACCCCCGAGTTCCCCGACAGCACCGTGAGCGTCGACTGGCTGCGCATCAACCGGCCGGGCATCCGCAGCGAGGACGTCGTCGCCACGCTCGGCCGCGCCCAGATCGGAGTCCTGCCCGGCGACCACTTCCACTGGGCCGACCACGAGGCCGGCGCCCGGTTCATACGGATCGCCCTGGCGAGGCCCCCTGAGTGGTTCGCCACGGCCTGCGGCCACCTACGGGACGTCGTCCTGTCCACTCCGGGGTTCACCGCATGACCGCTGTCACCCCGGCCGGTGCCGCGCGCATCATCTACCTCGATGAGCCCACCTACATCACGGCCGGCTTCCTGGCCTGCCTCTCCGGGCTCGGCAGCGTTCAGGTCCACTTCGACCGCCCGGGACCGCAGGAGACGGTACGGCGGTTGCGGGAGGCGGACGTCGTACTGGTGGAATGGACCCGCCTGACGGCGGAGATCCTGCGCGCCGCGCCGACGGTTCGGCACATCGCCACCATGCTGTCGGCCACCGACCAGATCGATCTGCGGGCGGCCGCAGACCTCGGCATCAGCGTGTCGCACTGCCCGCGGTACTCGGTCGCCGCCGTGGCCGAGCACGTCCTCGTCTGCGTCGCCGCGCTGAGCCGCCGGCTCCTGCCCGCGCACGGCGCGGGAGCGGCCGGGGTCAGCCACCGCTATGTGCCGTTCCTCGGCCGGGAGGCCCACGAGCAGGTGCTGGGCCTGGTCGGCACCGGGCGCATCGGGCAGGCCGTCGCAGCCCGGGGGCGGGCGCTGGGCATGCGCGTACTGGGCAGCAACAGCCGGTGCTCGCCGGTCCCCGGCATCGAGGTCGTGGACCTCGCCGAGCTCGCCCGCCGCAGTGACGTGATCTGCGTCCAGGTCCCGTTCACGGACGCGACGCGGGGCCTGCTGTCGGCCGAGCTGATCGATTCCGTCCGCGTCGGCGCCATCGTCGTCAGCGTCTCCCGGGCAGGGACGATCGATCTCGGTGCCCTCGCGCGTCGGCACGTGGCCGGGGAACTCGGAGGCGTCGCCCTGGACGACACACCCGCCGATCTCGTGCCGGTGCTCGCCGACGTGCCCAACACGCTCCTCACGCCCGGGACGGCCTGGTACACCCGGCGCTCCCGCACCGAGAACCTCGCCGAGGTCCTGAGCAACGTGCGGGGATTCCTGGAAGGCGAGGCCGTCAATGTCGTCACCTGACACGGGGCCCGAGGCAGCGGCGGCCCGCGCCTTCGGCTGGTTCCAGGACCAGGCGCGCCACCTGGGCGCCGGTACCGAGGTCCGCCTCGACCCGCTCGGCGCGCGCACGCTGGAGGTACGCGTCCACCCGGGACTCCCCGCCGACGTCGGCCTGCTGGCCCGCTGGCAGGAGCCCGGGGCAGCAGGCCCCCTCGGCGTCACCTCCGACGTGTCCGTGTCGGCGCTCTACCTTTTGGAGGTCCTCGACCACGCCGCGACCAACCCGGGCCCGGGCGTCATGGGGTACGCCATCGCCCACGACACACCAGTGACATCCCTGCACCCGCCGACGGCCGGACCGCGGGGGCTCGGCGGTTCGAGCCGCCCGCTACTCGTCGTGATCGCCGCGGGGAGTGTGCCGGGCGGCGGAGTCGTCGGAACCACGGACCCGGCCTCCCCACCCTCGCCGCTCCTCTCACTGCCCCGGGCGGACGCGACGGCCCTCGCCCCGGACGTGGCCCGCCTCCTGGCCTCCTGCTCCGAACAGGGTTTCGTCGCCTGCGCGTTGGACCCAGTGTCCGTGCGTGGACACCTCTCGCCGACCTCCGCCGAGTTGTTCGCCGCGATGACAGGAGCAGGCGCATGACCGACGCCGCCCGGCCTCGGCCTCGCCGTCACCTCGCCGGCAGCCGGAAGCCGTCCGCCACGTCGCCGTGCCGCGTTCGTGCCGGGCTGCGGCCCTGTCTTTCCCGAGCCGTGACGGCGCCTCCCCGGCTGTCCGGGCCGGCCCGGCGGCCGCGGCCCCCGGCGCGGCGGAGGAGCCGGTCGGAGCGAGCCCTGGGCTTGGCCGTACGGGTTCAGAAGGAGTCGACGCACCCCGCTGCGCCTCCTCGGACTCCCCGAGGACGGGGGAGGGGGCGCGTGTCGCGTTCCTCCATTCTGATCGGCATCCGGGGCGTTGAACTGGGCTGACCAGTTGGCTGGTTGGGTCCGGCGGTGTGGTGTGTGCTGGCGAGATGCTTGGCGTTGCTTGCGGGCCCCGACTGAGCGGTCACGTCACCTCTACGTGCATCCTGCCCGGGCCCGCCGCTGAGCACCCGAGGAGCGACCTGAGCCGCGGCGCCGGCCCCGGCAAGGGCCTTTGATGGTGTCGCACGCGGGGGCGACTGCCCCGCGCCAGGTGGGCGTCCGCCCTGGCCCAGAGACCACACTCGCGCATCCTCGGCGACGTGCGTGACCCGGGCACCGTCGTGTGGGCAGAAGGAAAGACAGCCCAAGCCGACGCCTTGGGCGACGACAACCGTGACGGACGGACCGAGGAGGACGACAGCGGCTGAAATCGCCACCGCAGAAGCAACCGGTGTGGACCGCCGTGCGACGCAACCGCCGCACGACGCGACCTGGAAACCAACGTGCCGCCGGGGCACGCCGCCCGCGTCCGGCCTCAGACGCAGACAGGAGACCGCCCGTGACCGCCATACCCCAGGGCCGCGACTGGACCCGTATGAAGCGCGCCGACTTCGACGACTGCGCCCCGCTCGACCTGATCGACGCAGCCGTGTGCCGGCCGGTACCTGCGGTGCCCGACGAGTGCGGGACAGAGGCGCTGTTCGGGAAAGCCCCGCGGCCCGCGCGCACCCGACGCACTCGCACGCCGCCCCCGATGCCCACCGAGGACACCGACACGCTGTTCTAGGCCAGTCTCGAATGCAGACGTCCGACTCACGGCGTCCATGCCGACACCCCACGCGGGGGCACCCGCCGGACGGCAGGCAGTGTTCCAACCGCGCACCATTCAGTGCGGCGGGCCCGCCTGGCTCTAGGCTGCGACGATGGAACGCGCAACCGGCATACCCGAGAGCTTCGCCGATGCTGCGGAACCGGCCCGGGTGAACGACTACGACAGTTTCGCCGAGGCGTACGCGGCGGAGAACGAGAACAACCTCGTGAACGCGTACTACGAACGGCCCGCGATGTTAGCCCTCGCCGGAGACGTGGCTGGCCACCGAGTTCTGGACGCCGGCTGCGGCTCGGGCCCACTGACCGCCGCACTGCGCGACCGCGGCGCGGTCGCCACCGGGATCGATGCCAGCGCCGGGATGCTCGCACTGGCCAGGCAGAGGCTCGGTGATGACGTCGCCCTGCACGTGGCCGACCTGGGCGAGCGCCTGCCGTTCAAGGACGGTGCGTTCGACGACGTGGTCGCGTCGCTGGTCCTGCACTACCTGGAGAACTGGGGACCGACGCTGGCTGAGTTCCGGCGAGTACTCAGGCCCGGCGGCCGGCTGATCGTGTCCGTGGACCACCCGGTCACCGCGTACACGTTCCGGGAGCCTCGGCCCGACTACTTCGCGACCACGAGCTACACCTTCGACTGGATGCTCGGCGGGCAGTCCACCCCGATGCGACTCTGGCGGAAGCCGTTGCACGCGATGATCGACGCTTTCACCACCGCTGGCTTTGGTCTGTCCGTCATCAGCGAGCCGCAGCCTGACCCAGCCGCCCGGGCACTGTTCCCCGACGGCTTCGACGACCTTTCGACCAAGCCCTGCTTCCTGTTCTTCGTCGTCGAGGCGCTGCCGGCGGTCACTGGCCCGGAGTAGCGAGTCGAGACCGCTGGAGACGCCGGCCGCACCGTGAGAGGGACGGCCATCTCGGTCAACAGCACCGCCGACGAACTGGAAGCGGCCTGGGACACCTGGCTGGAGCTGGGCAGACCTGCTCCGTACGACTTCGGGACGACCGTCACGGACGGCGGCACCACCCAGTACATGTGGGTCAACGACGCTGCCAGCGGGCCTCGTTGGCCGATCACCTGAAGCACACCACTCACCGGTGGTGCGTTCACCGATCACGATTCCCTTGCCGGGAGCGGATAGCAGGCGCGTCCCGCACCTGCGCCGCCGAGCCCCGGCCTCTCCGGCCGTGCGCATGAGCGAGTGCTGCGCGACCCTCGTCTGCGTGCGTGCGCGCCAGCACGGCTTTGACATCGTCGGTCGGGGCGACCTGCGGCGTGCGGGGACGCGGGGACTGTTCGTCTCGGCGACCGGGACCGGCACGACGCTGGTGTCGATCCGGTGGCGGACGGGCTCGATGCGCGGGGCGACATCATCAAGATCGGCGCCTGATGACGGCTTCGGTCGTCACAGTCCCCGAACGGTGCCGGGCCTTCGCTGGGGTAAGGCGACTGGCAAGCTCCGGGGGTGCATCCCGTCGGCGGTGCAGACGGGGTGGTGTGACCGTTGTCTGTCGCTGGGCGGCTGTCGGCTACTGGTCGGGGTGGACGGCCTGGACGCCGGTGCCCGCGTACGTCTTGGGGGTCAGGGTGAGCAGGTACCGCCCGGCGGGATGGGCGGTACAGGGCCGGGCGGCGTGGTGGTGTGGACGGCGGCCCAGGAGTGCGCACATGCGGCCACTCTGCCACCACCGAACTGCCCGATGACGCGCCGGTGCGTATGCCGGTCCTCCGCAGTGCTGTCCCCAGCCTGGCCGCTGCCTAACTGTGCATCACCGGACTTCGCCCGTCCGGCTCGCGCCTACACATCGTCCCGGTGTCCCGCTGACTGTTCCCCCGGTCTCGCACGCCCTCGCAGCACGGCCCCCGCGGCCCATGGCTGCCGTGGGGCACCAGCCGCCGCCGTCACAGCTCATCGGGGGTGCCCCGGTCCCAACGCCGCTGGCCGCTGGTCATGGGCGACGACGCCCGGCACGATCCACGAGGCGCCTAGTCACCGGACACTTGCGCAACAGGCCCAGCACAGGCGCACGCGTATGGTGCGCAGAGCGCAGCGCGGCATCCCGCGGCGCGGCACAATACGCGATCTGCCCACCAGCGGCGGCCCACAGCCGGGCGTCGTGCCGTGGTTGTCAGCGTGGTCAGCTGAACGTGTTGCAGCTGGCGACGCGGCCGGAGCGGTAACCGGTGGAGAACCATTGCTGGCGCTGGCTCGCGGAGCCGTGGGTCCAGGTGTCGGGTGTGACCTTGCCCTGGTAGCGCTGCTGGATACGGTCGTCACCGACGGCGGCGGCTGCGTCCAGCCCGCGGTTGATGTCGTCCTTCGTCAAGTCGGTGATCAATGGCTTACCGCTCTTGGGTTCGGTGGTGGTGGTGGCGTGGTGGGCCCACACTCCGGCGTAGCAGTCCGCCTGCAACTCGAGTTTCACCGAGCCGCTGTTCTGGCCCTTTCCGCTGCCACGGGAGATCGTTCCGCTGAGGTCCTGGAAGTGGTGGCCGTATTCGTGCGCGATGACGTAGGCCTCGGCGAACGAGCCGCCCTTGGCGCCGAACTTGCTGCTCAGGTCGTTGAAGAAGCCGAGGTCGAGATAGACCTTGTCATCGGCTGAGCAGTAGAAGGGGCCGACGTCGGAAGTCGCGTTCCCACAGCCGGTGTTCACACTGCCGGTGAACAGGAACGTCGGGGCCTGCTGGTAGGGCTTGCCGGCGGCTGTCTCCGTCTGCTTCCAGAATGCCTGCACGCTGTCGACCACGGCGACGATCCGGCACTCCTCCTTGCGGTTCGCGTCGGCACCGGTCCGGCAGTCCGCCGCGAGGTCCGCGGCTGACTTGCCGGACGAGGACGTGTCGCTGCTGCCCGAGCCGAACATGCCGGGGTCGACACCCAAGAGCACGGACGCGACCAGCACCACGAGCCCGACCAGTCCCCCGCCGATGGTCTTCCCGCCGCCCGGGATCCCGCCCAGCGCACCTCCCCGCCCGTCCTCGACCTCGGACGTGTCCAGAGCAGCATCGTCGTCGAATTGCATACGTTGACCCTCCCTCGAGCAGCGCGCCGGACCGCCCCGCGTCGTCCCGCTCGCCTACCCCGTACGAGGACATCCCCATCCCGTCCTCTTCCTGCTCGCCTCTTGGAGGAGCCGGCGGGCGACGCCGCGACGCTGCTCTGTGGGTGAACGGCGGACCGCCGTGCGCGGTAACGGCCCCTCCATGCCTTCGACCGCGCAGCGGGGCCCCTGTCGCCGATGCCGGGACCGGGCCCGCGAGGTTCAGACGACGGACGGCCGCCGCGGGTCGGTCGGGACGATCGCGTACTCGTCGAAGAGCCGTTCAAGGGCTTCGTGACCGTGCGTGCGGCGGTACCCACTCTCGGCCGCCGTCACCGGCAGCACCCAGAGAATGCGGGGTGTCCGTTGGCCAGCGGGCATCTCTCCAGACCGGGGCCGTTGAGGTAGGGGGCTGATCAACAGGTGGTCGCAGTGGGACCCGGGCAGCCACGGCTCCCCGATGTGCAGGCTGTGCTCGAGGTCGAGGCGGTGATCGGCGTGGTCGTAGGCGGTCATGGCCAAGAGCCCGGCGAAGCGCTCGTCGCGGACGGGCGCGGTGAGGACGATTCCAGGCCGTGGCCGTCGGTCTCGACCGTCGACCAGCAGCCCGCGGTGATGTAGGCCCAGCCGTCGGCGCGCGGTCCTGGTGCGACGGTGAGGATCCGCAGGTCGGGAACCGTTTCCCCGCGTCCGGGTCCCAGGTCGTAGTCCCTGACCGGTCTCGACCGTGCGTAGCCTGCTGTCCGGCCTGACGGCGCAGGAAGTCAATCTGTGACGGTGGACCGCAGGTGCCCCGCGGACGCGATTCGACACGCAAGGACTCACTCCTACGGGACCATGAGACATGCCCAAGGACCAGCCGCCCGTACCGCCTCACGCTGCTCGCGCTCTGCGCCGGCTCAAGCAGTGGCAGAAGGCGACGAGCGAGCCCAGACCGGTGGTGGAGGCGGGCAGCAGTCTGAGCGCAGATGACGCCGAGGTTCCCACCCTCAGGGTGTCCAGCGCCGCCTACCAATGCTTCACGCACGCGGTAGACCATCCGCGCGCGGTCCAGGTCCTGCTCTTCGAAGCCAAGGTCATCCATTCCTACGCGCCCTACAGCCTGCTCCGGGCCGCAGTCCAAGCCGCGGGCGAAGCCTTATGGCTTCTGGATCCCAGCAGCCGCCAGGAGCGGATACGCCGCTGCCTCAAACGGGCGTACGAGAACGTCAGCAAGGGCAAGGAGTTCATGGACCTGTCCGGTCTCCAGCCCTCAGGCAGACCCCACCACGAACGAGTTCAGGAACTCAGGGACCTCGCGACACAGCACGGCCTGGACCCGAACGGCGTCCGCGGCCGCTGGAGCACACAAGCCCAGCTGAAGTACGTGGAGGAAGTCGTCCTCGACGGCAAAGAAGCCCTCGCGCAAAACCTCTGGCAGATCTGCAGCGGCTTCGCCCACGGCCGGGAGTGGGCCACGCTCGCCTCCTAAAACGCACCGTGCACAGCCAAGCCGCTCAAGCGCTCACCCTGACTCTGCATGGGCCGTCGGCTGTTCGGGCACACGAGACGTCATGCACGGACAACATGCGCGTCCCACCAGCGGCAGTCTCATCGGCCAGCCCCCCACAGCCGAGACATCGCCGCCCGGCCACAACGACGCCAAGCACTCACGCCGAGGCCGGCGCACCGGCCGCCTGCGCCGTCGCGTCCTCGCCTACCGGGCAGTCGATCTCCTGTCCACGCACATCCCCAACGACCCCGGCCCGGGCGACGAATGCCTGCTCCTCGTGCACACCCGCCAGGTCGTCGGCCAGGTCCGGTACCGGATCTGCACTGACTGCGCGCAGGGCGTCATCTCCGCCGTCGTCATCGACGAGCGCTTCCACAGCACCGGCCTGGGCACCCGTGCGCTGTCACACCTACGGTCCCGCCACCCGGGACTGACCTGGCGCAGCACGCTGCGCAAGCGCACCACCCGTGATCTCCTGCGCCGGATGCGCATTCCCACAACCACTTCTGCCATGCCCTGCCCCCACGCTCACCAGACACTCTCTGCCCCGGCCGGCCCGATACTCGCCAGCGGCTGACCCAACGCTCAGCGGTCACAGCGCACGGGGGAGAGGGCACCCCCTCGTCCCGGGCCTGCCTTAGAGTGCGGTATGTGAGCTGATGCCTGTTTCTGCTCGGGTGCAGCTCAGGCTGAGCGACCGGTCGCGATGGCGTACTTGATGCACGTGGCGTTGGTAGCTGAACTGGGGCTTTGGCCGTCTGCCGGCTGAGCCGGAGCAGTCACTCGCTCGAAATCACACCCGCCTTCCGCCGCGCCTTCTCCCGCACCTGCCAGCGCAGCAGGTCATGGATGGTCTGCCGGCGTCGCGCCACTTGGTGAACCAGTGCATCACCGCGCCGCGCGGCGGAGCCGGCATGGGTGAGGGGTAGCAGGGCATCCGAGGTGAAGGGGTGACCGCGCTTTCGGTGCCGCCCGTCGACGTCAAGAGCGCCTTAGGGGTGAGAAGGTGAAGGGCTTCCGCAGCTTCATCCTGCGCGGCAACGTGGTCGACCTGGCCGTCGGCATCGTCATCGGGGCAGCGTTCACCGCCGTGGTGAACGGCTTCGTCAGCGCCTTCCTGACACCACTCGTCGGGCTGGCCACCGGCGCCACCGGCAACATGAGCCACAAGACCTTCACCGTAGGCGCCACCGAGTTCCCCTACGGCGCCTTCGTCAACGCGGCGATCAGCTTCCTCCTCCTCGCCAGCGCCCTGTACTTCCTGGTCGTGCTCCCGATCAACAAGCTCCACGAACGCCTCGCCCCGCACCAAGACGTCCAAGCCCCCAAACGGGACTGCCCCGAATGCCTCAGCCCCGTACCCGCCCAGGCCCGACGCTGCGCCTCCTGCACCGTCTCCCTGCCCGCCGTACCCGCTCAGGCCGGGGAGACGACCCAGCGCGCCGGGTGACCCGACCTCCATGGCCCGGCCTGGGTTGCCGGGCCCGTCGCGGGCACGTCTGTGGTGACCGTAGTTACCGACGGCGTCCGATGCCGAACCGGCTGCGTGGCTTCACGGCCGGCGCTACGGCGACCGCGCTCGCCGACGAGACCTGACGTCGCTGACTTTGAGCAGCAGGACCGTCCTGCCCGGCCCAGGCGGCTAGTGCTCCCATGGACGCGGCAACATGTGCCACAGGGTTCTGAGCCAGTCGGGCGGGTTGGTGAGGAACTTGTCCACCAGCCGGTCGGTGATGGAGCGGGCGGCCCCTTGAACGGCGCCTTGGCTTCTGGTGCCGGTGCCGTACGTGCCCGACGCTCGGTCCCGTCCGCTGGGCCTGGACATCAGGGAACCGAAAACCGTGCGCGGTCTGGAGCCCGGTCACCGCTTCCACACCGCACGGTGGGCACTGTCCGACATCCCCACCCGGCACCGCCCACCCACCCCTGCGCCCGAACCCCGGCTGCGAACCAGGACCAGGACCAGGACCAGGAGGAGTGGGAGATCCCCCGCCTCCCGCTGCAGTACGAGCGGGCTGTCCTGGCCGGCGCCGCAGTCCGCGAGAAGCTGCGCACCACCGCCGCGACGCGCGGCCGGCGTACGACGTCACCCGGCACCAGCAGGCGGCGATGCCCGAGCAACTGCTTGCACCCCCGGACGCCGACCCAGACCACGACGACCAGGAGCCCAAACCCGACCGACAGGAGGCAGTCGACCTGACGGCACTGCGGGCCCTGCGCGACTCCCGCACCGACGGGGAAGCTCTTGATCTCACAGCCGAGCGGCTGCGCCACCTTGGAGACACTTTCCCCGCAGCGGCCGACCGGGCCCCCGCCACGACGGACCGCTACGCGCACCGCGACGATGCCGGGAGGCCGCACTCGGTGCGCGAGAACGACCTGCAAGCGCACCACCCGCAGGAACCCGGACGTGTAAGCAGCTCGTACCGGGCCCCACAAGAAGCGGGGGCGGCTTGCACGGACAGCTGACGCCTTGGCCCTCTCTAGCCCATGAGACTCACTCTGAGACCGGCGCCGCTGCCCACCGATGGATCCGTCGTGGTGACGGGGGCGCCGGGAAGGCCTGCACCGACCCCGGCCCGCGAGGCCTCCCTATGGAGCGGCAGCCCGGCGCCTACGCCACCACCACGAGCCCAGCCATTCTGTGAGCTTCACCACGACCTACCAGACCCCACCCGCCTCCTGACCCACCGGACCGTGGCCGCACCCGCGTTCCGCCGGGACGGTCGGCCTGCCGAGGATCAACAGACGCGTGGCAACGCCCCCGGCGAGTCGCCCGTCACGGTCACCGACATCGCCGGCAACGCCTCCGCCGAGCTGTCCGTCACCGTCGACGCCCGTCCGGGTCGCTGGTGCCACGGCGCCCGTCGGAGCCCTTCCCGCCCCCGGCTCCGTCGGGGCCGCTCCCTCCGGTGAAGGAGGCGAAGAACGTGGGGCCGGCCGCCGCGAGACCACGGAGGCGGTCCAGCTCGCGCCGGTCCCGTTTGGTGGGGCGGCCGGTGCCCCGGTCACGCACGCCGGCGGGGGCGACGGCGTCCCGGGCCGGAGGCGGTGGGGACTTGTCGACGTAGCACTGGGCGGCCACGGTCGCTCCGACCCGCTTGCGGATCAGGTGCTTGACGATCACGACGCGTTCCCGGCCCTCGTGCCGCAGCCGTACCTTGTCACCCGCGCGCAGGCAGCGGGCGGGCTTCACCCGCTCTCCGTTCACGTGCACGTGCCCGCCGCGGCAGGCGGCGGCGCCGAGGGACCGGGTCTTGACGAGGCGGACGGCCCAGATCCAGCTGTCGACGCGGACGGCCTCGCCGTCGGCGGCCCCGGCGGCGGCCACGACAGCAGCGATCTCGCTCTCCAGTGGCTGCGCCCCGCGGGCCGGGTCCGTGCCGGCCCGCTCACCGGCTCGCCCCTCGCCCGTGCCACGGCCCACCTGCTCGTCCCCTGCTCCGGAAGCCATGTCCCGACCTTAACGCGCCGGGGTCACCGAGCCGGAAGCCTTTTGCGGTGCCCGTCGGGCCCCACACCCCGCGTGTGGTTCTCCCATAAGCGTCTGCTGCGGGCACCAGCAGGCTGCTGACGTGACTTCCGACAGCCTTGGCGAGCGGCACCCCGCTCAGCCCAGCAGGCTGCGCACGCACGCGGCTGGCTGCGCAAGGGCTTCCATCAGGCTGCGATGGTCGTGCCGTGCTCGGCCGCCGGTGGGGCGAGCCGGTCCCGCTCTGCCGGGTCCGTCCCGACCCTCGCCAGCGCCTGGCCGACGCCGTCCGCGCCCACCGGCGACCCCCCACCCCAGGCTTGACGGTGTCGCGCGAGCAGGGGTCAGTGCCGGAGCCACTCAAGTAGTTCGTCGTGGCGTACTTGGTAGACGGTGCCGGCCGACCTCAGCAGTCCTCGTTACTGAGGTTTTCAGGGTGGGGTCAGTGGGTCGATAGCCAGGCCTGTGGCGGTGAGGCAGCCATTGGTCAGGAGGGGCCGGAGTTGGATCCTGCGTGACTCGCGGCGGAGTTTGCGGTCGAGGTCGTGGGGTGTGTCGAAGGCAGTGTTGGCCATGGCCCTGCGCACGAGTGACCAGACGGCCTCGACGGGGTTCAGGTCGGGTGCGTATGAGGGGAGACGGACGGTGGTGGGCCAGTCATGCTCGGTTTCGTACTTTTCAAGCACGCTGCCAGGTGGGTGTCGAGATTGTCCCAAACCAACACGATGGGACCGTCGAGCTGAATGTGGGCCCTGACCAGCAGGTCTCGGTAGTCCTGCCAGGAGAAGCGCTTCCGTGCTCCCTTCAGGAGCAGATGCTGACGGGGCCGGTAGATCAGTCTGCGCTCTCGCCAGGTTTGTAGCAGCACAGCGCGGCGACCGAAGTCCTGCGGCGGGATCTTCCCCGAACGCGAATAACGGGCGTGTGGTCACGTCGTCCCCAGGTCCGAGCCCGGGGCGGAGTCATCGCGAATCCTGTCTCGTCCTCGAAGACGATCCACGCCCCGGCCGCCGCCGCGAGACTTATACCCGCGGCCACACCTCCTTCTTCCACAGCTCCACCGCGTACTCGTCGCGTTCGAGTGCACGGCGGGCAGGTGCCTGCCAGGACCAGCCGTGCCGCTTCATCAGCCGCCACACCGTCGCCACCGACAGGCTCAGCCGCAGACGACGGCGGATCACCGTCTGGACCCGGGTCAGAGTCCAACGCTCATCGTCGAAGCCGTGCGCTGACGGACCCTAGCCGAGTTCCTCCTCGAGCACCGCGAACTGGGCATCGGTAACGGTTGGGGAGTCGGCCGGGCCCACGGAGCGTAAAGCCTCCATGCCGCCCTCGCGCCAGGCCCGGCGCCGGCGTTCCACCGACCGCACACTCACCCGCAGGTCCTTCGCGATCACTGCGGTCTTCTCACCCGCCGCGAAACGCTCGCCGGCCTGGAGCCGGATCCTCTCCCGAAACGCCCGACGCTCAGCGGTCAGGCCCCCACCCTCCGGATACCGCATCCCACCGGCATACCGCAGGGATCATGAACCGTCACCGCCCCGACGACAACCCGAAAACCTCAGTAACCCAGGACACCCACGCTCTCGACATGCTCCTTTAGCACCACTCTCCGTCTCCTGGACACCCAGACAACCGGTGAGGCCAACCACCAACGGCTGATCGCTCCCTGTCCCTCCGAGCGCGCCCACACCGCCCGCAACGGCCCTGCCGCCCAGGGCACCCCCTGCCGCTTGCTGGAGCAGACCGCACCCATGGCACCGGCTGCGGCCCCAAGCCCGCCGCCGACGCCCGAGGCAATACCGACCCGCGGCCCCACCCGCCAAGAGCGCGTCGCAGCGGCCCGCGACGAGTACGGCCACGCCACCAGCCGCAGCCCCCGTCCCCTTCGGAGTACCTCTCCCGGCTCCGGCCGTGCGGCTGCCTGGGCGCGGTGCGAAACCGCCGGGCCGGTCCGGGCAGTCCGCAAGCGCCGCATCGGATTCGTCCAAGACGCCCGAACTGGCTCGTTCGCAACCTGCGACGGAATTTCCACACTCCCCGCAGAGGACGCCATGCAACTCGCACAGCATCAGCCGGCCCCTGTGCCGGTGGGGCACCGCAGGGACCGCGCTGCTCACCCTGACCTTCCACTTCGCCGCACCGGCCCCGCCGTGGCTTTGTTCACCGATTTCGGCAGCAGTTGTTCAGTGCTTCGGGAGGCACCCGGGCCGCGGCGTGTTCGATGTTCACGAGAAGCGAGAAGCGAGAAGCGACAGCACCCGCGCACGCCGATGAGAATGTTGCCGCGCCAGCCGGGCCCTACGAGCTACTGAATGCTCCAGCGGTGCAGATGGTCGGGATCGGTGGGGCAAGCGAAGACGTTGAGCTCGCCGGAACGGTCCACGGTGACCTTGGTGGGGGTTGCGGACCGAAAGGCGGGCAGGTCCCGGTCCTAGCTGCCGGCCGTCGGCGTGGCCGTCGGCGTGGCCGTCGGGTGCCACTCGCGGCGGAGGAGGCCGAAGACCCAGGAGTCGGAGACGTCGCCGTTGACGACGCAGTCCTCGCGGAGGGTGCCCTCGCGGACGAAGCCGAGCTTCTCCAGGACCCGGGCGGACGCCACGTTGCGGGTGTCGGTCTCGGCCTGGACGCGATTCAGGTCCAGGGTGTCGAACGCCCACCGCAGGACGGCGTGCGCGGTCTCCGTGGCGTAGCCGTGGCCCCACACGGCGGCGTCGAAGACGTAGCCCAGGGAGGCGCTGCGGAAGTCCGGGTTCCAGCTGGTCAGGCCGCACCAGCCGATGAACGCGCCGTCGGAGACGCGGTCGACGGCCACCCGCGCTCCCGTGCCTTCCTCCTCGATCGTCCGGCAGGTCGCGATGAAGCGCTGGCCGCGGGCCGGTTCGGTCCACGGCGGGGAGTCCCAGTAACGCAGCACGTGGGCGCTGCTGTGCAGCGCGTAGAGCGGCGCCGCGTCGGCGTCGGTGAACGGCCGCAGTCGCAGGCGGGCGGTGTGCAGCTCGGGGGTAGGCAACGTCATGCGGAGCATCCTGCCGCGTCACGCTCACCCCCGGCCATCCGTTTGTCCGGACGGTCGGGGACGCGTACGTCGGTCGGAGCACTAGACCCCGACGGCGTCGGCCATCGCACCCCCAGCAGCAACCTCTCCGTGCCAGTGCTGCTGTCGAAACCCGTGAACATTTCGATTCCCTCTCAGGTCTGGGGTACGCAGGTGGGCTCCGGCAGTGCGTACCACCACTGGTGGCTCTACACCGACATGGACACCGGCGGCCGGGACTTCGTCTCCGCCTACTACCTCAGCGGCCAGGTTCCTGCCTGCCGGGCACACAGCACTCCGGGCCGACGGTCGGTGACCGTCGGCCCGGATCCAGCCGTTCACCGGCTGCGGCAATCGGCCGCTACTGACGACCGTTGACCGAACCTTGGAGCTCGTTGTTGGACTTGTGGAGACCCTTCTTGCTGGTCACCTTCGTCGTCTTCTTCGTGGTCTGCCGGAAGACCCTGGTCCCGTCCGGACGGATTTCCACCTCGCTGGTGGTTTCCGTCGTGGTCTCCCTGGTCTTGACACCACGCTTGTGGTTCTTGTGGTTGTTCCAGTCGTCATTGTCATGACCATTGTGGTTGTGCCAGTCACCGTCGCCACCACGATCACTGTGAGACATGACCGTGCTGGCCGCAGCGGAGTGCGGCGCCGCGGGAGCGGCAAAGGCGCTGGAGGACAGGAGGCCTCCTCCGGAGAGCAGGGCGGTCGTGGCGGTCAGCAGGGCGAGACGCTGGGTGCGAGACGTGCGGATCATGGCGGTTCTCCTTGATCGGAAGGAAGGAAGTGGGTCACCTGGTCTGTGTGAACCCATGCCTTAAGTAAGCCCTCGCCGCTCTGCCGCGTCATGCCGCTACATCTCGGGACTTGACAGATGACGGCGGCTGTTGCACGACCGGACCGACACTCTGTGAGGCGTGGTGAGGTCTGGGCGCTGCCCGACGGCGCAGCGCGGCACGTCCGGGCGCAAGGGCAACGACACGACGGCCGGGGGCGGGCGGAGTGGCGGGTCTGGGCAGGCCCGGCAGCCCGGCACGGTGACCGGACCGCGGGCACGGCCGGGCGGAGGCGGACCGGGCGGCCAAGGGCCGGCACAGCCCGCCCGGCCCGGCGGACAGGCCGCCGGCGGCGGCTCTGTCCCTGGCATGGTGGCATTCGGCGCGATTACGCAACGCTACGGGGCTGCGGCCTCTCATTCGGAAGGCGAATTGTCCGGGGGGGGGGGGGGGTCCTCGGCGCATCGCCCTATGCCCCCGCACGCCCACCCCGGATCGCACCGTCACCGGCGAGCCTGCCCCTGCCGGTCACCACGGACCGAACCCACGGCCAGCTGCCGTCTTTCGGAGTCGACGGCCTAACCCACCCACCGGCAAGGTCGGGCCACACCCGACCACCGGGCCACGACCACCCCGACACATGGCCCGACACCAACCCGTTCGCCCCCGCCCCTCGCGCCCGCCGCACCTTCCAAGAGACCGTCCAGCTCCTGGAACTCTTCGTCCACCGCGAAGGCCGGGGCCCCGCCGCCCGCGATAGCATCCGCGTCGACGGTGACACGGTCAGGATCGGCGCCTGGCTCGCCAAGACCCGCACCAAGCACCGCGCCGGTCAACTCCCCGACGAGCACGGCCGCCTGGTCGCCGCGCTCTTCGACGGGGACTGGACGAGCCAGGACGCAGTCGCGGCCGTACTGGCGTAGTCGACGACTGCGCGGGCTCGGCCGCATCGTGCTGGCCTGGGCGTCGTCGCCCTTCAGCCGGACTTCCCACCCGAGAAGTCCGCTCACCGGCTCGCCTGGTGGCGTGACCGTCGCCGGTAGTGCCCGGCATGTTCACGGTGCCACACACCGTGTGTGTGAACGGGCGGGGCATGGCGGGACGAACACCGCGCCCGGCTGCGGCGGTTCAGCCGGCCGCGGGCAGCTGGGGCGTGCAGATCCGGCACAGGCGGTAGCGGATGCCGCCGCGCGGGCCGATACGCTCAGCCACCCAGGCCGCCGCCTCGCCAGGCTCCATCATCCGCTTGTGCGTCGCCCACCCGGAGTCGAGGGTGCCGTCGTGAGCGAAACGTGTCAGCGCGCCCTGCATCCAGATGGAATCGTCTCCCTGGATGTGGCCGACCGACTGCGCGATCTCACGGCATGTGGCCTGGTGCAGCGTGTGCTTGCCCGCGGCGTAGGGGTACCGGTCGGGCTGGTCGAACCGGCGCCGTTGCTCCACCGACTGTGCACGGATGGCGGTGAACCGTTCGCCGGCTTCCGCGCAGACCGGGCACCCGGCAGCACACACCGACACCTCCGCGGGGCCCTCGAGCCGCTCCCAGCCCACCGGCCCCGCAGGCGCCGGAAAACCGGCCCCGGCAGGCTCCGGCTCCGCGCGCCGCGACGAGGGGACCTGCGCGAGACGAAGAACCGCCGCGGCCCGCCGGGCTGCCTCACCCGTAACACGCTGCTGCCGGGAAGGACGTGCTCGCTTCGCCATGGAAAATCGCTCCTTTTTCACACCGCTGCTCACCCAGAGCCGTCCAGACGCCCGAGGCTGCTCCCACGGCCACGGCGGCGTCACAGCACACCAGCATGGCAGTCAGCCGGGCGGAGCTCACGGCACGGCGCGCGATTTGATCCGGTTTGCTCTTCCTGGAGTGCGGTTTCCCGTGGGCGGGGGACCGCGCACGCCGCCTGCGGGTGACGAGGTGAGGGAACACGGGAGTACGTCCCGCCAGCCCGCATCCGTTTCAGCACAGCAGACCTGCCGCACTCCCCAGTCCCCACATCCCTCCGCGGCGTGATCGTGCCGGCAGCCCTCAGATGCCGGCACGGGCACTTCCCGACCTCGGGCCGGTGGTACATCGGCGAACCCATGCTGGCTGCCGCCGCTGGCCACGGTGGAGACGGGCGTACGGGTGTCGGTGCCGCGCTCGGTGCGCACTCATCGGCTGTGGATCGAGCGGATCGAGCCGCTGCTGATCGACCGCTGGGACGGCGCGACGCCCCATGTGGCGTCCGAGTACCGTGACCTGCTCCTGGAGGTGCTGGATGCGGTGTGCGGCCGAACCGGACGTGAGCTGGAGCCGACCGAGTACGTCGACGTGGACGTGCGCCTGGACGCTGTCCGCGCCGAGGGGCGGCTGCTGCTGGAGTGGGCGGGTGTGGAGCTGGCTCATGCGGGCGATCAGCACTCCTGGACGAGCCCACGCCTGACGCACTGCGAGGTCGTCGCCGGCGCGATGCTCCTGGGCACGGAGGGGCAGGGTGAGACCGCCCGGCGGCGGATCACCTGGGAGCCCGGCACGGTGCTGCGGGTGCTAGGCACTGTCCGGCGGATCATGTGCGGAGCCATAAGCGGATCGCTGCTGCGGTGACCGTGCCGTGGAAGACGTAGGCCCGTTTGTCGTAACGGGTGGCGACAGCGCGGGAGTTCTTGAGCCGGTTGATGGTTCGCTCGACCTCGTTGCGACGTCGGTAGCGCTCGCGGTCGAACCCGGCGGGTCTGCCGCCCGTGCTTCCTCTGCGCCGACGGTTGGCCCGCTGGTCCTTCGGCTCGGGAATCGTGTGCTTGATCCTGCGTCTTCGCAGGTAGCGGTGGTTGCGTCGGGCACTGTAGGCCTTGTCGCCGCTGACATGGGCGGGCCGGGTCCGGGGCCGTCCTCCCAGCGGCCGGTGAACCCGGATCCGGTCCAGGACCTCGATCATCTGCGGAGCATCACCGCACTGGCCCGGCGTGACCAGCAGGGCCATGGGACGGCAGCCACCCTCGCCGGCGAGGTGGATCTTGAAGGTCAGACCGCCCCGGGACCGTCCGAGTCCCTCATCGGGGCGGTGGTGCCGGGGCGTCGTCCTTTTTTCGGAACCCGCGGCCTGGCCTTGCGGGCGCCGGCCGCGTGCTGGTGAGCCCGGCAGGACGTCGAGTCGACTCCCACCATCGACCAGTCGATCCGCCCCGCAAGGTCGGCGTCGGCCTGGACCGCCTGCAGGACCCGGTCCCAGGTGCCGTCCGCCGACCAGCGGCGATGACGTTCATAGACCGTTTTCCAGGACCCATAGCGTTCCGGCAGGTCACGCCACGGGACACCGGTCCTGACCCGGAACAAGATCCCGTTGATCACTCTGCGATGGTCGCTCCACCGGCCTCCCCGACCGCCCGCAGACGGCAGATGCGGCTCGAGCCGCGACCATTCGCGGTTCGTCAGATCCCCCCGACTCATGCTCTAACCAACGAGCAGCCAGTCGGAAAGTCACACGATCCGCCGGACAGTGCCTAGGCGTTCCTCGCGCAGCCCTTGCAGGGGAACCGGCCGATGCCTACGACGTGGTGGCCGTCAGCACGGATGATCCCACTGATGCGGTGCGCCGTCAGGGCTGGCGGCTGCTGGGTCTGAGGCATGGCGACGAGGTCCCGCCGCCCCCGGCCGACGCAGCCGAAGGACGTCTGGGCCCGATTCCCGGCAAGTGGCCTCATGGCCTGTACGAGGTACCCACGGACTACCCCGGCGAGCACCTCGCTGACTCCCTGCACGTGGACGAGCAGGCCGGCAGCATCTACGTCGCCCGCCGGGAACCGGCCCACATCACGGAGTACGTTCTACCGCTGACCGGCGACCGCGCACGGCACTGGAGGCATACACACAGGCCTACGGCCGGTCGGAGGCCGCCTATGCCACCATCGGCGCGAACGAGGCCGCAGCCACCGCGTTCGCCGGCACCGAGTTCACCCCGCACCGCCTGTACCGGATGCTGCGCATCCTCGCGGTGCGCGACGCTGCCGATGCCGCCGCACTGACCGGCCGCTCACCCGCCGAGTGGGCCGAGGCCGGATGGAACCTCGACCGGCTGGGGTTCGACCTGGCCGGGCAGCCGTTCGCCGCGACGGCCGACCCGGCCCGGTGCTGGACGGCCGCCGAGGCTGCATACCTCGCCGACGCCGGAATCGGCGCGGCGCGCGCCTATGAACTGCGCGCCGACGGTGAGCGCGTCCGCACCGTGGAGGAGGTGATCGCCCAGGATGCGGTTGCGGTAACAGAGGCGGGTCGCAAGGCGCTGGAGTTGCTGGCCGCTGTCACCGAGGCGGTCCCCGGTGACCTCGCCGAAGCGCTGGCGAGGGCAACGCACCCACACCACCGAGGACGAATGGACGGACGACCACCGCAGTCCGCTCGGTCCCCAGGGCAGCGGGGTCTGGGTACGCCTGGCTCGGCACGACCTCGGCCTGGCGGATGGCTCGACGCGCTCGTTGTGGGAGGTCAGCGACGGCTGGTGGGACTACGGTGCGGACGCCGACGCCGGCGAGACCACCACCGTGTCCTTGTCCGCCGGCAGGGCCAGGACCGACTGGCGCGAGGTCCGGGACGCCCACCGCCGACCTGCACCGTCGGCCCCCATTCCGACCGTGGAACTGCCGTGCCCAGGTCAAGGCGTACGGCACTGTGACAACTGCGGCTTGACCACCATCACACCGAACGAGTTCGTGGAACTGGACTGGATGCGCGCCAGCCTGGGACTGGCGTGCGCCCCCCGCTGCTACGACGCCATGAGCGATGCCCCCGGCCGCCACGCCCAGCGGCATCACCGCGCCTGGACCGACCAATGAGTTCCCCGCCGGCCGCCCGCGGGCCCACAGCAGACGCCGCCTTGAAGGCCCTGCCCAGCCCAGCCCTTCCAAGGCGCGGAACCTGGCTGGCGATCGCAGTCCGTCCCAGGGGGACATCTCACCGGCCCGGCATCCGCTCGCCCGACGACCTGCAAAGCTGGCAGCCCCACAGCCATCCCCCGCGGGGCCAAACAGATCCCGCTGCCCGTTCCGACGTCGCTGGCCGCTGGCCGCTGGTCGGCCCGGTCCGGAAGCCGCGGGGCCGTCGCCGCGCCGGCGCTGAGCCGCGCTGGACTGCGGATAAGACGTCGTTGTGGCGTACGCATGACGTGCATAAACAGCCCCTCACGGGCACCCCGGGCGCGCTTTGGCGCCGGCGGACTCGTGGGCAACATCGGCGACATGGATTCTTCACCGGGACGCCCAGCTGCTTCGGTGCAGCCAAGCAGTGAGATTCGTGCCCAGGGCGCGCCGACGTCGACCCGGTGGCGCAGTGGCCCGGGCGTCCGCAGCGGTACGGGCGCATGCGGCCGGTGGTCGACGTCGCGCTGGCGGCTGTCGACGTCGGCGCCGGGGGTGTACACCACCGCCACCGGCCTTGTCATCGATACCCGGGCCCGTTCGGGTTCGCCGCAGCGCCCGCTACCACTGTTGACGCCCGGGCCCGTCACCTCACTCTGGTCCTGCCGCACCTCGCCCCGCCTACACATCCCGGCTCCTCGATGCCCGGTAGGCATGCGCTGGTGAGGACCAACTGCGCGCCCCGGACCCGGCCGTGGGGGATGTGTACGTGCGTGACGGTGGCCGCCGCGTATCCCCGCCGCCCGCGAGACGTCCGTCGGTGCCGGGACTGCGAGCGCCCACCGCCGTGGTGGAGTGAGGCCGCCAACGGCCGGCAGACGCATCCCCCTCGAAACGCCGCCCACATCGCGATCACAGCCCGTAGCCTGCTCGTTGACGGCCCCGCGCGGGCCTGCGGGCTTCTTCGGCATCGGAGGCTGACCGGTCGTGAGCGTTCCTCCTCAGCAGCGGCCAGGTGACGATCTCGTCCCTGGATGGGGGCGGCGGCTGACCGTCCCGTGCCCGGCATGCACCCTGGCCACGCACCGCCACCGCACAGTGGAGTTCGACGGAGTGACCACCTACCGGCCCCAGGCGACAGCCGATGCCGTGCGAGCGGTCACCGGCGACGAACCGGACGCAGAGCGGGCGTGGATCGCGCTGGTCCCCGGCGATTTCCCCGCCCGCTACTTCGCCGACACCGAGGTCTTCCACCTCTCCGGCGGCATCGCCTGGGCCGGCCCCCACCACCGCGACTACGGCAACGCCAAAGTCGGCCATGACGCCTGCTGTCCCGGAATGCACGCCAGTCAGCCCGACACCAGCCGCGGAGCGGGAGAACTGTGGCGCGCTATGCGGCTCAGGCTCGCCCGCGGCCCGCAGCCCGCGGCGCATGCCTTGACCGGCTCAGCGCGTGTCAAGATGAAGGTGATTGAAGGAGGCAACAGCCGGTGAACCACGCCCAGCTCGTCGCCTTGGGCCGAGCGCTGCGCCTGACCGGGGAACACGGGCAGCGCCTCGAAGATGCGGCCGCCGTGACGGATGTGTCCGAGATCCGCAGCGACCTCCAGCGGGCCCGCACGCTCGTCGACGACGCGATCCAGACGGCGAAGCCGACCACGCGCTGCCTGGACCATCCAAGCGGCCCCGTCGACCCGGACGCTGCCGATCTGTGTCTGCTGTGCGAGACCCGCCGCCGCGCCGGACTGCGCACACTGCCCCGCACACGCACCCATCACCCGGACGACCAGGAAGCGCCACCACTTCGCGTCCCCTCCCGCCACGCGATCCGCGCCGACGATCCGCAACCGGTCAGGCGGTGGCTTCCGGAGATGTGGAACGGCCGCGCCTGGCAACTGTGCGGCACCCCCCGCACCAGCCGGACCGAGGCCGAGCAGTACATCGACCAGCTATTCACAGGGCCGCAGCCGGCCGACGCCTACCGGCTGGTGCACGCCTACACCGACCACAACGTCATACGGGTCTGGGGCACGCCCACCCCGGTGTCCTGGACCGTCGAGCTGTGAACAACCCGCCAGTCGCCAGCACCCCGCCCGGAACAGACCTGGCGATGGTGGCACTGCGGCAGGCACGCGAAGACGCCCGTCGCCACCGCTACACCGACCCGGCCACCCACCGCAGACGCACGCCCGTGCGCCGCCGGACAGGCAAAACCGAACCGGGACACGCCTCGACCAAGTTCTGCAGGCTCTGTTCCCCCAGGCCGGCCCCCGTGTGCTGCTGGAGTGGCCAGCCGGGGCAGGCGAGGTCGCTCGTCACGTGCGCGCCGCTGCTTTAGACGCCGAAACCGGCACCCTGACCCTTGCTGCCGACTCCAAGGCATGGCTCACCCAGGTCCGTCTCCCGGCCCCCGCTCTCACCGACGCGCTCAACGCCCGTCTCACCCCCGGCACGGTCCGCTCCATCCGCCTGGTCAGGCGCACCATCTCCCCACTGCCTGCCGGCCTCTTCCCACCGCACGAAAGCATGCCGCCGCCCACATCGTCCCTCGCCGGTCTCCTGCTACCGCTGCCCGCAGCACAGCCGGACCCGGCCGTCCAAGCGGCGCTGGAACGTCAACATCGCGCCATGCCACGGGAGCGGCTCCACCACGTCGATGAACCGGAGCCGAACACGGCGGGGACCTCACCCGCGCCATGGCTACGCTGGCGAGGCAGCACGCGCCGCACCCGCGGCACGACAACCCGGGGGAAGACCGATTGACCGTCGAGGACGCCCACACCGACACCACACCGCGTGACCCGCACGACCTGCCCGCTGAGAAAGCGGTGCTCACGGCGATGCTGCGGTCGAAAGACGCGATCGCCGACATCGCGGCAGTCCTCACGGGCGACGACTTCTACCGGCCCGCCCACACCCTCATCTACACCGCGATCCTCGACCTGCACGCACGCGAGCAGCCCACCGACCCGATCTCGGTCATCGCCCACCTCAGCAAAGAGGGCACGCTGGAGGAAGCCGGCGGCACCCCCTACATCACCGCCCTCATCGACGGCTCCCCACCAACCCGGAAATGGATGACGGAAGCCGAACGCGTGCACAACGCAGCCATGCTGCGCCGCACCAAGATCGCCGCCGTCCACATCGAAGACCTGACCACCGACTGCGAGCCCGGCTTCGCGCAACGAGTCGCCGACATCGCCCAGGCGGAAATCTTCGCCGCGACCACCCGGCGCCCCCTGCTCCCGCCCGCCAGCCCGCTGGACGAGGTCATGGAAGGCACCCTCGACTGGCTCGAAGCCGTAGGCAGCCGCACGGACCCCCTGCCCGGCGTGCCCACCGGCTTCAGCGACCTCGACACTCTCCTCGGCGGCCTGCACCCCGGCCAGCTCATCATGCTGGCCGCCCGCCCGGCCATGGGCACCTCCACCCTCGCCGTCGACTTCCTCCGCGCAGCAAGCATCAAACACGGCCTGCCCAGCGCCCTGTTCACTCTCGAAGCCGACCGACACGAAGTCGGCATGCGCATCCTGTCCGCCGAAGCCCGTGTCCCCCTGCACCACATGCGCTCGGGCACCTGCACCGACGAGGACTGGACCCGGATGGCCCGCCGGATGCCGGACATCCAGGCCGCGCCCCTCTACATCCAGGACGGCTCCTACGCCGACATCCACGACCTGCGCGCCCACTGCCGCTACCTGGCCGCCCGCAAGGACGTCAAGCTCATCGCCATCGACACAGTCCAGCTCCTGACCTACGGCACCCGACAACTCTCCTCCCGGTACGAGGAGGTGAGCGAGATCGCCCGCTGCCTGAAACTCCTCGCTAAGGAGCTGCGCCTGCCCATCCTCGCCGTCTCCACCCTCAACCGCGGCCCTGAACAGCGCACCGACAAAAAAGCCCTGCTCAGCGACCTGCGGGACTCTGGCGCACTCGAAGACACCGCAGACGTCGCCATCCTCCTCCACCGCGAGGACGCCCACGAGAAGGAATCCCCTCGCGCAGGGGAAGCCGACCTGATCGTCGCCAAACACCGCAACGGTCCCACCGCGACGATCACCGTCGCCTTCCAGGGCCACTACTCCCGCTTCATCGACATGGCCCAGACGTAAGGCTCGAATGTTGTTGGGTCTTACGGCTGATGTCGTAATCGCACTAGCCGTGTCGTACCGATGTCGTATACGACATCGCCGTGAGACTAGCGCGTGGGTGGGTGTTGCTGCCCTGCGTGTGTGGTGCTCGTCGAGCTCCGGTTGGACTCGACGCGTTTCAGGGGTCCGTCCATCTGTGGTGACGCATCTTGTTGCCGTTCCTCTGTGGCCTAATCAGCACACTCCATGGATTGGGCGGCGCACAGAGCCGGCGAGCATGAGATATACGGAGGTACCAGTGAAGGCAATCGTCGCGACGGATCCGGCCGCGGAAGCAGCCGGGATCACACTCGCGGAGCGGCCTGAGCCGACGCCGGCGATCAACGACGTCGTCGTTGAAGTCCATGCGTCGGGCTTCGTCCCCGCGGAGTGGGAGTGGCCCTCGACGTGGGTCGATCGCGCCGGTCGCGATCGAGCCCAAGCGATCATCGGCCACGAGTTCGCCGGAGTGGTCACCTCCCTCGGCTACGGCACGACGGGGCTCTCGCTGGGACAGCGGGTGTTCGGGATCACGGACTGGCACCGCGATGGAACCCTGGCCGAGTACGCGGCCGTGGAGGCACGCAACTTGGCGCCGCTGCCGGGGAACGTCGACTTCACGGTGGGTGCGAGCCTGCCGATCTCCGGCCTGACCGCGTGGCAAGGTCTGTTCCAGCACGGTCGTCTTCAGGCGGGGCAGAGCGTCCTCGCACACGGCGCCGCCGGCGCAGTCGGGTCTGTGGTTACGCAGCTCGCCCGGGAGTTCGGCGCCTACGTCATCGGTACCGGGCGGGCGGCGGACCGCCAGGCGGCGCTCGACTTCGGCGCGAACGAGTTCCTCGACCTCGCCACCGAGGATCTCGACGAGATCGGCGGGGTCGACGTGGTCTTCGATGTCATCGGCGCTGACATCCAAAGGCGCTCGGCGAGAATCATCCGGCCTGGCGGGACGCTGGTGTCGGTGGTCGGGCCTGTTGAGGCTCGCCCTGTCGACGGCTTGGCGGTCGACTTCGTCGTCGAGTCCGTTCCGAGTCAGCTGGTGGAGATCGTCGACCGGGTGCGGGACGGGCGCCTTCGCACGCACATCGGAACCGTCGCGACCCTCGACGACGCCGTCCCTGCGCTCAACCCGACCGAGCGGCGCAAGGGTAAGACCGTCATTCGCGTGCGCCCCTGAGCACCCTGGAATGAGCCAACAGCGGTGGTGGGCTGGACGGCCGCTGACCTGCCCGGTGTCGGACGAGGAAATGCCACGGACTTGTGACTGATCATGGTGACACAGCCGTGAGACAACCAAGAAAGCCCAGGTCGCAAAAGATCGACATGTCGGACGTGGCGAGATCCTGCAAATTGTGGGCTCAGATTTCGTGGCCGAATCTCACGAACGATGGCCAAGTAGCGGCCACTCGCGAGACTCCGTAGGTCGGATGGCTTCATCGAGCAGTAGTGGTTCTGGCACACATTCCGTGATCTGTTACTGAGTGTTCGGGTGCCCATGAAGTTGAAATCGAAGAGAGTGGGCTATTTTGTCTGCCTGGTCGACCGTTACTCGCTCCTGCTGTGGTCGCCGCAGCAGCTCGAAGATGCCCGGCCCACGATGCTCTGGTCGCAGATCTGCCATGCGCGGAACGATGTGGAAGTGCACGTGCGCAAAGCCTTCGGCTTCGGCAAACTGGACGACGTAGGTCTTGGTGCAGCCAGTCATGCTTCGGAGAGCCCGGGAGAACTTGACCTGCCACACCCCTAGGAGTTGTCGTCAAATGTCACGCCCACATCAGCAGGGCTGCGAGGGTGACGGCTGCTTGGTAGGACTCGGCGGTCTTGTCGTAGCGGGTGGCGATGCCGCGCCACTGCTTGAGGCGGTTGAAGCACCGCTCGGCGACGTTGCGCCGCTTGTAGACCTGCTTGTCGAAGGCCGGCGGACGGCCGCCACGGCTGCCGCGCCGGAGCCGGTTGCGGATCTGGTCGGACCGTTCCGGGATGGTGTGCCGGATGTTCCGCCGCCGCAGCCAGCCGCGTATGGCTTTGGAGCAGTAGCCCTTGTCGCCGATGACGTGGTCGGGGCGGACCCGGGGCCGTCCCGGCCCCGGGCGGGGCACCCGGATCGCCTTCATCACGGCCGTGAACTGCGTGCAGTCGTTGGTATTCCCGCCGGTGACGGTGAAGGCGAGCGGTCGGCCCAGAGCATCGCAGGCCAGGTGGATCTTGCTGGTCAGGCCGCCTCCGGACCGGCCGAGTCCCGGGGTGCGGAGCCCCCTTTTCGCGCTCCGGCCGCGTGCTGGTGGGCTCGGACGATCGTGGAGTCGACCGACACGAGCCACTCGATGTCCCCGGCCGCGTCGGCCTTGGCCTGGGCGGCCCGGAGGATGCGCTCGAAGGTGCCGTCCTTGGCCCACCGGCGGAAGCGGGTGTGCAGCGTGGCCCAGGAGCCGTACCGCTCGGGCACGTCCCGCCAAGCGGTCCCGGTACGGAACTTCCACACGATCCCGTTGAGCACCGTGCGGTCGTCCAACCGCTTCCTGCCCCGCAGCGACTCGGGCAGCAGCGGCCGGACGAACTCCCACTCGGCATCCGACAGTTCATGGCGACGTATCACCCGACCATGATCCCCGACCAAAGATCATTTGACGACAGACCCTAGCGGTCAGGGTTTGTCGAGTGCTCGCCCGCATGGGGGTCCAATCCCGGCGGTTCGTCGTCGAACCACCCGTACTCGCGGTCACTTCAGGACCCCCTTAGAACTTCCTACGGTCGTGGTGTCCCTGAATCGAGCCTATTGGGAGGCCGCGAAGCATGGGCTCCGTTCTGCACACTCACCACCCGACGGGAGCAGCTCGTAGCGCGCCGTCGGTCACGGTGACAGCACCTGTACAAGCAGGAGGGCCGGCGGCGGCCGGGCGAGAGCTCGGAAGACCCGCAGACACGGACCTTCCTGGAGGAGAAGCTGCCTCCGATGATGACCGGCCACTGGCTGATGCGCCCCAGGCAGGTGGCCGCCACCTGGTCCCGCTCAGAGGACGCCCTGGCCTGGCTCCAGGCACGCTACGCCGAGGCGCCGCCCCTGGTCCGCGACGACGGCAAGGACGCGTGCTCCCTGGAGTGGAAGGCGATGTGCGCCCTGGACGCCCTCCCGCGCGGCGGAGACGTCACCTGGGGCTACTGGACGCAGTCGCGCATGCTCGTGTCCTACTCCGTGGTGTGCTGCCCCAACCTGTTCCACCAGGAGCTGCCCTGCCCCATCGGGGCCGCCGCCCCGCGCCCCCTTCCGTCCACCGTGACCTCCCTGGATTCAAGGAGGAGGGGGAATGTCCCTTCACCACTTGCTCCCGCCTGACGGCGTCAAGGAGCTGACCGAGCAGTGGCCGGATGAGCCGCGGGTCTACGAGCGGGGCCTCACCGACGTGGACACCATCACGGCTGACTGGCTGGGGGAGCACAAGCTGAGCGATGAGGACCGGCCGGGGCTGACCGCGCTGTTCTGGTCCAACGTCAACCCGTACGGCACCTTCCGCCTGGACATGGACAAGCGCCTCGACCTGGGGCTCACCGTGCCGCGCCCACGGGAACCCGGGTGGGCGGGTGCCAGGTGAGAATCCAGCCGGCGGTAAGCGCCACCGCACCCCCCGCCAGGGCGATTGCGCCGCCTGTTCCGATGCCTGCGGCCACCACGCCGAAGCAGGCCGGGCCGACGCCCTGCAGCGTCATGCTGCTGGAGCCGAGCAAACCGAAGGCCTGGCCCTGCCCATCTGGCGGCAGGGCGTCCAGGAACGGCCGTTGCAGGCCGAGACTGTAGGCGAATCCGAAGCCGCAGAGCAGCAGCAGACACGACGAGACACCCACTTCGGGCTCGGCAGCAAAGCCGACCAGCGGCAGGCCCATCAGCGCAATCAACGGGACCACCAGTCGCTCCCGGGTGGGCGGCCGTAGGAGTCGGCCCACCAGAAGGTCACCGACGAGCATGCCGACCGGCAGACAGCCCATCAGCACCGCGTACCAGCCGGGCGCGAAGTGGCGTCCTCCCGCGTAGGCGACGATCAGACCCTCCGCGCCCGCTACGAACGCGCACGGCAGCCACTGGGCCAGCATCAACCGCCGCACCGACTGTCCGCGCAGCAGCAGCCCGGCACCGCGCAGGCTCGCCCGGACCGCCCCGTCATCGCCCCGAGCGCTGCCGGGTGCGCCACCGAACTCTCCCGGCTGCAGCCGGGGCAGCCCGATGCGGACTGCGAGCGCGCAGCCGAGGTAGAAGGCGGCGCTGACCGCGAGCGCCCGACACGGGCCGAGTACCGCGACGGCCGCACCTCCCAGCGCCAGACCGAACAATTGCGCGCCGGAGGCAGCGATGTTGTTCAGCGAACGGCCCAGCACATAGGCGTCGCCGTCCAGTGACTGCGCGACCAGCCGACTCAACGCGCCGTGAAACACCGGTGTGGCGAAGGCGACCAGCGCCACGACACCAAGGCTTGCCGCGATCGGCATCCGCACCAGGGCGAGCAGCAGTGCGGCGGCGCACGTCAAGGCGTAGCCGCCGGTGATGAGCGCGCGGGCCGGCAGCCGGTCGGCCAGCGAGCCCAGTAGCAACGAGCCGAACAGCTCCGGAATGAAGCCGATGCCGAAGGCCAGTGCGCTCAGCAGCGCGGAGCCGGTGGCCGAGAAGACCAGAACCGAGAAGGTGGTGATCCGCAGCGCGTCCGCGGTGATCGCCACGGTGCGGGTCGAGAAGAGCAGCCGGAACCGTGGCTCGGCCAACACCTCCCGGTAGGTGGCACGGTGGTTGCCCTGCGCGGGCTCGGCGGTTGAGGTCATGACACGCAGCCTCGCCGTGCGCCCACGCCGCTCACCAATGATTCGTCGCTGGACGAATCGGAACAGACGTCCTTCGGTAGCATGACGCGGTGCTCCGCTTCGAAGTCTCCGTCGAGGACCTGCTGCGCAGCCGCTTCGCACTGTCGCCCGCGATGGACCTCTGCTTCCTGCTGCGCTCACTCGCCGGACAGGACCGGCCGCTGCCGCGAGCCTGGGCCGGCCGGCTCCTGCCGGCATTTGAACGGCTTCGCCGCGAGACCGAACTGAACGCCGCCCTCGCCCTGCACACCCCGCGATCGGGACCGAACTTCGTCGCCCTAAACGGGAACAGACCCGCCGCTTCCAAGGAAGCGGTCCGGTCGACCTCGGGTTTCCGCATCCCCGGCGCCCATCACAACCGGGTGATCAGACCAGCAGGGCGGCCTGGTGCAGGGCCTGATCGGTCAGATACATGCCGTTCATCCCGGCCGTCTCCAGTTCCGCGAAGTCCGGCGAGCCGGTGTGCTGCAACAGCCAGCGCACAGGCCACCGGCGATCGAAGAACGCATGGGTCACCGCCGAGACGACCAGCCCGGCCACCAGGCCGGTCCAGGACGTCTGGAGCGGAAGGACTGCCCAGGCCAGGGCCAGCACCACGGCCATCACCAGGTGGTACTGGGCGACATGCCCCAGGCACGCGCCCCAGCCCCGCCGCGGGCTCACGCCATCGGCGACCTTGGCCACTGACTGCGCTCCCTTGGTCGCCGCCTGGCTGTAGCTCTGCCCGAACACATGGTCCGCTAAGTTGTGGCCGACAACGAGGACTGCCCAGACCGCTCCGAACGTCGCCAGCGTCGCGACCTGCTCGATCTGGTTCATCGGGCACCGCCGAAAACACCATGCACGGGACGGGGACGGCTCCATAGGCTCTCCGCCTCAGGAGAGCGAAAGGAATGCCGACCGTGACTGGCGATGATGTGTTGGAGATCTTGGACGCGCTCCGAAAGGCTGGCACGGATGTCTGGATCGGTGGGGGCTGGGGCATCGATGCCCTGCTGGGGAGGCAGACCCGCGCTCACCGGGACCTGGATCTTATGCACCGCCATGAGCAAGAGCGGACTGTCGTTGCGGCTCTTGCCGAAGTCGGCTTCGCCGAATCGCTCGACTGGCGCCCCGTGCGTTTCGTCGTCGCGGATTTGACGGGACGCGAAATCGACCTGCATCCTTTGGTCTTCACACCCGATGGAAGTGCCACCCAGGCTTCGTTGGAACCAGGGCGCCCGTTCGTCTATCCGGCGGCCTGCTTCGTCACCGGCACAATTCAGCACAGCACCGTTCCCTGCCTGTCCGCTGAACAGCAGGTCTACTTTCACCAGGGCTACGAGCTCAGCGACCGGGATCGCCACGACATGGCCCAGCTCCGCGAGGCATTCGGGATCACTACGCACTTCTGATCCGCTGCACTCACCTGCCGCGCTGGCCAAGCTGATAGTGCAGAAAAGGTCCAGCTCCATCAGCGCGGTGCCGGGGCCGGAGACGTCCTGGACGGCCTTGGGGTGCTCGGTGCCCTCGCCGCCGGCCTTGCGGACGACGGTGGCGTGCTTGATGTAGCCGGACTTGCCGGCCTTCTCCGCGAGTATCGGCAGGTTCGGATATTCGACTGTACGGAACAGCGTTCGTGAGCCCACCGCGGGACAGTCGGACGACGCGGGGGCGGTTCCTGGCATCAATACACTCCTCTCATCAGCACTCACGTTCGGGTGCTGCGGCTGAAAGCAGGGGGATGTGATGTCGACAGTCGACGTGCAGAGGGTCTGGAAGCCGTCCGTAACGGACCTCTGGGCGGGACGACGCCCTCTGTGGTGGACCGCTGGCCCGACGGGGGAGCTGGCTGTTCTACTCGTCCATCGTCAGTGCCTACGCCGAAGCCGCTACGTAAAGGGATGGGTGGGATGGGGCCCGCAGGTCCCATTCGATGCGGTGCTCGTGATTCGCCAGGCTGACGGGTCGCTTCAACGTCGACCGATCAAGGACGTCCCGGTCAGGCCGAGCCACATCGCTCTTCTCCCGGAGTCCCGAATCCTCATAGCAAGCGGTCGAGCGGGCAAGGAGGAGTCGGGAACGTGGAGCCCGAACGCCGTGGTGTTCTCTCTGGAAAATGGTGACCAAGAGGCCACCTTCTGCATCGGCGACGACATCCCTGCTCTGGTGACCGATCGCGGGGGGTCGATCTGGACGGCTTACGGAGACGAAGGCATCTACGGAGGGCATCCGGAGTCTGCGGCCGGTCTTGCCAGCTGGAGTGCCGAAGGTCAGGCAATCTGGGCCCCGGGAGGTCGCCTTCCTGATGTTCCTTTGGAGGGATGCACCGCTGCCACCGAGGGGGACCGGGTCTGGCTGATCTGGTGTTCCGGCAGTGGGCGGGGAGGCACGTTCTTGACGCGGATCACCCCGTCGACCGGTGAGGTGACCAGTTGGCCCCGTCCCGTACGTAACCCGGACGGGTTCGCCGTGCGCGACCATCGAGCGGTCCTGGCCAAGCGCGTTCACAACCGGCGCTCAACCGAACTGGTGCGAGCCGAGTTGGATGGTGATACCTGGAGTGTGACCGAGCGGCGCAAGATTCGAGTGCCCGGACGGGTGGTCATGCGCTGCTGTCAGGGTCGCGACGGTCTTCTATGGCTTCGCGCTGGCGACACGTGGCTTCGCATTGAAGCCTGATGGCGGCCGAGAGCGTGCAGCTCACGATCGACGGGCCACCTCGGCTGCTTTGGCCATTCTGACCGCGCCGGCCGACACGGCCGCCATAGGGCTGATACCGAGCAGCCGTTGCAGCACGGCCGGTGGCATCTGTGTGCAAAGGTCGAGCAGGGCGGCGCATCGTCCGGCTTCGGACGGGAGGCCGATGTTCCGCAGACGGGTCGTGAGCCGGCTGCTGAACTGGGGAGCCTTCGCGTTCCGGTAGAGGTCCACGACGTCCAGGCCGGACGCTTCGGAGACGCGCAGGCCCCATCCATAGATGTCTTGAATAGGGTTGAGTCCCTGTAGGCAGTCAGGGCTCCTTTGCGGCCCGTCGAGTCGCCCGCTCCACTCGTTCGTCGATGTGCTCGAACAGGCCAAGCTCGCGTCCCGGCCACGGAGGCGGGCGGTGGGTGCCGGCGCGAAGCACCAGCTGGTGTTCGTCGACCGTCTCCTAGCCACGCTGGTGCATCTCCGTCACGCCGTCACGCACGACGTGCTGGCCTGCTGGTTCGGCGTCGACCGCTCGACCATCACCCGGGCCATCGGTGAGGTGCGGCCTCTGCTGGCCGAGCGAGGCTGCACCATCAGCCGCGGAGTGCGGCTGCGGACACTCGCCGAGGTCATCGACCATCTCGGCGCCAGCGGGAAGACCGGCATCATCGACGGCACCGAGATTCGAGTCAGGCGGCCGGCTGCCAGACGCAAAGACCGGGACAAGTTCGTCTCCGGCAAGAGCAAGCAGAACGCGGTCAAGACCATGGTCGTCACGGATGGCGACGGCCGGGTGCTCTTCTGCAGCCCGACTCAGCACGGCAGCTGCGCGGACATCACCCATGCCCGCCAGTTAGGGCTGGTCAGGCTCTTGGAGGGCGGCCCGGCAGCCGAGATCCTCGCGGATGCCGGCTACCAGGGCCTGGGCGCGCAGACCGGCGGCCGGGTGGTGACCCCGCCGCACCGCAAGTTCAAGAAGAACGCCCCGGACTGGTACGAGGAGATGCACGAGCGGCAGCGCAAGGCGCACTCCTCGAGGCGGATCCGGATCGAGCACGGTATCGCCCACCTGAAGAACTGGCGTGCTCTGACCCGCCACCTCGGCCGTCGCGAGCACATGAGTCACACCATCCAGGCCATCGCCGGTCTGCTGTCCCACCAGCAGACCGCGGACCTGACATCAGAACGACCGATGTCTCGACGCCTCCCTGCCTACCGTGCACGAGCTCGTTAAGCCGCCCCGGACCCGTGGGCGGTGCCCTTGCGGGCGATCTTCGGCGTGATGCCGCGAGCGCGGAGGAGACGCCGGTACTTGTCGTAGTCGTAGCCGCGGTCGGCGAACAGCCGCCGTGGTCGGTGACGTGGCCTGCCCACCAGGCCGCGGATGCGGGGTATGGCGTCCAGCAGGGGCATGAGCTGGGTGACGTCATGATGATTTCCACTGGTCAACGACGCCGCAAGGGGCGTTCCGTGGCGGTCGGTGATCACATGATGCTTGCCCCGGCGCCCGCGGTCGACCGGCGAAGGTCCGGTGTGAGCCCCCTTTCAGGGCTTGGACGTGCGAGCCGTCGACCGCGGCGTCCTCCATGTCCAACCGTCCGGCCTTGCGGAGTTCTGCGAGGAGGTTCTCGTGCAGACGGGGCCAGACACCGGCCTCGGTCCAGTCCCGCAGGCGCCGCCAGCACGTCACCCCGCTGCAGCCGATTGTCTCGACCGGCACATCCGCCCAGGTCACAGCCGTGGTAGCACGTAGACGATCCTGCGCAGAGCCGCGTGGTCATCCGTCGGCAGCCCGGCCCGGATACCGCCGACGCCGCGGCGGGCGAGGCGGGAGCAGCGGAGCGACACGATCCCACAAGTCATCAGGCACAAGATCATCCGACAGCCGCGGAAATGTCCTGTTCACGGGTAACCGGGCCTGCCCCTGCTCGCACCAGCGCGGACAGCTGCCAGAGGCAGCACTTCACGCATCCCACGATGAGGAGGCGTACTGGTCGGGCCAAGCCAGGGCGCGTCGTCGGCGCCCGGCGCGCACGAAGTGTGACAACACCCTTCTGAACAAGACTTGAATTAAGTGCTGTCGAAGCCTAAGGGGCCCCACCTGGGGCTCAGCTGTGTTCAAGTCCTCGCGAATGCTGATCCGATGGCGGCCATCTTGTTTCATCTCTTGACGACTTTGGTGCAGACCTTTAGGTTCCCGTTCGCCGCAGCTTCACGAGTGCACCCGTCGTTCGCCCCCCACCGATGGCCTCCATGAAGGGCTGTGAACCCCCATGTCCCCCCTGCCCAGACCTGTCCTCGCCCGCAAGACCGCTCTGCGTGCCGTGCTCGCCACCGCGCTGCTCGCCGGATCGGCGAGCGCACTCGCCGTGGCCCCCGCTGCCGCGGCCACCGGCACCATCACCGGACTCGGCGGCAAATGCCTCGACGTAGCGGGAGCCAATTCCGCCAACGGCACGGCCGTCCAGCTCTATGACTGCAACGGCACCGCCGCCCAGCAGTGGACCGTCGGCACCGACGGCCTGATCCGCGTCCTAGGCAAGTGCCTGGACGTCACGGGCAATTCGACCACCGACGGAGCCAGACTCCAGATATGGGACTGCGCCGGCAGCGCCAACCAGAAGTGGACCGTTACCGCCGCCCGTGACCTCGTCGGCCAGCAGTCCGGCAAGTGCGCCGATGTCACCGGCAACACCTCGGCGAACGGCACCCCGATACAGATCTGGAGCTGCACCGGCGCCGCCAACCAGAAATGGACTGCGCCGACCGGCGGCAGTACGTCCCCCGCAGCCGCGCCGATGGCCGTCGCCCCCTACCTCTACAACGGCTGGGGCAGCCCGCCCAATCCGGTCACCATCATGAACGCCACCGGCGTCAGGTGGTTCACCCTCGCCTTCGTCCTGAGCAACGGCACCTGCAACCCGCAATGGGACGGCGGCCGTCCGCTCACTGGCGGCGTCGACCAGCAGACCGTCAACACCATCCGGGCGAACGGCGGTGACGTCATCCCCTCGTTCGGTGGCTACAGCGGCAACAAGTTGGAGAGCTCCTGTGCCAGCTCCTCCGCGCTCGCCGACGCGTACCAGAAGGTCATCGACGCCTATGGGCTCAAGGCCATCGACATCGACCTGGAGGCCGACGCGTACAGCAACGGGACCGTGCAGCAGCGCACGGTCGACGCGCTCAAGACGGTCAAGGCCAACAACCCGGGCCTCAAGGTGTACGTCACCATCGGCACCGGCCAGTCCGGGCCCGACACCAGTCTGATCAACCGAGCGGCGAACTCCGGTCTCACCGTGGACAGCTGGACGATCATGCCGTTCGACTTCGGCGGCGCGGGCCAGAACATGGGGATGCTCACGATTGAGGCGGCCGAGGGCCTCAAGAACGCCCTCAAGAGTGCCTACGGCTACAGCGAAGACCAGGCGTACCGAGGCATGGGCATCTCGTCCATGAACGGCATCACCGACGACCACGAGACCGTCAGCCCCGCCGACTTCCAGTCCATCCTCGGCTACGCGCAGCAGCACCACCTCGCGCGCCTCACGTTCTGGTCGGCCAACCGCGACCGACCCTGCTCCGGCGCCTATCCGAACGACGACACCTGCTCCGGTGTGTCCCAGAGCGCCTGGCAGTTCACCGGCATCTTCGCCAAGTACACGGGCTGACGGCCCTGACGGCCGCGACTGCTCTGACGGCCCACCCCCTACAGGAGACCTCCGTGTTCAGATTTGCACCCGTATCCGCGCCCAGACACCGGATACCGAGAGCCCTCACCGCGGTCGCGCTGATGGCGACGACCGCGACGGGCATCGAGTTCGCCGTGCAGACGCCGGCGAGCGCGCAGCCCACCGTGGCCGCCGCGATCCCGACCAGCTACACGACCGTGATCAACAAGGGCAGCGGCAAGTGCGTCGACGCCCGCGCGGCCGCGAGCGCCAACGGCACCGCCGTCCAGCAGTACAGCTGCAACGCCAGCACCGCCCAGAACTGGCAGTTAGTGGCCACCAGCGGCGGCTACTACCGCATCAACAGCAACCTCGATGCCACAAAAGCGTGGGACGTCACCGACGTATCCACCGCCGACTCCGCGCCCGTCCAACTGTGGTCGTACTCAAGCGGTGCCCACCAGCAGTGGCTGCCCGTAGCCGAGGCCGACGGCTCGTACCACTTCGTCAACCGCAACAGCGGCAAGTGTTTGGACGTCCCCGCCGCCTCCACGGCGGACAGCGTGCAGCTCGCGCAGTACACCTGCAACGGCACCGCCGCACAGTCCTTCACACTCGGCGGCGGCACGACGAACCCGCCCGGCACCCCGGACCTCGGCCCGAACGTCACGGTCTTCGACCCGTCGATGTCCGCATCCAGCATCCAGTCGAAGCTGGACGCGGTCTTCGCCCAGCAGCAGACCAACCAGTTCGGCTCGGCCCGCCAAGCCCTGCTCTTCAAACCCGGCACCTACAGCGCCAACGCCAACGTCGGCTTCTACACCCAGGTCGCCGGCCTCGGCCTCTCCCCGGACGACGTGACCATCAACGGCGCCGTGCACGCGGAGGCCGACTGGTTCCAGGGCAACGCCACGCAAAACTTCTGGCGCGCGGCCGAGAACCTGTCGGTCAACCCGACCGGTGGCACCGACCGCTGGGCTGTCTCGCAGGCCGCCCCGTACCGGCGCATGCACGTGCGCGGCAACCTCGCGCTCGACGACGGTGGCTGGTCCAGCGGCGGCTTCATCTCCGACACCAAGGTCGATGGGCAGATCCGCTCAGGCTCCCAGCAGCAGTTCCTCACCCGCAACTCCCAGATGGGCAGCTGGTCGGGTTCGAACTGGAACATGGTCTTCGTCGGCGACCAGGGCGCACCCGCCCAGTCCTTCCCCACGTACACCAACGTAGCGAGCACTCCGACGATCCGCGAGAAGCCGTTCCTCTACGTGGACGGGGCGGGCGCCTACAAGGTGTTCGTGCCCGCGCTGCGGGCCAACGCCACCGGCACCACATGGAGCGGAAAGACACCGGCGGGCACGTCACTCCCACTCGACCAATTCTTCATCGTCAAGCCAGGCGCCACCGCCGCCGACATGAACGCAGCCCTCGCATCCGGGAAGAACCTCTTAATCACCCCGGGCGTCTACCACCTCGACCAGACGCTGAACATCACGCGCCCCGACACGGTCGTCCTCGGCATGGGCCTCGCCACCCTCGTACCGGACGGCGGGATCACCGCCATCAACACCGCCGACGTCGAAGGCATCCAGCTGGCCGGCCTGCTCATCGACGCGGGCACCACCGACTCCCAAACGCTGGTGCGGATCGGACCGAACGGAGCGTCCACGAACCACGCGGCCGACCCGATCCAGCTCTCGGACTTCTTCATCCGGATCGGCGGCGCCACCATCGGCAAGGCCACCAACTCCCTTGTAGTCAACAGCGCGAACACGATCATCGACCACACATGGATCTGGCGGGCCGACCACGGCAACGGCGGCACCGTCGGCTGGACCACCAACACCGCCGACACCGGCCTCGTCGTCAACGGCGCCAACGTGACCGCATACGGTCTCTTCGTCGAGCACTTCCAAAAGACCCAGGTCCTCTGGAACGGCAACGGCGGCCGAACGTACTTCTTCCAGAACGAAATGCCCTACGACCCGCCCAACCAGGCCGCCTGGATGAACGGCAGCAACAAGGGCTACCCCGCATACAAGGTCGCCGACTCAGTCACCAGCCACGAGGCGTGGGGACTCGGCAGCTACTGCTACTTCAGCACCAACCCCGCAGTCGCCGCCGACCACGCCTTCGAGGTGCCGAACACCACAGCAGTCAGGTTCCACGACATGGTCACCGTCTCGCTTGGCGGCACAGGCACCATCAGCCACGTCATCAACAACACGGGAGGACCCTCCAACGCCAGCAGCAATGTCGCCTACCTCACCGACTACCCGTAAACCGAAGCGAAGGGACCGATCGGCAGATGCACCCGACGCACACCATCAGATCGAGAAGCGCCCGCACCGCCCTGCGGATCCTCCTCCTACTCGCGGCCCTCCTCGCAATCGCATCACCGCCCTCCGCACACGCCGGTACCGCGGTGACTCCCTTCAAAGTGCTCGGCCTCTACAGCGGCACATGGGACGCGGCACACATCGACTTCGAAAAGGAGGCCAACGACTGGCTGCCCAAGCAGGCGGCCGCCAACGGCTTCACCTACACCGCCAGCAACGACTGGAACCTCCTCGCCAACGGTGGCGTCAACGCCTACCAAGTCGTCCTGTTCCTCGACGACCTGCCGCAGACCGCCGCCCAGCGCGCCGGATTCGAGCAGTACATGCGCGGCGGCGGCGCCTGGATGGGCTTCCACGTCGCCGCCTTCACCACGGACGCGGCGAGCTGGTCCTGGTACCACAACCAGTTCCTGGGCAGCGGCAACTTCAAGTCCAACACCTGGGGCCCGACGTCCGCGACCCTCAAGGTCGAGGACCGAACGCACCCGTCCACCGCGAACCTGCCCGCCACATTCACTTCGGCGGTCAGCGAGTGGTACAGCTGGTCCAACGACCTGAGGCAGAACCCGGACATCAAGATCCTCGCCTCGATCGACCCCAGCAGCTTCCCCCTGGGCACCGACCCCAACCAGTCCTGGTACAGCGGCTACTACCCAATCCTGTGGACCAACACGAAGTACAAGATGCTGTACGCGAACTTCGGTCACAACGCAATGAACTACGACACAAACACCCGCACGTCATCGACGTTCGCCAGCGCCACCCAAAATCGGTTCCTGCTGGACGGGCTCAAATGGCTCGGCGGCGCCGACGGCACCACCCCACCGGACGACACACTCTCCGAGACGTCCTGGTACTCCCTGAAGAACGTCGGCAACGGCACCTGCGTCGACGCCCGCGCCGCCGCCACCGCAAACGGCACCGCGATCCAGCAATACACCTGCAACGACACCCAGGCTCAACAGTTCCGGCTCGCCGCGACCGACAGCGGATACCGACGCATCGGCGTGCGCCCGAATCCGCAACAGGTCATCGACGTGACCGACGTATCGATCGCTGATGACGCGCCGCTCCAGCTGTGGGCATACGGAGGCGGCCAGAACCAGCAGTGGCTCCCCGTGAAGGAAGCCGCCGGACGCTACCACTTCACCGCCCGCCACAGTGGCAAGTGCCTGGCTGCGGCGACCGCCGCCACGAACAGTGCGCAGCTCACCCAGCGCACCTGTGACGGCTCGGCCGCACAGAGCTTCACGGTGACCGCCCGCTGACTCACGATCGATGTGCGGGGCGCCTGATCAGGTGCCCCGCACGTGATGCCGAGGCAGCGAGTGCATGTGATGCTCACCGCACGGCTGAGCCGTCTCGAACGACCATGTCGGCGACGAGGCTGTGGCGGGGATCAGCCGGACCGAACCGCGCCGTGACTCCTGCCAGACCGTATCAGGTAGCTCAGGTGGCTCAGGTAGCTCAGGCAGGTCGGGCGTATGGCTATGCGCGCGCAGCAGGCTGGTGTGGCTGCTTCTGTAAACCTTCAGGTCACTGCGGAGTGGAGGCCCACCGAGCTTACGGCGGCCCACTGCTGCCGGACCTCACAGGAACGCGGGCTCGACCGTGTGTGCGGCACGCCCCAGGTGCGGGTACGGCGGCTGGTCGAAGATCCGGCCGAGACTGTCGGGCCCGATGTACCCGTACTCCAGGCGGCCGCGGCACCGGCTGGTCAGCCAGGCCCAGTCCAGGTCGAGGTAGTCGGCCAGGGCCGCCAGCCGCGCCGCCGGGGTCGGCCCGTCGACCAGGCTGTGGGCCCGTACGTGGCCGATCACCTCCTGATAGGGAGCCACCTCCCGTCGCGCGCTAGTGGTAGCGACCCGCCAGACGATTCCCCGCGTACCCAGTTCGCCAGGATGGCCTGGTTGCGTGCCAGGACGAACCCCTCGACCTCCTGGTACTCCTGCTCCGCGGTCAGCCACGCCGTGACCCCGTACATCTCCATCATGGCGAGCGTGAGGAACAGGAGAATTCGCTCATAAGTCTCGCTTGATCGAACGACGGGCTAGGGGACGCAGAACGCGCGACCGAGCGCGCTCCCTGGTCCCGCGAAGCGATCGGCGACGTTCTGCAGGTAGTCGTGCTTGTGCCTGAAGAGCAGCCAGGGTGCGTATTCCTCCCCGGTGGCTTCGCGGGTCCAGAACGCCGGCACCTCGTGAAGGTCACCGAGATGGTGGACGATGTACTGGGCGCAGAGACTGGAGCCCAGCCATGCGGCGCCGATGGGGGAGAGGTCGGGCATCTCGGACGGTGTCATAGCTGCCGGGCTTGAGGTGAAAGCACAGGCGAGGCCCGCGGTCGGGCTCGGCGGCGTGGTAGCCAAGAGCGGCGGCCATCGAGGCGCGCTTCCAGTTCAGCCGGTGCCGCAAAAGCGGAGTGCGGCCGCGGGGTGCGTAAGTGCGTCGGATTTGGGGCAGCAGCGAGACGCCTGATTCGTCGAGGAAGACGATCTAGGCACGTTTGTTCATCGCCCCTTTTTGATGCGCGGCCACTCATGGGCGATCCACCGGGCGATATTGGACTCGTCCCGCTCTACCGCCCGACGCTCCGGCCGCTGCAGGCTCCATCCCAGCCGACTGGTCAGCAGGCGCCAGACCGACGCCCGCGACAGGACTACTCCCGTCACCCGCTCGACCACCAGACCGACCCGCTCCAGCGTCCACAGATCAGCCTCGAAACCAGGCGCCTAGGCGCCCCGCTCCAGCGGAATCCGCACCTGCTCGACCTGGACGTCGTCCAGTTTCGGCGGACGACCGGTAGCCGGGCGTCGCCGCAAGGCATCGACGCCGCCTTCCTCCCACACCCGTTTCCACCGCCGCACGCTCTCGTCGCTGACCCCCAGCATCCGTGCGATCTCGACATTCCCGGCCGGCCCGGCCCACCGTGCCGATCACGCCCGGGACGCCATGGCCTGGGGCGACCGGCACGGCGTCCACTGGGTCGACCGGGACAGACTCCGGCGCTGGGCGGAGAACGGCACCGCACTGCATGAGCTGCTGGCTCTGTCCGCAGGCACCCGCCGTCCCCGGTTCAGGCGTGCTGCCTGAACCGCCGTCCCCCGTCATCAACGTCTCGGAGGTGTGGTGTTCGACGAAGACGGGTCCCTCGATCCGCTGCTGCGGCCTGCTCCCTTGCCTCGCGCAGCTTCTTGCGGAGTTCGGCGATGGTCTCGGCGCGCCGGACCACGCCCGGTGTGCAGGGCCTACCCAAACGGCTCCGTGCGGACAAATGGCCCTGATCCGCACGGGCTCGGTGACCGTGCGGCCAACTGTCCGCCTAGCTGGTGAGTATGTCGGTTCCCTCCCTTATCGGTGGTGCTGAGGGAGAGGCGCCGCAGTAGTGTGATGGCCGACTCGACGTTGCCGGACTCCATCATGCGGAGTGCGCGGCCAGCCTCCTGGCGGAGCCTCACGTCTCATATGCGCGGCTGGGGTGGAGGGCAAGCGAGGCCAGCTCCTCCGCAGCCAGGACGACGAACGAGCGCTGTGAGCGGGTTCGCTGCCATGGTCAGTTTCCTCACTTGTCGTCGCGGTCGGTGCCGTACGCGGCGCCGTCGCGTAGATTAGGTCGGCGGGTGTGTCGGTGTGGTCTGTGCGTCGGGGTCAGTGCCGTAGGTGGCGCCGTCGTCGTAGATACCGCTCATGGTCGGTGTCCTCACTTCTCAGTGGTACGGTCGGTGGGCAGATGGGTACGGCATGGCCGCTGCTCGCGAGGCTGGCCCATACCGCGGGGTGGATCGGCCGTCGACGTGCACGGTGACGTACAGGTCTTGTGGCGCACCGCCGTGTTTACCGAGGCCGCCGAGCTCGCGGATCCGAATCTTCCGTCCGTCCTTGATGCCCGCGGGGATGCGGACCTTGTAGGTGTGCTGCTCCCGGATGATGCGGCCTCGCCGCAGTGCAGCCGACCGGGGGACGGAGGCCGGCGTCCCGGAGTCCCGGGCCGCGCGCTCTTGCCGGGTCCGGCGCAGGCGGCGGCCTCGGTGGCCGCGGCCTGGCGGCGGTGCTGTGTCCGGGTCGCCTCGATCGAGGCCGGCGCATCGTCCGCGACGACGTCCGGCTCGGGGAACGCACGGCGGCTCAGCTCCCGCATCGTGGCGGTCTGCCGCTTCACCGCTTCCGCGATGGCCGAGTCGACCCTCGACGGCCGGACGGCCTGGCGGTGCGCCTCAATTGGCACGGCGGTAGCCGTCCGGCGGGGTCCGTCGCTGCACCGGCGCGGCGGGCACGGTCAGCGCAGCCGGGTCGGCGGCCGCCGTGGCGGAGTCAGCCTGCACGCGTGCGGGCGCCAGGGCGTGCAGCGTGCGGACGTTCGCGCCGCGCACCTTCTCGTGGGCGGCCGCGACCAGCTTCGGCGCGCTCCAGCGCAGCTTCGTACCGTAGGCCGGGGCGTCGGGGGCGACGTCCAGGCGGCCGGTGTCTGCGCCGAACGCCCGGCCTGGACGTGACTGGCGAGCTTCGGCGCGGCCGAGGCAAGGATGTCGTCGAACTGCGCGAGGTTACCGCTGGCGGCCAGGGCGACCATGCCGCGGTCGGCAGGTGGTGGATGTACGCATAGCCCAAGGAACGATCGCGGAGTTCCAGAGTCACTTGAC
>NZ_JBEZWU010000038.1:0-46461 GCF_040637655.1 Streptomyces sp. NPDC028722
GGCGCTGCTGCGCGGCACCGACGAGGTGCTCCTGCTGGACGAACCGGTCACCGGGCGGTGAGCCGCGCCGCGGCCCCCGCCGGCGCACTACCCTGCATGCGTCCGACGACCGTCACCGAGGAGCCGCGATGCGTGTCGCCCTGTTCCTGACCTGTGTCAACGACACGCTGTATCCGGACACCGGGCGGGCCGTGGTGAGGCTGCTGACCAGACTCGGTGTCGACGTCGACTTCCCGGGCGGCCAGACGTGCTGCGGACAGGCCCACTACAACACCGGCTACCGGCACCAGGCCGAACCGCTGGCCCGGCACTTCGCCGAGGTGTTCGGCGGGTACGAGGCGATCGTGACCCCGTCGGGGTCCTGCGGGGCGATGGTGCGCGAGCTGTATCCGCGGCTGGGTGAGCGGGCGCGGGCCGAGGGGCGCGGGGACGCGCTGGCGAGGACGCTGGCACCGGTGGTGCCGAGGACGTACGAGCTGACGGAGTTCCTGGTGGACGTGCTCGGGGTGACGGACGTCGGGGCGTACTACCCGCACAAGGTGACCTACCACCCCACCTGCCACGGCCTGCGCGGCCTCGGGCTCGGCGACCGGCCCCGGCGGCTGCTGGCGGCCGTCCGGGGGCTGGAGCTGGCCGAGCTGCCCGGTGCCGAGGAGTGCTGCGGCTTCGGCGGCACGTTCGCGCTGAAGAACGCCGAGGTGTCGGCCGCGATGGGCGCGGACAAGGTGCGCAACGCCGAGTCGACGGGCGCGGAGGTGCTGTGCGCGGCCGACAACTCCTGTCTGATGCACATCGGCGGCATGATGAGCCGGCTGCGGACGGACCTGCGGCCGGTGCACCTGGCGGAGATCCTGGCGAGCACGGAGGAGGAACCGGCGGTATGAGCGGAACGTTCGTCGGCATGCCCGCGTTCCCGGCGTTCCCGGAGGCCGCGCACCGGGCGGTGCACGATCCCGTCCTGCGCGCGAACCTGCGGCACGCCACGCACACCATCCGGGCCAAGCGCGCCAGGGCGGTGGGCGAGTTGTCCGACTGGGCGGAGCTGCGGGAGGCGGGCCGCCGGATCAAGGACCACACGCTGCGCCATCTCGACCGCTATCTCGTGCAGTTGGAGGAGTCGGTCACCGCCGCCGGGGGCACGGTCCACTGGGCCGCCGACGCCGGGGAGGCCAACGCCATCGTCGCCCGGCTGGTGAAGGAGACCGGTGAGTCGGAGGTCGTCAAGGTCAAGTCGATGGCCACGCAGGAGATCGGGCTGAACGAGGCCCTGGAGGCGGAGGGCATCCGTGCCTACGAGACCGATCTCGCCGAACTGATCGTGCAGTTGGGGAGGGACCGGCCCTCCCACATCCTGGTGCCGGCGATCCACCGCAACCGGGGGGAGATCCGGGACATCTTCGTCCGCGAGATGGGCGCGTGGGGCCGCCCGGCGCCGGCGGGCCTGACCGACACCCCCGCCGAACTCGCCGAAGCCGCCCGGCTGCACCTGCGGGAGAAGTTCCTGCGCGCCAAAGTGGGCGTCTCCGGCGCCAACTTCATGGTCGCCGAGACCGGCACCCTCGTCGTGGTGGAGTCCGAGGGCAACGGCCGGATGTGCCTGACCCTGCCCGAGACGCTGATCTCTGTCGTCGGCATCGAGAAGACCGTGCCGACCTGGCGGGACCTGGAGGTCTTCCTCCAGACACTCCCCCGCTCCTCCACCGCCGAACGCATGAACCCGTACACGAGCATGCGGACCGGCACCACCGACGGGGACGGGCCGCGCACCTTCCACCTCGTGCTCCTCGACAACGGCCGCACCGACACCCTCGCCGACCAGGTCGGCCGCCAAGCGCTGGCCTGCATCCGCTGCTCGGCCTGCCTGAACGTCTGCCCGGTCTACGAACGGGCGGGCGGCCACGCCTACGGCTCGGTGTATCCCGGCCCCATCGGCGCCATCCTGAGCCCGCAACTGCGGGGCACGGGCAGCGACATCGACGCCTCCCTGCCGTACGCCTCGTCGCTGTGCGGCGCCTGCTACGAGGTGTGCCCGGTCGCCATCGACATCCCCGAGGTGCTGGTGCACCTGCGGGAACGGGTCGTGCAGGGCGGGCCGGCGGTACGGCAGGGCAACAGGGTCGTCCTCAAGCCCGCCCGGGGACACGCGGCCGAGCGGGCGGCCATGCGGGCCGCGTGCTGGGCCCTCGCCCGCCCCGGTGCTCTGCGCACCGGCCAGCGGCTCGCCTCCCGCACCCGCCGGCTGCATCCCCGTACCCTCCCGGGCCCGGGGAGGGCGTGGAGCGGCACCCGGGATCTGCCGGCCGTACCGGCCGAGCCCTTCCGGGACTGGTGGCAGCGCACCCGCGGCGGAAAGGACGGCGCCGAGTGAACAGCAGGGAGCGGATCCTGGGCCGGGTGCGGCGGGCCCTCGCCGACGTCACGCCGGACGAGCGGCCGTACGAGGAGGCCGTGGTCCGGCGCTACCTGCGCGAGCACGGGCGGCGGACCGTCGAGCGGACGGTGGAGCTGCTCGCGGAGAACCTGGCCGACTACCGGGCGACCGTGCACCGCTGCGACGCCGATGAGCTGCCGCACCTCGTTTCGCGGCTGCTGGCCGAGCGCGGCGCGCGGGAGGTACTGGTGCCGCCCGGGCTGCCACCGGAGTGGCTGCCGGCCGCCGGCGCCGCACTGATCCACGACCGGGCGGTGAGCACACCGCACCGGCTGGACCGGGTGGACAGTGTGGTGACGGGGTGTGCCGTGGCGATCGCCGAGACCGGCACGATCGTTCTCGACGGCTCCCCGGATCAGGGCCGGCGCCGCATCTCGCTCATCCCCGACCACCACATCTGTGTCGTCCGCGTCCCCGGCCAGGTCGTCTCCTCCGTCCCGCAGGCCCTCGAACGCCTGGACCCCGCCCGCCCGTCGACCTGGATCTCCGGCCCGTCCGCCACCAGTGACATCGAACTGGACCGGGTGGAGGGCGTGCACGGCCCGCGGACGCTGGAAGTGGTGCTGCTGAGCTGACCCGGCACGGCGCCGGCCGGAGCGGTCCCCGGCCGTCCGCCGGTCGGAGCACGGTGGGGCGAGGTGTCCGGCGCCCTGCCGTAACGTGAGGGAATGATCCGGTTCGAGCAGGTCGGCAAGCGGTATCCGGACGGTACGACGGCCGTGGACGACCTCTCCTTCGAGGTGTCCGAGGGGGAGCTCGTCACCCTGGTCGGCCCGTCCGGGTGCGGCAAGACGACGACCATGATGATGGTGAACCGGCTCATCGAGCCGACCTCCGGCCGGATCTTCGTCGCCGGCGACGACATCGCGACCGTCGACCCGGTGCTGCTGCGCCGCCGTATCGGCTACGTCATCCAGCAGGTCGGCCTCTTCCCGCACCGCACGGTCCTCGACAACACGGCCACCGTGCCCGCGCTGCTCGGCTGGAAGCGGGCGAAGGCGCGGGCGCGGGCGGCCGAACTGCTGGAGCTGGTGGGCCTCGACCCGCGGACGTACGGGTCCCGCTACCCGGAGCAGCTGTCCGGCGGGCAGCGGCAGCGGGTGGGCGTGGCGCGGGCCCTGGCCGCCGATCCGCCGGTGCTGCTGATGGACGAGCCGTTCGGCGCGGTGGACCCGGTGGTGCGCGAGCAGTTGCAGGACGAGTTCCTGCGGATGCAGGCCGCCGTGCGCAAGACGGTGCTGCTGGTCACCCACGACATCGAGGAGGCCGTCCGGCTCGGCGACCGGATCGCCGTGTACGGGCAGGGCCGTATCGAGCAGTTCGACACGCCGGGCGCGGTGCTCGGGGCGCCCGCGTCGCCGTACGTCGCCGGGTTCGTGGGCGCGGACCGGGGGCTGAAGCGGCTGTCGGTCACCGCGATCGAGCCGGAGGACCTGGAGGAGCCGCCGGTGGCCCGCCTGGACGAGCCCGCCGGCCGGGCGCTGGACCGGCTGCGGGCGGAGGGCGCGCGCTGGGCGGTGGTCCTGGACGCGGGCGGTGACCTGCACGGCTGGGTCGGCATCGGGGAGCTGGCGGCGGGCGGCACGGTCGCGGCCCTGGCCCACCGGATGACCGCCTGGGTGCCGGTGGGCGCGCCGTTGAAGCAGGCGTTCGGGGTGATGCTCCAGTACGACGCCGGGTGGGTGGCCGTGCTGGACGGGTCGCGGTTCCTCGGCGTGCTGACCCCGGCGCGGCTGCACGAGGCGCTGCGCCGCTCGGTGGACGCGGACGCCCGCGGGGTGGCGCGCGGGCAGGTGCCGTTCGACTCGGTGGCGGATGCCTGAGCCGGGTCATGCCAGCAGCCCCTTGGCCTTCAGGTAGGCGCGGGCCACGTCGGCCGGCAACCGGCGCCAGCTGTCGACCTGCCGGTTCAGACCGGCCAGGTCACCGGTGGTGAGGACGCCGTTCAGCGCCCCGAGGGCCTTCGTCACACCGGCGCCGCCCGCGCGGGAGCGGTTGACGACGGGGACGATCAGGTCGGCGTTCTGAAGGTGTCTGTCGTCGGCGAGCAGGACGAGGCCGAAGGAGTCCAGGGTGGCGTCGGTGCTGGTGGTCAGCACCAGCTGGTCCCGGCCGTCCTGCACGGCCCGCTTGGCCTGGGTGGTGCCGACGCCCTTGGGATCGACGCCGGTGACGTCGACGCCGTACACCTTTCTCAGGCCGGGGGCGCAGTACGGCCGCTGGACGCACTCGTCACCGGCGGCGAGTCGCACGCCCAGCCGCGAGGCGCCCAGGTCGCTGAGGGTGCGCAGGCCGTGCCGGCGGGCGTAGGAGGCGCTCACGGCGAAGGCGTTCTGGTCGACGGCCCGGCCGGGCGGGAGCACGGTGAGGCCGCGGGGCGCGGCGAGGGCGCGCAGGGCCCGCAGGGTGGTGGCGGGGTCGGGTGAGCCGGCCGGGGGCGCGCCCGTGCCGTGGCTCCTTGCGGCGAGCCAGTCGGCGAAGGTGGCCGCGTACTCGGGCACCACGTCGATCTGGCCGGACTCCAGGGCGGGTTCGTACAGTTCGCGGTTGGCGACGGTGAGGAGGGACGTGCGGTAGCCGGCCTGGTTCAGCAGCTGCGCGTACATCTGGGCGAGCAGGTCGCTCTCGGTGAAGCCGGCGGAGCCGATCACCAGGTGACGGCGGTCGCCGGGCGGTCCGGTGACCTGGCCGCGGTGCTCCAGGGACGGACCGGTGGAGCAGGCGCTCAGGAGGAGGAGCAGGGCGAGGGCGGCGAGGGCCGTACGGGTTGTCATCGGCCGCCCCGGACCCACGGCGGCGCCAGCCGTCCGGCGATCTCGAAGACGCCCTCGACGAGGAGGGCGAACACGGCGACGAGCAGGGCGCCCGCGACGACCTGGGGTGTGCTGGCGAGACTGAAGCCGGCCGTGATGATCCGGCCGAGGCCGCCGCCGCCCGCGAGCGCGGCGATCGTGGCGGTGGCGACGAGCTGGACGGCGGCGATCCGCACCCCGTTCAGGATCATGGGGAGCGCCAGGGGCACTTCCACGCGGAACAGCAGTTGTCGGCCGGTCATCCCCATGCCGCGCGCGGCCCGCACCACGCTCCGGTCGACCTCGCGCATGCCGACGTAGGCGTTGGTGAGCAGCGGCGGCGCGGCGAACAGGACGAGGGCGACCACCGTGGGGCCCTCGCCCCACCGGCCGACCGGGGTCAGGAGCAGCAGGACCAGGACGGCGAAGGTGGGCACGGCCCGGCCGGCGTTGGCGAGGTTGACGGCGAGCGCGCCGCCCTTGCCGAGGTGGCCGAGGACGAGGGCGACGGGCAGCGCGATCAGGCAGCTGACGAGCAGGCAGACGACGGTGAGCAGCAGGTGCTGGAGCAGCCGGTGCCGGATGCCGTCGTCGCCCGCCCAGTGCGCGGGGTCGGTGAGCCAGTCCCAGGTGGCGGTGAGGGTGGTCATGCGGGGCCCGTCCGCGTCCGGGGCCGGCTCATGCGCGGCCGGCCCGGGTCCAGGGGGTGATCAGCCACTGCACGCCGAGCAGGAGCAGGTCGGCGGCGACGGCGATCAGCACGCACAGGACGGACGCGGTGAGCACCTGGGCCTTGAAGTAGGTGTTCATGCCCGCGTAGAGGAGGTTGCCGAGGCCTCCGAAACCCACGATCGCGCCGACCGTGACCAGGGAGACCGCCGAGACGGTGGCGATGCGCAGGCCGGCCATCGCGGCGGGCAGCGCGAGGGGCAGTTCGACGGTGAGGAGCAGGCGGAGGGGGCCGTAGCCCAGGCCGCGCGCGGCCTGCCGGGTCTCCTCCGGGACCGCGCGCAGGCCCGCGAGGATGTTCCGTACGAGCAGGGTGAGCGAGTACAGCACGAGACCGGCGACGACGAGGGCGGCCGACAGGCCGTAGAGGGGCAGCAGCAGGGAGAACATGGCCAGCGACGGGATCGTGTAGAGCACCGTCGTGACGGCGAGGACCGGGCCGGCCGCCCAGCCCCGGCGGCGGGCCAGGAGCGCGAGCGGCAGGGCGACGGCCACGGCTATGAGGACGGACAGCGCGGTCAGCCTCAGATGCTGGAGCACCGCGTCGAGGAGGATCTGGCGGCGGGTGGTGAGATAGAGGCCGCAGATCCACTCGTTGCGTGTGAGGCAGTCGTCCGGGGGCGCGGTCACGGGTCCATTGGACCGGGCGGAGCAGCGGACCCGCGCGTTGTGGTGACCCGTACGGGAAGCAGGTGGGCGGTTCCGAGGGGGTGGCGACCCGGCCGGCTGGAGTCGCTGCTGTCCGGAAGGTCACCCTTGGCCGGGTCGGCCGGCGCGGACCCTACGCCGGGTCGGTCCGGCGCATGCCGGCCGCGTCCAGCAGGGCGGTCGCCGTCGCCGTGGCGAGGCCGTCGGCCAGCTGCTCCACCCCGGCGCCGGCCCGGGCGCCGGCGCCGTCGAAGACGATCAGGAGCTGGCGGGCGAGCAGCTCGGGGTCGCGGGCGCCGCCCCGGCCGGCCTCGGCACGGAACACGGCGGCCAGCCGTTCCTTGACCTCGCGGGCGACCTTGCTCGCCGGGTGCTCCGGGTCCTTCAGTTCGACCAGCACGGCCAGGTAGGGGCAACCGTGGTAGCCGGCGTCCAGGGAGGCCTGCTCCAGCCGTTCGAAGACGTACAGGATGCGCTCGCGGGGGCTCGCGCTCTCCGGGTCGGGGTGGGTGAACCGGGCCTCGTACCACGGGACGCCGCGCTCCAGGCTCGCGGCGAGCATCGCGTCCTTGCTGTCGAACAGCTGGTACATCGACCGCTTGGACACGCCCGCCGCCCGGCACAGGGCCTCGATGCCGACGGAGACGCCGTCGCGGTAGGAGAGCCGGGCGGTGGCGTCGAGCAGCCGGTCGCGGGGTGACGCCTTCTCCGATGTGGCCATACGGCGAGGTTACCGCGCCACGAGGGAAGAGAAACCGATCGGTGTATACATCGGTGGATACGTCGGTGTGCAGGTCGGCCGAGGTCGGCGGTGCCGGTCACCCCGGTCCGGGCCCGCCCCGGACCGGAACACGTGACAGAAACGCTGAACAAGCGCTTAGATAGGCCGCCGAAGGACGCATCGCTCCCCGACCCGCCGGAGGCCCCGTTGTTCACATCCGTCGACGACGTCTCCGCCCGCCTGGCCGAGACCGGCTACCTCGCCTCCCCCGCCGTCGCCACCACCGTCTTCCTGGCGGACCGGCTGGGCAAGCCACTGCTGGTCGAGGGCCCCGCCGGGGTGGGCAAGACCGAGCTGGCCAAGGCCGTCGCCCAGGTGGCCGCGGCCCGGCTGGTACGGCTCCAGTGCTACGAGGGCGTGGACGAGTCCCGCGCCCTGTACGAGTGGAACCACGCCAAGCAGCTGCTGCGGATCAGCGCGGCCCGCGACGAGAACTGGGACGAGACCCGCACCGGCATCTTCAGCGAGGAGTTCCTCCTCCCCCGCCCCCTGCTGACCGCCATCCGCGGCGACGAACCGACCGTGCTGCTGATCGACGAGACCGACAAGGCCGACGTCGAGATGGAGGGGCTGCTGCTGGAGGTCCTCAGCGACTTCCAGATCACCGTCCCCGAGCTGGGCACGGTCACGGCCACCCGCCGCCCCTTCGTCGTCCTCACCTCCAACGCCGCCCGGGAACTGTCCGAGGCGCTGCGCCGCCGCTGCCTGTTCCTGCACATCGGCTTCCCGGAGGAGGAACTGGAGCGGCGGATCGTACGGCTGAAGGTGCCGGGCCTCGGCGAGGCGCTGACCGAGTCGGTGGTCCGGGTGGTCGGGGCGTTGCGCGCGATGGACCTGCGCAAGGTGCCCTCCGTCGCCGAGACCATCGACTGGGCCCGCACCCTGCTGGCCCTGGGCGCCGGCACGCTGGACGAGACGGTCGTCCTGGCCACTCTCGGGGTGATCCTCAAGCACGAGGACGACATCCGGAAGGCGGCGGCCAAGCTCGACCTGGCCGCGCTGTGACCGCCGTCGCCGGCCGGATCACCGGCCTGGTCGGGGCGCTGCGCGCGCACGGGGTACGGATCGGCACCGGGGAGACCGTGGACGCGGCCCGCGCGGTGGAGGCGCTGGGGCTGACGGACCGGGAGCTGCTGCGCGAGGGGCTGGCCGCGACGCTGCTGCACGGACCGGACCAGCGGGCGCTGTTCGACTCCGTCTTCGACCTGTACTTCCCGCGCCGCGTCGGCGGACCCGACGGCGCCCCCCAGGACCGGGAGGCGCTGCGCGACCGGCTCGCGCGGGCACTGGCCGACGACGACCGGGCGCTGCTGGCCCGGCTGGCGGCGGAGGCGGTCGACGCCCTGGGCGGGTACGGGAGTTCACCGGGCTCGGACGGCTGGTCGGCCTACCAGACCCTGGACCGGCTGCGCCCCCAGACCCTCCTGGCACGGGTACGGGCCGACGTGCGCGGCCGGGAGGGCGGCGGCGGGGCGGGCTTCGCCGACCGGTTGCTCGACGACGAGCTGCGGCGCCGCGTCGAGGAGTTCCGGCGGATGGTCGGCGCGGAGGCGCGGCGCCGGGTGGCCGAGCGGCGCGGACGGGACGACATCGCCCGGCGCGCCGTCCGCCCGACCGCCGACCGGGTGGACTTCCTGGCCGCGAACCGGGACCAGCTCGCCGAGCTGCGCCGGGTCGTACGGCCGCTCGCCCGCAAGCTGGCCACCCGGCTCGCCGCCCGCCGCCGCCGGGCCGCACGCGGCACGATCGACCTGCGCCGCACCTTGCGCTCCTCGCTGTCCACGGGCGGGGTGCCGATCCGGCCGGTGCTGCGCAGACGCCGCCCGGTCCGGCCCGAACTGGTGCTGCTGTGCGACGTGTCCGGCTCGGTGTCCGGGTTCTCGGACTTCACCATGCTGCTGGTGCAGGCGCTGCACGACCAGTTCAGCAAGGTCCGGGTGTTCGCGTTCGTCAACCGGCTCGACGAGGTGACCGGCCTGCTCGGCCACGGCCGCGCCGAGCCGGACGGGCTCGGCGCCCGCATCCGGGCCGAGGCCACGCTCACCGGCTGGCACGGCAGCAGCGATTACGGCGTGGCACTGGGCGAGTTCACCGAGCGGTACGGGGGCGCGGCCGGCCCGCGCACCACGGTGTTCGTCCTCGGGGACGCCCGGACGAACATGAGCGACCCCAATCTCCCCGCCGTCCGCGACCTGGCCCGGCGGGCCCGCCGCGTCTACTGGCTGAACCCCGAGCCACGCGACCGGTGGGGCACCGGCGACTCGGCCGCGCCCGCCTACGCGGAGCTGGTGGAGATGCACGAGTGCCGCACGGCCCGGCAGCTCGGCGCGCTGATCGCCCGTCTGCTGCCGGTGTGACGCCGGGCGGCCCGGGTCGGGCCGGCGCCGGCAGGGCGGGCTGCTGCCGGCGGCGCTCGGAAACCGTGATCGACTGGACGGCCACGCCGACCACTCATCCGAGGATGCCCCCATGAGCCACCCGCCCGTGCCACTCGGCACCTTCCCCACCCCCGTCGAACCCGCACCGCGGCTGGCCGCCGCGCTCGGGCTCGGACCCGGCGACCTGTGGGTGAAGCGCGATGACCTGACCGGCCTCGGCGCCGGCGGGAACAAGATCCGCAAACTGGAGTGGACGGCGGGCGCGGCCGTGGCGGAGGGCGCGGACACCCTGGTGACCACGGGAGCCCCGCAGAGCAACCACGCCCGGCTGACCGCCGCCGCGGGCGCCCGGCTCGGCCTGGACGTCGTCCTCGTGCTGCGCGGCTCGCCCGGAGTCTCACGGTCCGGGAACCTCGCCCTGGACGGCCTGTTCGGGGCGCGGCTCGCCTGGGCCGGCGAGGTGGACCGCGCCGGGCTGGACGCGGCGGCGGCCGAGGTGTGCGGTCGGCTGCGGGCGGCCGGCGCCCGGCCGGCACTCATCCCGTTCGGCGGCTCCGGCACGCTGGGCGCCCGGGGCTACGTCCGCTGCGGCGAGGAGCTGCGCGAGCGGGTGCCCGACCTACGGACGGCCGTGGTCGCCCTCGGCTCGGGCGGCACCATGGCCGGGCTGGTCGCGGCCCTGGGCACCGGGTCGGTGCTCGGCGTCGACGTCGGCGCGCTGCCCGATCCGGCCGCGGCGGTGGCGGAGTTCGCGGCGCCGCTCACACCGGAGAAGGTCACGGCGGCGGGGCTGCGGGTGCGCCGGGACCAGGTCGGCGACGGGTACGCGGCGCTGACCGGCCCGGTGCGCGAGGCACTCCGGCTGGCCGCCCGCACGGAGGGACTGGTCCTGGACCCGACGTACACGGGCCGTGCCCTGGCCGGCCTCCACGCGGCCGTCCGGGACGGCACCGTCCGGCCGGGCGAGAAGACGGTCTTCGTCCACACCGGTGGCCTGCCGGGCCTGTTCGGTCACGAGGACGCGCTCGCTTACGCGGAGGGCGGGGCGGAGACGTTCGGGGGCTGACCGTCGTGGGCGCGCTATCGGCGCCACGGACTCGACCAGCGGGATGCCGGACATCAATGTCGGTCGGCCAGGTTGTCCCGGCGGATGGGCGCGGATCCTGCGGGTGCCCGGGGGGCCGGCTACCAGCTGGGGGCCACCCGCAGCAGCAGGTCGTGGACACGGGCCACGTCCGGGTTGTCGCAGGCGCCGGGACGCCGGACGAGGAAGCTGGTGTTGATCGGTGGATCCTCCGGTTCCAGCAATGCCACCAGCGCGCCGGAGGCCAGCAGGTCCTGGCACAGGTAGCGGGGCAGCACGCTGAACCCGGCGCCCCCGGCCACGGCCGCGAGGACCCCGCGCAGATCCGGAACGGTCACGGCGGCGGTACGGGACAGCCGCCGGCCGAAGACGTGCCGCCAGTACCGGCGGGCGATCGGCAGATCCTCGGCGTAGGTGACGAGCGGGACATCGTGCAGGACGGCGGGATCGAGGAGAACGGCGGAGCCGGGGGTGGGAGTTTGCGCCGGGACCGGAGTCTCCGGGGCGGAACTCTCGAGGGAGGCGGGGCCGGGGGTGGGAGTTTCCGGTACCGGGCTCTCCAGGGCGGAAGCGTCGGGGCAGGCGGGGCCCGCGGCGGCGGAGCCCCAGGGGGTCGAGTCCGGCGCGGCGGAGCCCAGGGTGGCCGAGCCCGGCGTGGGGGACCCCGGGATGGTGGGGTCCTCGGTGGTGGCGTTCCGTTCGCTCTGCCGTCCCCGCAGCCGCTCGGCCCAGACCGGCGCGGCGACCAGGACGAACTCCTCGTCGGCGAGCGGTACGGCGTGGACCGTACGGCCGCGCGGGCGGGTCGTGGCGATCACCAGGTCGTGGCGGCCGGCGCGCAGTTCCTCCAGCAGCGGATCGGTCAGCCCCGTCGACACCCGCAGCCGCAGCCCCTCGGCGACCAGCGGGGCCAGAGCCGGCAGCACAGTGGTGCAGAGGAACTCCGCCGGGCCGGCCAGATGGACGGGCTCGGCGCGGGCCCCGGCCGGCGGGGTGGGCCCGGCGACGACGGCCAGGTCGTCCAGGGGCGCGGCGACCCGGGCCGCCAGCTCGTCGGCCACCGGCGTGGGCGTGACCCCGCGCGGCAGCCGCTCGAACAGTTCACGGCCGGTCTGCCGTTCCAGCGCGCGCATCTGCGTCGTCACCGTCGGCTGCGACAGCCCGAGCAGGCGGGCGGCGCCGGTGAAGGAGCCGGAGCGGTACACCGCGAGGAAGGTGCGCAGCAGGTTGAGGTCGAGTGAGGGGGTCTCCACGGTCCGAGTATCACCGCCCGCTATTCCCTCGGACCCATAGGAGATCGAATGCCTGTCATTCGTCACCTCATTGGATGTCTATGGGTGCGGTCGCCTACGTTCTCTTGCACAGGCACACACCTTCAGAAGACAGAACCCGGGAGACCCCATGTCGAAGATCCTGTTCGTGATGACCGGCGCCGATCACTGGACGCTTGCCGACGGCACCGCGCACCCGACCGGTTTCTGGGCCGAGGAGGCGGTCGTCCCGTACCGCGCCCTCAGGGCGGCCGGTCACGAGGTCGTCGTCGCCACCCCGGGCGGTGTGGTCCCGCCGCTCGACCGGGCGAGCCTGGCGGCCGAGGTCAACGGCGGCCAGGAGAAGGCCGACGAGATCGCCCGCGCCGTGGAGGAGATGGCCGAGCTGCGGACGCCGGTGAAGCTCGCGGAGGTGGACCTCGCCGACTTCGCCGCCGTCTTCTACCCGGGCGGGCACGGCCCCATGGAGGACCTGGCCGTGGACGCCGACTCGGGCAGGCTGCTGGTGACGGTCCTGGACTCGGGCAAGCCGCTGGCCGTGGTCTGCCACGGCCCGGCCGCCCTGCTCGCCGCGGTCCGGGAGGACGGCACCAACGCCTTCGCCGGCTACCGCGTGGCGGCCTTCACCAACGAGGAGGAGACGCAGGGCGGTCTCGCCGGGCAGGCCAAGTGGCTGCTTCAGGACCGGCTGACCGAGGTGAGCGTGGAGGTGGCAGCGGGCGAGCCGTGGGCGCCGCACGTGGTGGTCGACCGTACCCTGGTCACCGGCCAGAACCCGGCGTCCTCCGCCGCGGTGGCCGAGGAGCTGCTGAAGCGGCTGGGCTGATGCGGCTGGGCTGAAGGAGCCACCCGAGGACCGGCGTGCCGTCCCCCCGTCCCGAGCCCGGTCGTCCCGTCGACGGCCGGGCCGTCTCCGAGCGCCCGGCCGCCAGGAGGCTGACCGGCCCGCCGTACCGCGGTCCAGGGCGCTGCCGGAACGGGGCCGTCCGTGTCGTGACAGCGGAACACCGGCAGGGCTGCCGGGGCACACGGGGCGAAATCCCGGACACCGCGCACACCGTCCGGCCCGCGCACCGCTAAGTTGGGCGGTATGAGCAACCTTGACCGCGCACCCGTGCCCAGCGTCTGCGGTGGCCGCGGCTTCGTCGTCGCCGAACCGGTGCGCGAGCTGCTGAGCCCCCGGCACGTGAAGCTGGGCGAGTCGACCGAGGTACGCCGGCTGCTGCCGAACCTCGGGCGGCGCATGATCGGCGCGTGGGCCTTCGTCGACCATTACGGCCCCGACGACATCGCCGACGAGCCGGGCATGCAGGTGCCGCCCCACCCGCACATCGGGCTCCAGACGGTCAGCTGGCTGCACGAGGGCGAGGTGCTGCACCGGGACTCCACGGGCAGCCGGCAGACGATCGGGCCCCGGCAGCTGGGCCTGATGACCTCGGGCCGCGCGATCAGTCACTCCGAGGAGACCCCGCGCCCGCACGCCCGCTTCCTGCACGGGGCCCAGCTGTGGGTCGCCCTGCCCGACGAACACCGGCACACCGACCCGCGGTTCGAGTACCACCCCGAGCTGCCCCAGGTCACCGCGCCCGGGCTGACCGCCACGCTGATCCTGGGCGAGCTGGACGGCTCCCGGTCGCCCGGTACGACGTTCACCCCGATCGTCGGCGCCGACCTCGCCCTCGCCGGGGGCACCGATGTCCGTCTGCCGCTGGAACCGGACTTCGAGTACGGCGTACTGGCGATGTCGGGCGAGGTGCGCGTGGACGGGGTGCCGGTGCTGCCCGGCTCGATGCTCTACCTGGGCTGCGGACGGTCCGAACTCCCGCTGCACGCCGAGTCGGACGCCGGGGTCATGCTGCTGGGCGGCGAGCCGTTCGCCGAGGAACTCCTCATGTGGTGGAACTTCGTGGCCCGCACCCAGGCAGAGATCGAACAGGCCCGCGCGGACTGGATGGAAGGGTCCCTTTTCGGCGAGGTGAAGGGCTACGACGGAGCCCCGTTGCCCGCACCCCCGCTGCCGCCGGTACCGCTGAAACCCCGCGGAAGGGCACGCTGACCGGCTGCCGGGTGTGTTCACGGAGTTCCACCGCATGCTGGCTCCGGGCGGCCATCTGCTGATCGCCTGCAAGGCCGGTGACAGGCTCCGGCATCTGGAGCACGCATATGGGCATGAGCTGTCCCGCGACGCCTGCTGGGTCTGGTCGGTGGCTCCCGGAGGCAGTTGATGATCAATCGCTCCTGAATCATGGTGGTTTCAGTGGTCGTAGGCGGTCAGTGCGCGCATGACCGGCCGGCCGTGTACGAACCTGGCCCCACTCATCGGGCCCCCTTGGAATCGATCGTCCAGGGAACCGGGAGGCGTTCTACCGGCGGACCGCCGAGATCAGTCCGCCGGGCCGCTCCTCGCGCTGCGGCGGGGTGCTGATCGGGCGGCCGTAGGCGGCAGCGCGCTCACGCAGGGTGTGGCAGCCGGCCTCCCAGCCGTGCCCGGCCAGCCAGCTCACCGGGTCGTCGGGCATCTCCGAGACCCACATGGACGCCGCCGATCCCGGCACGGCGTCCGCGCCGAAGCGCTCGATCACACCGCGCGAGCCCAACGTCAGCCCCATCCGACTGCCTGCCGCCGACTGCGCGCTGATCCGGGCCAGCAGCAGCTCCACCACGTCCTCGGGCAGATAGATCAGCAGTCCTTCGGCGATCCACACGGTCGGCGCCGCCGGGTCGTGCACTGCGGCGGCCAGCGCGCCTGGCCAGTCCTCACGCAGATCCACCGCGACGGTGATCCGCTCGCAGCGTGCGACGGCCCGCTCCTGGCGGAGCACCGAAGCCTTGAAGTCCAGTGGCGCGGCGGTGTCGACCTCGAACAGCCGGGTGCCCTCGGGCCAGTCCAGCCGGAAGGCCCGGCTGTCCATGCCGGCGCCGAGCAGCACGACCTGCCGGACCCCGGACGCGGAGGCCTGCTGCAACAGGTCGTCGAGGAACTTCGTCCTGATGACGATGGAGAACGACACGGCCATCCGGCGGCGTCGCGCGGCCTCGTCGTCGGACAGCGACGGCGAGGAGGGCCACAGGCCGCCGGCGGCGGCGAAGGCCTGTGCCAGTGGGTCGCGGAACAGCGCGTTCTCCCGCTCGGTCTCCAGCGCCCGCACCCTGGCCACTCCCACCGCCGTGGCCCACACTCCCGACGGCTGCACCCGCTCCTGCTCATCAGTCACCGCGCAAGCCTAGATGACCGATTCCAACGGACCCGACTGTCGGAGACAGCCGCCCCCTGCTCTGCCAGTGCCCTCCCCGCACCGGCGATGACGCGCTCGGCAATGCGTGGCCTTCACCACAATTTACCCATTTGTGGACAGAGACGTGCCTATAAATACTTACAAGGCTGATTGCCCTCCTTCCGCGATCAGTACAGGAATGCAAAGACCGATGGCATGGAGAAACGCTTGATCACGCTGTGTAAACGAAGCACCAGGCTGGTGGCTGCGGCCGGCGTACTCGGCGGCGTACTCGCAGTCACGGCCCTCGGCGGTACGAGCAACGCCGCCACCAGTGGCAACGATGCCGGGAGCCACCCGAAATCGCAGGCGCCGGTGAATCAGACGGGCTCCCAGGAAGTTTCCGACGCCCGCATAAAGATTACGCCGGGGCAAGGTGCCTACAACGTCGGGGGAAACGACCCGGTCGGTGTCACCGTCGGCGACGGAACGCTCACCAAGGTGACCATGACCGCCGTCGCGACCGGCGCCGAGATCCCGGGCACTCTGTCCGCGGACCGCACCGCCTGGAAGGCGGACAGCCGGCTGGAGCGTGCCACCAAATACCAGATCGCCGCAGAGGCCGAGGACGCCAAGGGCCGCTCCGCCACCGGTAACGCCACGATCACCACGGTCTCCCCGGCCAACGACTTCATCGGGCACGTATCCCCCGAGGACGGCTCGACCGTCGGCGTGGGCATGCCGGTGACGATCAACTTCGACAAGGCGGTCAGCGACAAGGCCGCCCTGGCGTCGGAGATCCAGGTCAGTTCCAGCAGCGGCCAGCGGGTCGCCGGTCACTGGTTCAACGATCACCGCTTGGACTTCCGTCCCGAGAACCACTGGAAGCCCGGCTCCACCGTCACCGTGACGCTCGACCGCCATGGCATCCGGAAGACGGTCACGTTCAAGATCGGACGGAGCCAGATCAGCACCGTCGACGCGAAGACGAAGCAGATGACCGTCGTCCGGGACGGCAAGACGATCAAGACCATCCCGATCTCGTCAGGCAGCCGCGAGCACCCGACGTACAACGGCCAGATGGTGATCTCCGAGAAGTTCCGGCACATCCACATGAACGGTGCGAGCGTCGGCCTCACGGAGAAGGACGGCAAGCCTTCGTACGACATCAAGGCCGTGCCGCACGCTATGCGCCTGACCGACTCGGGCACGTTCATCCACGGCAACTACTGGGGTACCGACTCGGTCTTCGGCAAGGTCAACACCAGCCACGGCTGCGTAGGCATGAAGGACGTCAGGGGCGGCGGCGACGGCAGGCAGCCCGCCGCGTGGTTCTTCGACCACTCGATGACCGGTGACATCGTGATCGTCAAGAACTCCGAGGACAAGACCGCGTTGGCCCCGGACAACGGGCTCAGCGATTGGAACATGTCGTGGAGCGAGTGGACCGCGGGCAGCCCGACCACCTGACATCACGGCGCACTTTCCACGCATCCGGACCGACGTCCCTTCCGCCGGGCGGTGGCCGACACCATGTCGGCCACCGCCTGTGGCGTCAGCACGCTCGAACATCGTGCGCCCAGGAGCCCCCGCCAGGTACGCGGGGAACGGTGAGCCGGGTTCGGCGCGCGCCCCGGAGGAACGGACCGGTGGCAGCACCGGCATCGCGCTCCGCGGCGACTCACGGGCCGGCGGGCGGTGCTGTGCGTCAAGGTGACGGCGGCCTGCCCCTCCTCGTCGGCGTCACCCCCGGCGAGGCCCACGACAGCAGCAGAATCCTTTCGGCCGACGGAGGTTCGCCGTACCGGCCCGCGACAGTCGGTGGCGCCATGACCGGCGTGGTCATCACCGTCCGCTACGGCCGTCCCGGCGCTCCGGCACATCGCCACCGCGATCGGGCTGACGCGCCGCATGCACGGTGTCGTGAACGAGGCTGACGACCTCACCTGTCGCTTCGCCGACAGGCACCCGCAGCCATGGCGGTTGAGAGGTGGCTGAGAGGTGGCTGTGTCAGGGTGGCGCGCCCTTACCCCTCCGCAGGAGCCCCTCAATGAATCTGATCAACGGTCTGCCCGCCCATGTCCTGCTGGTCCATGTGGTCGTGGTGCTGATACCCCTTACCGCGCTGGCCCTGGTGACGGCTGCAATATGGCCGCGCGCCGCCCGGCGGTTGGGGCCCCTGCTCCCACTGCTGGCCCTGGTCGCCCTGGCCAGCGTGCCGTTGACCACGCACGCCGGCGAGTGGCTGGAACGCCACGTGGGCGACGACGCACTGGTGCGCCGGCACACCGAGCTGGGCGACGGACTGCTGCCGTGGGCCCTGGGGCTGTTCGTGCTGGCCGCGCTCGTGTGGTGGGCGGGACGAAAGACTCAGGCGCAGGAGCCCCGAAAGGACGGTGGCATGCGCTGGTCCGCTCTGCCCGTACGGATCGTCGTGGGCGTTCTCTCCACGGCCGTCGCGGTGGGGGCGGTGGTGGACGTCTACCGGATCGGCGACTCCGGAGCGAAGGCCGCCTGGCACGACGCCTACTCCAAGACGGCGACGGGGTCACAGGACGGCTCCTGATCCGCCGCGCGCCCACGGATCCCAGCCAACCCGATGGCACCGCTCCCGCCCGGGCCGCGAGCTTCCCTGCCGCCGGCGGCACCAGATGGCCCCTGGCGGGTGGCCGGGGTGGCCCATCGGTCCAGGTCGGTCAGCTCATGGTCGCTCCGTCGCGTGCGGAGGAGCCTCGCGTGCAGGCCCCTCCGCCCGGTCCGGCGTCTCCGGCTCTCTTTTCCCATGGCCGAGAACCACACGGGTGAGGATGACTCCACCGCACAGCCGAACCCCGACCTCGGCCGGACCCTGCTCTCGGCCGGACGACGGCCGATGCGGTCAGGCGTCGCTGGAGTCGGTCGGTGTCGCCTCACCGAGCATGGCGAGGGTCAGCACGTTGCCGGAGATGCCCCAGCCGCCGTCGGCCACCTCCTCGACCAGAACCATGGTGTTGTTGCGGGCGCGCTCGCCGTAGAGCTCGACGTACAGCTCGGTGGTGCGCGTGACGATCTCCTCCTTCTGCTTCGGGGTGAGGGTCTTCTCGGGGACCTTGAAGTTCGCGAAAGGCATGGCTGGTTGTTCCTTCTCTCAGTGGGGGGTCACAGGGAACTGCCTGCGGTGAGCGGGCTGTCCTCGTCCGGCTCGCGTCGGTCGGCGGGGCGGCCGGGGGCGGTTCAAATGATTCCGCCGTTGGCGCGGACGACCTGTCCGTTGATCCAGTGACCGGCCGGGGAGGCCAGGAACGCGACGACCTCGGCGATGTCGGCCGGGGTACCGAGGCGCTCCAGCGGGGGCTGGGCGGCGAGGCGGGCGATGGTCTCCTCGTCCTTGCCGGCCAGGAACATGTCGGTGGCCGTGGGGCCGGGCGCGACGGTGTTGGCGGTGACGTCCCGGCCCCGCAACTCCCGGGCCAGGATCAGCGTCAGCGCCTCGACCGCTCCCTTGCCGGCGGCGTACGCGCCGTAGCCCGGGAAGGCCAGCCCCACCACTGACGTGGAGAACGTCACGATCGCGCCGCCGGGGCGCACCCGACGGGCGGCCTGCTGGACGACGACGAACGTGCCGCGGATGTTGGTGCGGTGCAGGTCGTCCAGGGCTGCCAGGTCCAGCTCGGCGATCGGCGCAAGGTGCATCCGCCCGGCCGTGTGGACGACGACGTCGACACCGCCGAACTCTGCTTCGGCCACGTCGAACAGGGCCGCGACCGCGTGTTCGTCGGCGACGTCCGCGCGCACCGCGATCGCCCGGCCACCGCCGGTGACGACCTCCTTCGCGGCAGCTTCGGCCTCCTCCTGGTTGCCGGCGTAGCCGACCACGACGGCGTACCCGTCGGCGGCCAGCCTGCCGACCGTCCGGCGGCCGATGCCGCGCGAGCCGCCGGTGACGACCGCGACACGGGGTGAGACGGAGTGCTGGGCCGGGACAGCCCTCCCGTCGAGGGAAGTGGGGACAGGCATCGCTGACTCCTGTGGTGGATGCGGGTCGGGCCCCGGCCTCGCCGTCGCCCTGCTGCGTCCTCCACGATCGGCCGGTCCGTCATCCGTAGCCAGGGCTGCGTCCACCCAGGGGATGCCACCCCCTGGTTACGCTCCGGCGCGCGAGCGACCATGGAGGGGTGAACCTTCCAGAACTCGGTGCCTTCCTCAGGACACGCCGCGACCGCATCCGCCCCGCCGAGGTCGGTCTCTCCCCCGGCCCGCGCCGGCGCGTCCCCGGGCTGCGCCGCGAGGAAGTCGCCCAGCTGGCAGGGCTGTCGGCCGACTACTACACCGAGTTGGAACGCGGCAGCGCCAAGAACGGCGTGCAGCCTTCGGCCCAGACCCTGGCCGCCCTCGCCCGAGCCCTGCGCCTGACCGGCGACGAGCGCGACCACCTGTTCCATCTGGCCGAACGGCCGGTCCCCCCGTCGGCACACGGACCATCGGCACACGTGCAGCCCGCGCTCCTCGGACTGCTGGACCGGCTGTCCAACACCCCTGCGCGCGTCATCACCGACCTGCACGAGACCCTGGTGGAGAACGATCTGGCCCTGGCCCTGCTCGGCAGGTCCACGGCACACCGCGGCCCGGCGGCGAGCTTCGTGTACCGCTGGTTCAGCGACCCGCAGACGCGCGAGGTCTACCCGACCGAGGACCACCCGCACCACTCCCGGGTGTTGGTGGCCGACCTCCAGGCGGCGGCCGCCCGGCGCGGCCGGGACGCGGAGGTCACGAAGATGGTGGCCGTGCTACGCCGCCGCAGCCAGGAGTTCGCGGCCCTCTGGGACACCCATGACGTCGCGGTGCGCCGTATGGACCACAAGAGGATCGTCCACCCCATGCTCGGCGTCATCGAACTCGACTGCTACAACCTCCTCAGCGAGGACGGACGCCAACGCCTGCTGTGGTTCACCGCGCCGCCCGGAAGCCGGGGAGCCGAGCAGTTGGAACTGCTGTCCGTCGTAGGGACCCAGGAGCTGAGCGTCACGACCGGCACGGCACCGGAAGGGTTGTCCGCGGCGGAATCCGGACCGCGGCACTGACCGCGCCGCCGAGGGCGGGCCGCCTGCTGGCAGCGGCCCCTGTCCTGGTCCCGGGTCCCCTCGGGTCGCCCCGCGGCGGCGAACGGGAGTTATCAGTCAGGACGGGGGCTGGAGGACTGTGTCAACGACGTAGATCGTGGCGTTGGCGGCCTTGATGTTGCCGCAGACGATGTTCGCCTTGCCGTTGACCTTGAAGTCCGTGCCCGAGCCCGATGTGGTCAGTTTGCTGCCTTCGACCGTCGTGAAGGAGCCCTTGGAGAGCTGGTCCGGGGTGATCTGCTTGTCCACGACGTGGTAGGTCAGCACCTTCTTGAGCTGGCCCTGGTTGGTCAGCAGCGAGGCAAGTTGCGACGCGGTCACCTTCTGGAAAGCCTGGTTGTTGGGCGCGAAGACGGTGACGTCGGGCTTTCCGTCGAGGGTGCCGCTCAGTTTTGCTCTGACCGTGGCTGATACCAGCTGGCTCAGCTTCGGATACGCGGCCGCGGCCTCCACGACCTTGTCCTTGGCCGTGTCGGCTTTCTGGGAGAGCGCCGAGCAGCCGGAACCGAACGTCCCCGAGGGGCTGGGAGACGCGTCCTGTGCGTGACTCTGAGCTGCCAGACCTCCCAGCGCGAGCGGGATGGAGACCACGGCTGCCGCGGCGGCCTGTGCTGTACGCATGCGGGTGAACCTCATCGCACCTTCCTCCCGTGGAGGCGAACACTGCGAAGGTTTCGACTGCGGAAGTCCTCGTTTCCGCTGGGCGGGGCAAGGCGGCTGATGCGCCGGGCCTTGGTCCAGATCCCCCGGCCACTCACCGAGCCTATCCAGCAGCCCCGCACGACCGCATCCGGAAGCCGGACGCGGCGCCCGGTCGTCCTGGTCCGTCCAGGCCGGCCGATTACGGCGCCAAGCCACACCTACGGTCCCGGGCACGCGCCCGGGACCGGGTTCGCGCCCGGGACCGGGTTCGCGGTCAGCCTGCCTGCCGGGTGGCCGGCTCCTGCTCGTCCGTCGCCGCCCGGCCGGTGGTGCGGCGCTCCTGCACGTAGGCGTAGGCCATCAGCCCGAACAGGACGGCGAGCAGGACGGCGGACGATCCCGCGGTGCCGAGATCCAGGCCGCCCTTGGCAACCGGTTTGGTGAGGAAGTCGCCGGCGGTGGCACCGAGCGGGCGGGTGAGGACGAAGGCGATCCAGAACAACAGCACGTTCGGCACCGCGGGCAGCTTCATCAGCGCGACGAGCACGGCGAGCACCCCGGTCACGAGCAGCGCGCCGCCGGCGTAGCCGAGGCCGGAACTGTCGGAGAGGAAGTCGCCCATGGATGTGCCGAGGGTGTTGGACACGAGGATCGCCGACCAGAAGAGGGCCTCGCCCTTGAAGGTGACGATGTCGCGGATCTGGAACGTCATCCCGCTCAGCTTCCAGGCGAGGAAGATCGCCAGGAGCATCGAGACGAGGATGGCCGCTCCGGCGGGGTAGCCGAGACCGAGGCCCTGCGGGCCCCAGCCCAGCTTCGTGGCGCCGGCCGAGAGGTACTTGGAACTGGCGTCGCGGTTCATGAAGTCGGACATCGTGGTGCCTGCCATGCTGGTCGACAGGATCACGGTCCAGTAGAAGAACGGGTTGTAGCGGCTGGATCGCAGCTGGACCACCAGCGTCACCACGAAGATCAGGAACAGTGCGATCGTGGTGAGGAAGTAGCCGAGCTTCAGGGTCTGTGCGAAGAGGTCGCCCGCCGTCTCGCCCAAGGTCGTGGCGGCGATCTTCATGATCCAGAACGCCAGCGTGACCTCGGGCAGCTTCTTCATCACCGACTTGGTCGTGCTCGACGTGCCTGCCACGTCGAGGTCGGTGAGGACCTCCGAATTCTCCAACTCAACGTCTCCTGTCCGGTCGAATGACAGGGCGCTCGCCCCGCCAAGCGGGGCGAGCGCCCTGACAGATGAGTCGGCCGCCCGCGGCAGCCGAGATCCTCGACCGTCGCACAGAGAGCCTGAACACAACCTGAATGCTGACTGGTCGGCAGGTCGGGCCGCGTGTCGAGCCGCGGGCTCAGACCCGGCGACGTTGCCTGCACCGTGAGCGGCTGACTGCGCGTCGGCTCGCTCGGCGCGGAAGCGGCCATGCCGCTCGCCGGTCCCCGCATCTGCTGGCTGAGCGCCGGCTGGGAGAGGAACATCCGTGAGGCTGCGCGGTCGAAGTGCAATTCCTCCGCCGGCACGAGGAGCAGACGCAGCTGGTGCAGGCTCGGCTCTCGCCCGCCGCGCCCTACAGCCGGTAGAGGCCCGGCGAACCGGTGTCGAAGCGCGCTTCACCCCGGACGTACTTGCCCAGGGCCCGCTCCGGCTGACCCAGGTCTACCGTCTCCCGGGCCCGTGGAGGCCCGGCGATGCCCGGGGGCGTCCTGGCCGGGATCTCGCGTGGTGGTCCCGCGTGTTGCCTTCGCTCTCGGGTCTTCGCTCTCCTCGTGCGAGCCGGAGGATCAAACGGTCCGCGTGCCGTGGACGCGGTAGGGCTCGGCGTCCGCCCACTTGACGTCGAGTCCGAGGCCGGGCCGACCGGTGTCCGGGCGCAGCGCACCGCCGTCGGGCGTCGACGTGCCGTCGAACAGCAGGCGTTCGACGCGCACGTGATCGTGGAAGTACTCCAGGTGCCGCAGCCTGCGCACGGCACAGAAGGCGTGGGCGGAGACCGCCGGCGCACAGTGGGCCGACAGGTCCAGATGGTGAGCCGCCGACAGGCCTGCCACCTCCAGCACGCCCGTGATGCCGCCGCACCGGGTCACATCGGCCTGGAGGCAGTCCACGGCGGGACCTTCGGTGAGGTTGACGAAGTCGCGCAGGGTGAACGCGTACTCCCCCGCCGCGATCTCCAGCCGGTCCGGTCCTCGCTCCCGCAGCATCCGCAGGCCGTCCAGATCGGCCGAGCTGACGGGCTCCTCGAACCACCGCACGTCCCACTCGTCGTAGAACCGGTGCGCCCAGTACTGCGCCTCCTTGCGGCCGAGCGCCCCGTTGGCGTCGGTGAAGATCTCGGACTCGTCGCCGATCGCCTTCCGTACGGCCGCGAGGCGCCGCGGATCCCCTTCAGGCTCACGGGAGGTCTTCAGCTTGACACGCGGGATGCCCTGCTCGGCCCAACCGGCGAGCTGGTCGGCGAGTCGGTCGAGGGGGTAGTTCGTGAAGCCGCCGCTGCCGTACACCGGCACCCGGTCGTGGCAGGCCGGAAGAAGGTGGATGAGCGGCAGGCCCAGCAGTCTCGCCTTGAGGTCCCACAGGGCCACGTCGACGGCGGAGACCGCCATGGCCCCGACGCCGGGGCGGCCGGCGTTCCGGATCTGCTGTCCCATGCGCTGCCACAGGCTCGGCGGCGAACAGGCGCTCCGTCCCCGCACCACGGGCGCCAGTTCGGAGTCGATGAACGAGGCCACCGACACATCGCCGTAGGTGTAACCCGTCCCGGTGCGGCCACCTGCGTGCACCTGGACCAGAACCATGGTCGTGGAGTCCCACTCCAGAGTGCCGTCCTGTTCCTTCCCGTCCGGGCCATCCGTCGGCACCGTGAAGGCGTGCACGTCGACCGCGTCGACAGCGAGCGGGCCCAGCTCCGGTCCGGCTCCGGCGCTCTCGCCGCTCACGAGCGTCGTCCCGGCAGCTGTTCGGCGATCTCGGTCAGCTTCTGGCGTACGCCCTTGGCGGCGATGCCCACACGCTCCCGGTCGTGCACGGCCGCCTTCCCCACCTTCTCGGGCTTGCCGCAGTGGTCGCCGGCCGTGGCGCGCTGCTCCCAGGTGACCCGTGGGGCGCGGTCGACCTCGTAGTGCTGGTGCTTGCTGCTCATGGGTTGCCTCCTGTCGCGGCGGCTCTTCGGTACCCCGGCGCCGGGACACCGGCATGTCAACGCGCGACACCTGCGCGAACCGGGGGTGTCCGGGTCGTCGGGCAGCACGACACTCTGGCCACATGGGTCTCCGGCGACCTGGGCCGGCTGGTCCTCGCCCGGGTAGCCCGGCGCCGCGGCGGCAAACGGCGGCGTGATCATGGACTGCGGGGGCCCACCTCCCACCCCGCCCGGCCCACGTTCGGTCCACCGTGGCCATGGCGGCGTGGCGTCGCTCGGACACCAGCCGCCGTTCTGCCGCGCGTGCCGTGGGGGCGCCCCCCGTGCCTCACCGGGGATGGCTCAGTCCACTGCCGCGCCGAGCTGCCGGGCCAGGTCGGTCATCCCGGCCGCCTGCCGGGTCGCCGAGCGCTGCGTGGAGGGGTACGGAACCGGCGTGCGCCGCAGCCAGGCGGTGGCCAGACCGGCGCGCGCGGCGCCGTCGATGTCCCAGGGGTGCACCGAGACGAGCATCGCGGCCCCGGCCGGCACACCGACGGCGTCCAGCGCGTGCGCATAGGCGGCCGGTGCGGGCTTCCAGCGACCGCCGGCCCCCTCGACGTCGAGGTGCGTCTCGAAGCGGTCCGCCACTCCGGCCCTCTCCAGCACGGCGCGCGTGGTGTCCGCCGCGCCGTTGGTGAGCGTGACGAGGCGGTATCCGGCCGCATGCAGGGCCCGTACGCCCTCGGGGACGTCGGGGTGAACGGGCAGTTCCGGCAGGGCGCCGAGTACCTGCTCCACGGCCGCCTCCGGATCCACCCCGCCGGGCCGTTCACGGGCCAGCAGGGTCAGCAGGGCGTCCCGGGCCACCGCGGCGAACGGGGCCCGGCCGCCCGCCAGGGTGAGGGCGACGCCGTCGCGCAGGACGCCGGCGAACCAGGCCGACAGCAGGTGGCCGGGCAGGCCGACGTGCTCGAGACGGGCCGCGAGCGGGGACATGTCGGTGAGCGTCTCGTTGACGTCGAGGACGAGGACGGCGGGCCGGCGATCAGCGGACATCCGGTTCACCTCCGGGGGTGAGTAGTGCCAGGGCGTCGGCCGCCGAGGCCGGCCGCTCTTCCCGCGGTACCCGGGACCGGGTGAGACCATCGCGGCCCCGCTGGACCGGCACGGACTCCGCCACCACTTCCCGGCCACGGCCGGGACGACCCCGCCGGCCCGGTCCCGTACGCCCGCGAGCTCCGTCTGCCCGACGTCCCGCGCACGGACAGGCAGATCGACGCCGACGGCATGGAGAGCCTGTTGATGCGGCTCACCGACGACTACGGCATCCGACGCGCCTCTACGTCGCCGAGAACGGCTGCGCGTTGTCCGATCCCGTCCGTCCCGGATGTGACGGTGCAGGCCGTCTCCCGCCGGGGGGAGCAGACCGAGGGCCCGGCCTGTCCCCGCGGTGCGCACGGGACAGGCCGGGCCGAGCGGAACGGGCCGCCGGTCAGGGCAGCCGGTAGTCCTGGTTCAGGGCCGCGCCCGCTTCCGGGTGCGTCTGGTCGTACCCGCGGGCGTCGCACTGGAGGCCGCCCACCACGCAGTGGTCGACCATGGCCTTGAGCGTGCGGTCCTCCCAGCCGTTGAAGAAGTCGTAGTGGAAGGAGTAGCCGCGGCCGCTGGCCAGGCGCACCTGCGACATGTCACCGTTGACCGGGAACGCCATCTTGAACTCGATCATCGGCACGGCGACCGGGTGGTCGGCGGGGCACATGTTGTCGTTGGTGCCGGGCTTGACGACCGGGTAGGCCATGTGACTCTGGTGGTCCGGTGTGTCGAGATACTTCCCGTCCCAGCAACTGGGCGCCTGGAAGCGGATGTTGAGCTGGACGTCGGCCCGGCTGGGGCAGGTCGCGGGGAAGTCCGTGTTGAAGTAGCTGTCGCCGCACTCCCAGCCCTCGACGAAGCCCTTGAGGTGGCGGAACTCGTCGGCGCTCTGCATCGGGCTGCCCACGACGAACCGCAGCCCCTTGGGGAAGGGGCGCACGCTGGTGTAGTCGGTGACGCCGGCCTTGTAGTAGATGGTCTGCGGACCGACGGGGAGGATCTTCTGGTCTCCCTTGAACAGCGAGGGCATCCAGTACGCGGAGGCGTCGGCGGGCGCCTTGCAGGTGGTGGCGCCGCCGTACAGCGAGGCCGCGGTGCTGTTGGCGTTCGTCGAGGTGTTGCCCATGAAGGTGTGGTCGTGGGACTTGCCGGGCTGGCCCGGGTAGACGATCGGGTCGTCGGGGGCGGTGTGCGTGACCGAGCAGTTCGCCTGGAACTCGTGGAAGTAGCGCGGCGGCGGGGTGGCCGTGGACGGCGTGACACCGGTGACCTGGGGGACGGCCGGTATGTAGCCGTCGCCGTCCGGGTCGTCGGCGGACGCCTGGGTGGACACGGCCATCGTGTGCCCGGTGCGGGTGACGGTCGCGGATGCCGTGCCGCCGGTGTCGGTGGCGGCGGAGGCGATGGTGCCCACGCCGAGGACGCCGGCGAGCATCGCGGTGCCGAGGAGGAGTGCGGGGAGTCGTTTCGGACTCGATCTCATGGGGGTCTCCTGCCCATGGGGGGTGGGAAGGGCGCCCGCGCACGCGGGTGTGCGTCGCGCGGGTGGTGCGATCGGTGCGGTGGTGGCGGAAGCCGTGTGGGTTCCGCCGCCGTCGTCCGGGGCACAGCCGTCAGCTGTAGATCCCCAGCTCGTGCAGGGAGTAGCCGTAGCTCGTGCCGCGCGCCGTCAGCTGTAGGCGCACGTAGCGGGCGGTGGCCGAGACGTCGAGGGTGTCGACGTCACCGTCACCGGCGGTCGTGGAGTACACCGAACGCCAGTTGCTGCCGTCGTCGGAGACCTGCACCTCGTAGGACTTGGCGTAGGCCGGGTCCCAGACGAGCTGGAGCTTGCGCAGGGCCTTGGACGCGCCGAGGTCCACCTGGAACCACTGCGGGTCGCTCCAGTCGCTGGCCCAGCGGGTCTCGGAGCGGCCGTCGACGGCCAGTGCCGGGGTGCAGGGGCAGTCGCCGTAGGACTGCTGCGAGGAGGATGCGGTCGCGGGCCGGTTCAGCGCCAGGTCGGTGCCGGTCACCGGCGGGGCGACGACCTTGACGGACTTGGTCTCGATGCCGGCGTTGCCGTGGCCGTCCTCGGCCTGGACGTAGACCTTCCACACGCCGAGCTTCTGGGGCGCGGTGACGGCGAAGTTCCCGTTGCCGGTCGACCGCCACTGCGCCTCGACGAGCCGCTTGTCGCCGCTCGCGTAGTTGCCGCTGAGGAAGACCTTGTACGTGAGGGGGTCGCCGTCGGGGTCGCGGACGTCGGCGTGCACGGTGAACTCGGCCCCGGCCGGCGCCGAGGAGGCGGGGGTGACGGTCATGCTGCTGATGACCGGGGGCGTGTTGTCGCCGGCCGTCGAGCCGGTGTACGCCTTCTTGACGGCGTAGTACGACAGCCGCTTCAGCCCGTCGGGCACGAGGTTGAACCAGACGCCGCCGAAGTCGTGTTCGGTGCCGTAGTGGAAGAGGGTGGCGCCCAGGGCCACGCCCTGGTGGCCGGTGACGCAGTTCCAGGCCTTGGTGTAGCCGTCCGCCTTCTGCACGTCGGTCGGCTCGTCGGGGATGCCGTTGGCGTCGTCGGGCACCTCCCACTCGCCGGCCGGACCGGTCTCGGTGATGATGTAGGGCTTGGTGTAGCCGCCGTCGATCCAGTCCTGGCGGACCTTGCACACGTTGCTGTAGGAGTTCATCGCGTACAGGTCGAGGTCGGGTGCGTTGCGCTTGTAGTACGGCCAGGCGCCGGTCCACGCGTCGGTGGAGGTGACCGGGTGGTCGGGGTCGATGCTGTGGATCTTCTTGGCGACGTCGTCGACGAAGCTGGTGTAGGCGTTGCGCTGGGCTTCGAGTTGGCTGCCGCTGTAGCAGTTCTGTAGTCCGAGGACCGACTCGTTGCCGACGTTCCACATCAGCGTCGCCGGATGGCTCTTGTAGGCCTCCACCCACTTGGCGAACTCGGTGAGCGAGTTGTTCTTGTACGTCGTGTCGGTCACGTAGTCGACGCAGCCGCCGGCGCCCGGGCCGCCGCCCGGCTGGAGCCAGAAACCGTTGATGACGCGGATCCCGTTGGCCGCCGCGGCGTCCAGGAGCGTCTTGCTCGACGCGTCGGTGCCCCAGGTGCGGATCGTGTTGGCCCCCATGGCCTTGACGTCCGGCAGGTACCGGGGACCGTCGGAGACCGCCGGCCCCCAGGTGACGCCCTTGACGGTGTACGGCTGGCCGCCCGCGGTCAGGCGCCAGTTGCCCTGGGTGCCCTCGACCTTGACGGCGCCGCCCGGGGCCGGCGGCGGGGTGGTGCCGCCGGCGGAACCGTAGACCTGGAACTCCCACAGCGAGTACCCGTATCCGCCGGACCGGGCCAGGCCCTGCATGCGGACGTAGCGGCCGGTTCCGGAGACGGTGAGGTCGTCGGTGCCGCCGTCGCCGCCGGTCACCGTCTTCAGGGTGTGCCAGTCGGTTCCGTTGTCGGACGCCTGGATCTCGTAGTTCTTGCCGTAGGCCGATTCCCAGGTCAGGACGACGCGGCTGAGGTTCGACGTCTGGCCCAGGTCGACCTGGAGCCACTGCTGGTCGCTCCACTGGCTGGCCCACCGGGTTCCGGTCAGGTCGCCGTCCACCGCGGCGGCGGCCGAGTAGCCGGCCCCTTCCTGCGAGGAGGCGGTGGCGGTCCTGCCCTGGGACAGCAGGGCGTCGGCCGCGTGCGCGCTCGGCGCGAGGGCGACGGTGAGCGAGGAGGCGAGGAGTGCGCCGAGCGCGAGAAGGGACACGCCGGCGCGGCGTGGGAGGGGGGTGATCCTGGACGTTGGTCTGAACACGGACGCTCCTGACGGGTCGGTCGGTGCGGGTGCGGTCCCTCCGGGCCGGTGTGCGGGGCGGGCTCGGCCGGCCCGGAGGGAGTGGGTGCACGGGGCCACGCTCAGGACGGCGTGGCCCCGGGGCGTGGGATCAGGGAAACGGGATCAGGGAGGGGAGACGACGGTGGAGGGGACCGTCGAGGTGCCCGGCGCCGGTCGTCGTGGAGTAGGCCGTGTGCCAGTCGGTGCCGTCGGTGGGGAGCTAGATCCGATGGGCCTTGGCGTAGGCGGCCGTGCGGTGACCAGCGCGCCCACGGTGGCGGGCCATGTGACCGGGGCGTCCTCTTCGTGGCGGTGTCGCCACGGTGGTACCGAGAGCGGACACGAAGTCGTCTCCTAGGGAGCGGAGTCGGGGGCGGAGCGCGTCGGAGAGCGCTCTCCCGACCATGCCCGGCCATCATGACTCGGTCAAGAAGTTGAACACCCTTTTCTTTGACCTTCACTTAAGTCGGTGGGACCGTCGGTGATATACGGGGGTCCGCCGAGGCCGGCCTCCTCGCGGGGCCGATGCCCGGCCGTCGCCTCCCGGGCTGCACCGCACGGGGACTTCGTGTCCCCCGTGATGCCCCGCCGACCTCGCCGAGCGGGACGACGAGCGCTCGGCCGAGCTTGCGCCGCGCCCCCGCGTGCAGCACTGGCGGCCGAAGTCTTCGGCGAGGTCGGGGACTTCTTCGAGAGGGACCCTTTCGAGAGGGACTTCTTCTAGGGCGACGACGAAGACGAGGGCTGAGCCGGAACGTCGAGAGGCCGTCGTTCGTAGACAGGAGGGGGAAGAGCCCTGGCTCCCTGCCCCTTCCTGATAGTTTCTACGTTGTTGTAGAAGATTGTGCTGCTCCGGCCGCTCCCCCGGTCGGGCACACCTCACAACCCTTACGGAGTTCTGATGGCCCTGTGGGACCGCTTCAAGGAGTCCGCATCGACGATGCAGACCCAGCTCGTGGCGAAGAAGAACGACCTCAAGAGCGGCGCCTTCCGCGACGCGAGCATGGCGATGTGCGCGCTGGTCGCGGCGGCCGACGGCACCGTCGATCCGTCCGAGCGGCAGCGTGTTGCCCAGCTGATCGCCACCAACGAGGTGCTCCAGAACTTCCCCGCGGACGACTTGCGGCGCCGTTTCGAGGACAACCTCAACAAGCTGACGGCCGACTTCGCCTTCGGCAAGGTCAGCGTGCTCCAGGAGATCGCCAAGGCGAAGAAGAAGCCGGCCGAGGCCCGCGCTGTCATCCAGATCGGCATCGTCATCGGCGGCGCCGACGGCGACTTCGACAAGACCGAGCAGGCCGTGGTCCGCGAAGCCTGCTTCACGCTCGACCTGCCGCCGCACGAGTTCGACCTCTGACCGACCCCGCCCACGACGCCGGGCCGGCGCGAACGACGTCCGGCCCGGCGACGAGGTCCCGCCTCGTCGCCGGATGCCGACGGAGACGAAGCCCGTACCATCTGTGGGGCAGTTGAGCGGTGCCGGCCACCATGAGCAGCGCCGGACACGGTGCTGCGCCCAAGGAGGCGTCAGGCCTCGTCTTCGCTCCGAGGCAGGCTCAGCAGTTCTCGCAGCAGCCGTTCGTCGTCGGGGCCGAGGCCGGTGACGAAGCTGGCCAGCACGGCCTCTCTGTCACGCTCGGCGTCCAGCACCCTGCGCATCCTGCGGGCGGCCAGGCCCGCCTGGTCCGCCGCCGGGGTCCAGGCGAAGGACCGGCCCGTCCGTTCCCGGGTGACCGCCCCCTTGGCCAGCAGCCGGGTCAGGATCGTGATCACCGTCGTATGGGCGAGACCGCTGCCCAGGCGCTCCTGCACCCAGCCGGCCGTCGCCGGTCCGTCCGCTTCCCGCAGCGTCGAGAGGACCAGTGCTTCCAGCTCACCCTGGCGCCGCCGGGGGCGCTGCCGGTGATCCATCGCAGCTCGCCTCCTCTCCGCTCCGCTGCCGTCCGTTTCCCGGTCGGACATCGTATGGACGCCCGAAGCCTCTCATCCCCCCGCGGTCAGGCCCTGGGCGGCTCCACCGCCGCCGCACCCGTGGCGCTTGGTCCAGCCAACCACACCCCGACCGTGACGAATCGGCTCACGCCCGCGGCTTCCGCCGGTACCGCAACCCCCACGGCCCGCCCCAGCGCACCACCCGGGGCGGTCCTTCTTCACACCCGCCGCCCCTTCGGCACCTGTCACACCCATGCCGAAGAGGCCGCGCCCCTGATCACCGCAGGCCGCGGCCCTCTCGCCCGCAGCAGGCCGTCGGTCAGGCGGCGTCACCGGAGCCGGAGGCCCTGCGGCGGCGCACGAGGAACACCGCGCCCGTGCCGACCGCCACCGCGGCGCCGCCCGTGAGGGCGATGGCCGGGAGGGCGGAGTTCGAGCCGGTCCGGGCGAGGTGGCCCTGAGGCACGATCTCGGTGTCGCCCGCGGGCTTCTGCGGCAGCGGCTTGTTGCCGCCCTGCGGCTTGGCGTCGCCGGGGGCGCCGGGTGCGGAGCCGGCCTTGAGGATGTCGAACTCGTAGAAGCTGTCGTCGCCGGAGAAGACGCAGTTGCCCGCGTCGTCGGCGTACATGCCGATGCTGATGGCGTAACCGAGGCCGGCCGGGGCGGTCCTGTCCACGGCCAGGCGCAGGTCGATGGAGAAGGACTCCTTGGCCTTGACGTCGGTGTAACCCAGGTAGCCGGCGCCCTCGTCGTTCTCGTCCAGGGAGATGTCGACCCACTTGCGGGAGGACGGGTCCTTGTACTGGAGGACGAGGTGGGTGGTGTCGACAAAGTAGTTCTTCTCGTCCATCTGGGCGGTGAACACGCCGAGGTCGACGCGCTGGTAGGCGTGAGGGCCGCTGTTGCTGACGTTCAGCGCGAAGTCGTGGAAGCCACTGCCCGCCACGATCTTCGACGGCAGGCCGGAGAGGGTGGTGTGCAGATCGTCGTCGGTCTTCGGCTCGTCGCTGTCGGCGCACTCGGTGGGGAACCCGGAGGGAGAGGCCGAGGGGGACGCCGACGTCGAGGGGGACCCCGATGCGGAGGGGGAGGCCGATATCGAGGCCGAAGCGCTGGGGGTGGCCGTCTCGGAAGCGGACGGGCTGGACGTGCCGGTCCCCGGGGTGCCGTCCGTCGCGGGCGTGGACTCCTCCCCGGCCGGGGTCGTGTCGTCGGCGGCCGGGGTGGTGTCGTCGGCCGCGGGCGTGGACTCCTCCTCGGCCGGGGCCGTCTCGGTGGCGGTGGGCGACGCGCTGTCGTCATCCGACGCGTAGGCGACCGGGACCGCCAGCAGGACAGCCGGGGCGAGGGCGGCTGTCGCGGCGGCGAGAGCCAGGGAACGGCGAAGCTTCATGCGAACCTCAGGGGCAGAAGTGACCAATGTGTTCGCACACATGACCAACGGACACCCGGAAGAGTTGCCCAGAGCTCACACGATCTTTATGTGACATGGATCATGCAGGGGGAGGCGGTGGCGACCGGGTGGGTGTGGTGATCCCTCAGGGACGAGGCTTCGTCGGTACGTGACGAACCCGGTCCGGGACATCGCCGCACACCGGTGGTGTCGCGAGGGCGTCCGCACCGCATAATCCTCGGGTGTCCGAGCCTCCCGTCCCGATACCGTCCGGCTCCGTGCCCCCGGGCACGGCCGTCTGGTCGTCCGACGCCGCCGCCCGATGGACGCACGCCCAGGGCGCGCCCTGGGCGCGGCCCCTGTGGTCGGCAGCGGCGCTGCTGATCACCGTGGTCTGGGCGAGCGCGGCGACACCGGACCGGCCGTGCGGCGATGCCGCTCCGTGCGGTGCGGACTGGCTCGGCCTGGCGGAGACGGGTCTGTCCGCAGGGCTTCTGTACTGGCTCGTCCGGCTGCCGGAACTCGCCCTGATCGCCGCGCCGGTCCTGGCGGTCATCGTCGCGCGCGTAGAACTGCCCGGTAGCGGGCCGGTGGCGGTGGCCGCCAACTCCAGCGTCCTCCTGGCGCTGGCCTTCGGCTGGGCAGCCGCCTGCGCACGCGTCACCGCCCGTCACCGGCAACGAGGCCGGGCTGAACGGGCCGCGGGCGTCCGGCACTCACCGCCCCAGCCGGCCGTCCGGTCGCGGCGCGGGATCATGCCGGTCAGCGCGGGGCTGGTGCTCGTCGGGGTGGCCGCCTTCGCCGTCGTTCAGGGACTCGACGGCATCCGCGCGGACCAGCACCACGCGGATCGTGCCGCGCGCATCACCGCGACCGTGGTCGGACGGGGCGCGGAGTCGGTTCGGGTGCGCACCGGCGACGGCCGGCGCCTGAGCGTCAGCGCCTCCTCCCCGGAGGATCACCGCGTCGGCGGCATGGTGACCGTGCTGGAGGACGGGAGGTGGCGGCGCCTGGCAGCCGAGCCGTACGACGCCTTCGGCTGGCAGCTGCTCATCCTGGCCGCCGGCCTGCCCGGGGGTTCCATGCTGCTCACCGGCCTCCTGGCCCGACGCCGCGCCGCCGCACTGCGCCGTGCGCCGGCGCCGCCCCTGCGGGTGCTGGAACGCATCGACGATCACGGGCGGATCTGGATCTACGCGGGCGACGACGAAGCCGCCCGTTCACCGGTCCTGGTCGGCCGGTTCCCAGCGGATCGCGCCTACGCGGACGAGCCCGGGACGGAACAGGGCGACGACGAAGCGGACGAAGAAGAACCGCTCGTCATGGACACCCGGTTGCGCGAAGCCGTCATGTTCGGCTCCCCGCACGAAGGCGGCGAACTGGTCCTCGCCACCACCGGCAGGGACGGCCGGCCGGTGGTGATCCGTACGACCGGCCCCGTCCGGCTGCCCCGCCCCGGCAAGGGGCCGGTCATCGCCACCCGGCAGGCGGGCACCACCTCCGCGGCCACCGGCCCGCAGGAGCCGTCCGCGGCGGCCCGCGTCCCCACGCCTCTCCGCACGCCCCTGTCCCCGGCGGAACATCCTCTGCGCTGGGGACCGAGCGCTCTGGCACGCACGAGCGGCCTCGCCATGACCGTGTTCATGATCGCGGGTGTCACCTTCGGCGTCCACTTGCTCGTGACGGAGGGCTTCGGCTGGAAGGTCCTGCTCCTGCTCGGCCCCCTGACACTGGCCGACGCCGCTGCCGTACAGCTCAACTGGCGTGTCACGGCGGACAGTTCCGGATTGTGGCTTGCAGGGGCGTGGAAGGTCCGGCACGTCCCCTGGGAACGCGTGCGAGCCGTCCGTTACACAGCGGAAGGGAGCGTGGAGATAGCCATGACGGGCGACGGTACCTGGCGGCTCCCGGGCGTGGGCCTGCCCAAGGCGGAGCGTCGCCTCAACCTGTGTCCGTCGTACGTGCGCATGGTCCAGGAGGTCACCGCCCTCCACACGCATCCGGAGCTGCGGCCCACCCGGCCCGCCCCGCGCGCCGACCGCGGCCGTCCCCTGGGCCCCGTTCTGCTCGTCCTCACCGTCCTGGCCGTCAGGGCACGGTTCCTCGGCTGAGGCAGCAGCGACCCGCGGTACGGCGGAGGCGGGCTCCACCCGATCGGCGTGGCGGGACCCGGCGGTGGGGGAAGAGCCCCGAGGATGCTTCAAAAGGCTGTCGGAAACACATACTTGACTGTGCGGGAATGTCCCGCGGCGGTTCTGAGGGGGGAGCGGCAAGGTGAGCGGTGTCGGTGAGGGGCTGGGCAAGGTCGAGGTGCGGCTCCGATGGGATCCGAGTCCGTACGGGGAGCCGCCCCGGCATCTCGACATCATCGCGGCGACGTACCCGGTGGACGACCTCTACGGGCGGCCGGCGTATGTCGTGCACCACGGCAGCAGGTCGCCGGACGGCACCATCAACATGAGCCGGCACAGCGAGACCGGCATGGGTTTCGGCTTCGTCGAGGTGATGGAGCTGGAGTTCGAGCGGCTGTCGTCCGCCTATGGGCGGGTGGTGGCCGGGGTGGCCATCCACCAGGACGGCGGCCCCCGTACGTTCGGTGACATGTCCCACGCCGGGGTGGTCGTCGTCGAGGGGTACCGGCAGTTGCTGGCGGACGACTTCGCGCAGGTCGGCGATGCCACGGCCGCGACGGTCGCCGAGTTCACCAGGAACGCGTCCGGAGGGTGGGAGCTGCGCGAGATGATCCGGGGCTTCGACAGCGATCCGGTGCTCTTCACCGCGGAGATGGGGCGCGTTCCGTAGTCGTCGCCCGGTGCCGCTTCCGGTCGGTGCGTCCGCTCCCGGTCAGGTCTCTTCGGCCCGGCCCTCCACGTCCTCGGTGCCGGTGGGCCGGCCGGCCCGGTTCCAGCGGACGTACAGGCCGGCGGCGATGAGCAGCGTGGCCGCCATCGACAGCACGGGCCAGCCGCGCAACAGGTGATGACCGCGGCCGCGGCCAGGCCTTCGCGATCCTCGACTCCTTCGTCGCCGGCGGCGGTGTCTGGCTCGACACCGCGAACTGCTACTCCTTCTGGGCCGACCCCAGCGGCGTCGGCGGCGCCAGTGAGCGCCTCATCGGCGCGTGGCTCCGAGCCCGCCCGGGCGCGCGTGACGCGGTGCGGATCGCGACGAAGGTCCGGCAGAACCCGCTCGTCCCGCACTCCTGGCCGGACAGCGCCGAAGGACTGTCCGGCCGCGCCGTCCACGCCGGCGTCGAGGAGAGCCTGGACCGTCTCGGAGTCGATCACGTCGATATGCTCTGGGCCCATGCCGAGGACCGCGCCGTGCCGTTGGAGGAGACAGTCGGCGCCTTCGGTGAGCTGGTCACGAAGGGAACGGCGCTGCGGATCGGGGCGGCGAACCATGCCGCCTGGCGCGTCGAGCGCGCTCGGTCGCTCGCGCGGGAGCAGGGCGTGGAACCGTGGACGGCCCTGCAACTGCGCCACTCACTCGTCCAGCCCCGCCCACTCACTCCCCTCCCGGAGGCCGGTCACCGCATGCTCACCGCCGAGGACATGGACCTCGCGCGGTCGGAAGGGCTCACCGTGTGGTCGTACAGTGCGCTGCTGTGGGGTGCCTACGTGCGCGCGGACAAGCCGCTTCCGCAAGCCTACGATCATCTCGGGACCACCCGAGTGCTGTCGGTCCTGGACGACATGGCCGGCGAACTCTCGGCCACGCGGAACCAGGTCGTCCTCGCATGGCTGATGCGGCAGGGGATCGACCCCATCGTCGGCGCGAGCCGGGTGGAGCACGTCGAGCAGGCGCTCGCCGCACGCCAGGTGGCACTCGGCGACGAGCACGTGGCGCGCTTCGCCGAAGCGCGGTAGCGCCGGTCACGGAAGGGGCCCTATGACCGCCATCACCCCGGCAACGGCCGCCGGCCGCACCGGAGTTTCCCTCGACACGCTGCGCTACTACGAGCGCGAAGGGCTCATCGGCCCGATCCGGCGCTCCGCCGGTGGGCGCAGGGAGTACACCGAGGAAGACGTCTTCTGGATCGGCATGGTGACGTGCTTCCGTGACGCCGGCCTCGGCATCGCGGATCTGCGGGGCTTCGTCGCCATCGTGCGCGCCGAGCACCGCGCGCAGGACCGGGTCGCCTTCCTCCGCGAGCGCCGTGCCGCCCTGGAACAGCGAGTGGCCGCGCTGTCCCGGGCCATGGCGGTCCTGGACGAGAAGATCGCGTACTACAGCTGAGCGTGGAGGGCCGGCAGGACGGTCACCAGGGCCGGGGCGACCTGGCCGCACCGGCGCCGCCTCCCTGGACCGGGCCGGGGCGGTGTCAGGGGTGCCGCGGCCCGCGCCCCTCCATGACGCCCGGCGCCCGGGAACAGGGCGCGCGGCCCGCGTCGCTGTGTCACCTTGTCCCGGAGAGCGGGTGACGCTGGCCGGAATTACGGGAGGCGATATGGGCACGGGTCCTGGCCGGGAAGGGATGCCGGAGGACGGGACGGCGCCCGTACAGCGGCTGGTGCGCAGGCGCTTCCTCGGAGCGTGCGCCGGCATCGGGCTCGCCTCGGTGACGGCCGCCGCCTGCGACGCTGCCGCTCCCCCGCGCGGACCCCACCGGGCGGCCGTCGGCCACCGGCCCGAAGCGGAACGGGACCGGCCGGGGACACCCGACTGGCGTATCACGTCCCGGGGTCCCGCCCCGGCCGTCGCCGGCTACGCGGACCGGGTGAGCGTGGTGCCGGGCGAGGAGTGCGGCCTGTACGTCTCGACGACCGCGTCGTCCTTCCGGGTCTCGGCCTTCCGTGTCGGCTGGTACGGCGGGGCCGGGGCGCGGCTCGTGTGGTCGTCGGAGCGCGTGCGGGGCCGCGTCCAGCCGGAACCCCGCTTCCTGGCGGACACCCGCACCGTGCGCGCGGACTGGCCGCGCACGCTCACGTTCGGCACGGCCGGCTGGCCGGAGGGCGCGTACCTGCTGCGGCTGGAGGCGGACAGCGGCCACCAGCGCCACATCCCGCTGATCGTGCGCTCCACGCAGGGCTCGGGACGGACGGTCCTGATCCACGCCCCGGCCACCTGGCAGGCCTACAACCGGTGGGGCGGCTACAGCCTCTACGCCGGTGCCTCCGGCGCGTACGCCACCCGTTCCCTGGCCGTCAGCTTCGACCGGCCCTACGACGCCGACGGCGCGGAGAAGTTCATGGTGTACGAACGGGCGGCGGTGGTCCTGGCGGAACGGCTCGGCATACCCCTCGCCTACACCACCGGGACGGATGTGCACCGCGACCCGGAGGTCCTGCGCGGCGCGGCCGCCGTCGTCTGTCTGGGGCACGACGAGTACTGGACCTCCGAGCAGCGCCGGCATGTCACGCAGGCCCGCGACGCCGGCACCAACGTGGTCTTCCTCGGCGCCAACACCTGTTTCCGCCGTATCCGGCTCGAGCACGGGGAGACGCGGCCGGACCGCACGGTGGTCTGCTACAAGACCTCCGTCCGGGCCGACCCCTGCTACACCACCCGGCCCGCCCTGGTGACCACCGACTTCCGCCAGGCTCCGGCGCCGGATCCCGAGTCGTCGCTCACGGGAGTGCTCTACGAGGGCTTCCCGACGGACGCGCCGTACGTCGTCCACGCGGCGGACCACTGGCTGTACGAGGGAACGGGCGTACGGCCCGGCGACGGTTTCGACCACCTGGTCGGCGTCGAGTACGACCGGGTCACACCGGCTGCGCCCGTCCCCGGGCGACTGGAGATAACGGCCCACTCCCCCTTGGTGTGCGGTGGCCGCCGCAGCCACAGCGACTCGGCCTACTACACGGTCCCGAGCGGCGCGGGCGTGTTCGCCACCGGCACCATGCGCTGGGTGGAGGCCCTCATGGCCGGCACCCCCGACGGAGGCCGCGACCACGGGATGGATGCCCGTACCCGCACCTTCGTGACGCGCACGACGGAGAACGCCCTGCGTGCCTTCGCGCGGGGCCCCGCCGCCCGACACCGTCCGGCAGCGCGCCCGAACGTCAGCGAGGTGTACCGGGCGGGCGCGTCGGGCGGTGCGCCGACCGGCTGAGGCTTCGGCGAGTGCCGGCGGCGGGTCGCCCGCCTCAGTCCGCGGCGGCGGGCGCGGGCAGGCCGGCAGGGGCGTCGCGGACCCCGAGCCGCAGGTGCTCCACGTGGTAGAGGGCCTGGTCGAGGAGTTCGGCGACGTGGTTGTCGTAGAGGGCGTAGACGATCGAGCGCCCGTGGCGTTCGCCGGTGACCAGTCCCAGATTGCGCAGGAGGCGCAATTGGTGGGAGCAGGCGGAGGCTTCCATGCCGACGGCGTCGGCGAGGTCGCCGACCGAGCAGGGCCCCTCCTGGAGCCGGGCCAGGATGTACAGCCGCGAGGGGGTGGCGAGGGCCTGGAGGGTGGCGGCGACGTCGGCGGTGCCGACGGCGTCGAGGCGCTCGCGGGTGGTGGCGCTGGTGGCGGTGTCGGTTCCGTGGCCCATGCGGTCATCATACGCATGACACATGAAGACCTATTCAGACGTTCCTGTATGGTGGGAGTATTGCCCCGTCCGCCGGTGAAGGGTTGTCCTGTCGTGCCTTCTGTCCTGGATCAGCGGCCCGCGCCTGCCGCCGCCGACCCGCGTCCGGCGCCCGCACCGAGGCGTACTCGGGTGCTGGCGCTGCCGGAGGCCCGGTGGGCGCTGGCCGCGCTGGTCCTGTTCCTGGCCGCCCTCCCGCTTCATCTCCTCGGCGCCCCGGACTGGCTGTGGGCTCCGCTGTACGCCGCCGTCTACGTCACCGGCGGCTGGGAGCCGGGACGGGAGGGCCTGAAGGCTCTCGGGAACAGGACCTTGGACGTGGACCTGCTGATGGTCGTCGCCGCTCTCGGCGCGGCCGCCATCGGCCAGGTCCTCGACGGGGCGCTCCTGATCGTCATCTTCGCGACCTCCGGCGCCCTGGAGGCCGTCGCGACCGCCCGCACCGCGGACTCCGTGCGCGGCCTGCTCGATCTCGCCCCGTCCACCGGGACCCGGTTCCTGCCCGACGGCGGCGAGGAGACGGTCCCGGCCGAGGCGCTGAAGGTCGGGGACACGATCCTGGTACGGCCCGGTGAGCGGATCGCCGCCGACGGTCAGGTCCTCGACGGGGCGAGCGAGGTCGATCAGGCCACCATCACCGGGGAGCCGCTGCCGGTGGCCAGGGGGGTCGGGGACGAGGTGTTCGCGGGCACCGTCAACGGCACCGGTGCCCTGCGCGTCCGGGTCGAGCGCGACCCTTCGGACTCGGTGATCGCGCGGATCGTGAAGATGGTCGAGGAAGCCTCCGGGACCAAGGCCCCCACTCAGCTCTTCATCGAGAAGATCGAGCAGCGGTACTCGATCGGCATGGTCATCGCCACCCTCGCCGTCTTCGCGGTCCCGCTCGCCTTCGGTTCCGACCTCCGGCCCGCCCTGCTCCGGGCGATGACCTTCATGATCGTCGCCTCTCCGTGCGCGGTGGTGCTCTCCACGATGCCGCCGCTGCTGTCCGCGATCGCCAACGCCGGCCGCCACGGCGTCCTCGCGAAATCCGCCGTCGTGATGGAACGCCTGGGGCAGGTCGACGCCGTCGTCCTGGACAAGACCGGCACCCTGACGGAGGGCACCCCACGCGTCACCGATGTCCGTCCCCTGCCGGGCACCGGCCTGACCGAGAACACGCTGCTGGCGCTGGCCGCGGCGGCGGAGCACGCCAGCGAGCACCCGCTCGCCCGCGCGGTCGTCGACGCCGCCCGCGTACGCCGTCTGCCGCTGCCGGAGGCGCTGGACTTCGCCTCCGCCCCCGGCCGGGGCGTGAGCGCCACCATCGACGGCCGCACCGTCCGGGTCGGTTCCCCCGCCCACCTCCTGCCCGAACTCGGCGCGACCGTGCGCGACTTCGTGGCGGACCTGGAGGGCGCCGGGCGGACCGCGGTCCTGGTCCTGAGCGACGGCACTGCGGCCGGGGTGATCGGCATCGCCGACCGGCTCCGCCCGGACGCCGCCGCCACGGTCGCCGCCCTCACCGCGCTGACCGGCCGCACCCCGGCCCTGCTCACCGGCGACAACGAACGCGCCGCCCGACAGCTGGCCGGCCAGGTCGGCATCAGCGACGTCCGCGCCGGACTCCTGCCCCAGGACAAGGTCGCCGCCGTCAGGGAACGGGAGGCCGAGGGCCGCCGGGTGCTCGTCGTCGGCGACGGCGTCAATGACGCCCCCGCGCTCGCCGCCGCCCACTCGGGCATCGCCATGGGCAAGGCGGGTTCCGATCTCGCCCTGGAGACAGCCGACGCCGTCGTCGTCCGCGACGAACTCGCCACCATCCCCAAGGTCGTCACCCTCTCCCGGGCCGCACGGCGCCTGGTCGTCCAGAACCTCGTCATCGCGTCCGTGTGCATCACCGCCCTGGTGGCCTGGGACCTCCTGGCCACCCTGCCCCTGCCGCTCGGTGTCGCCGGCCATGAAGGCTCTACAGTTGTCGTCGGCCTGAACGGCCTGCGCCTGCTGCGTGAAACGGCCTGGCACAACCCCGTCCGAGGAGGCGCCGCGTGAGCAAACGCTCCCGCCGTGCCGCGCCCGCCCCAGCCACCGGGGCCGAAGCGGCACGGCCCATGGTCACCGTCTGCCGCGGCTGCTGTTGCGGCACGCCGAAGGTTCCCGGCCTCGACCACGCCGCCCAACTCCGCGCGCTGCGCCAGGCGTTGGACGGGACGGCGACCGTGCGGGTCACCGACTGCCTGGACGCGTGCGAGCGCGCCAACGTGGTCGTGGTCCAGCCCTCCCCTGCCGGCCGCAAAGCCGGCGGGCGCCCGGCGTGGCTCGGCCTGGTCAACGACTGCGACGCCACCGCCGACATCGCCACCTGGATCGAGGGCGGCGGCCCCGGCCTCACCGAACCGCCCGGCATCCTCGACCTCTACACCTTCAGCCCGTCACGCCGCGTACGTGCCGAACTCGACGAGTAGAACCTCGTGCGGGTGCCCGCCCTCAGCGGTTGCCGGTGGCCGGTAGGGGGCGGCCGGTACGGCGCTCGTCCGTGCCGTCCCTGCCGTCCGTGCCGTCCATGCGGCGGGCGTCAGGGAACACGGGGCTCGGGCCTCACGACCGCGCCTGCTTCGGCAAGGTGAGGATCTCGGCTCCGTCCTCGGTGATGGCGATCGTGTGCTCGCTGTGTGCCGTCCGGCAGCCCGTCGCACTTCGCAGCGTCCAGCCGTCGGCATCGGTGACGAGTTCAGCGGTGTCCGCCATGACCCACGGCTCCAGCGCCAGCAGCAGCCCGGGGCGCAGCGTGTAACCGCGGCCGGGCCGGCCGGTGTTCGGCACGTGCGGGTCCTGGTGCATGGTCGATCCGATGCCATGACCTCCGAACTCGGTGTTGATCGGGTACCCCGCCTCGCCGAGGACCGTGCCGATGGCATGGGAGATGTCGCCGATGCGCGCCCCGGGCCCGGCAGCGGCGATCCCCGCGGCCAGCGCGCGTTCGGTCACATCGATCATCGCGACGCTCTCCGACGGCCTGGCGTCGCCCACGATGAAGCTGATGGCAGCGTCTGCGGCGACTCCGCCCCTGGAGACGGCGAGGTCGAGTGTCACCAGATCGCCGTCGGCGAGCCTGTAGGCGTACGGCCGTCCGTGGAGGACGGCGTCGTTGACGGCCGTGCAGATGTAGTGGCCGAACGGGCCGCGCCCGAAGGACGGCTCGTAGTCGACGTAACAGGATTGCGCTCCCGCCTCGACGATCATGGTCTTGGCCCACCGGTCGATGTCCAGAAGGCTCGTGCCGACCGCGCTACGGCTCTTCAGCGTCTGGAGGATGTCAGCGACCAGGGCGCCTGTGTCCTTCGCCCGGGCCAGCAGGGTGGGGTTCAAGATCTCGATCATGCGGCGCCCTTCTCATGCGACCAATAACTATACCGGGACTACTATACCGGTACTAGAATGGGAGTCATGGTCAGGTTGCCGCTCACCCCCGCAGAGGTCGAACGCGGACAGCGCCTCGGTGCCCTCCTACGGCGGGCCAGAGGAGAGCGCTCGATGCTCGACACCGCGCTCGACGCACGTGTCTCACCGGAGACCCTCCGGAAGATCGAGTCGGGCCGCGTGGCCACCCCCGCCTTCCCGACCATCGCGGCGATCGCCGACGTCCTCGGCCTCTCCCTCGACGCCGTGTGGGCCGAGATCAGCCGGCCCGAACGTGGCGTCAGGTCCACCGGCTCCGGCCGCAGCGCACGTGAGCAGTTGACCTCGTAGAGGCCGACCGGGTGTCGCCGGGAGCGCCTCGACAACAGGGCACTGCCGAAAGGCAAACCCCCACGCATTCCCTGCACCGCACGGGCCGAGACGACGTCCAGCGGTCCTCCCGGTGACCGGCTGCGGACTTACCGGTCCTCCAGATCGTCGTCATTACGCAGCCTGCGCCAGAGGTGGGTACGGTGCAGGACGTAGAGCGCTGCGAACAGGACGCCGACCTGGAGACCGACGGCGAGGAGCCAGAAGACGGCCCGGCTTTCCATCTCGTCCGTGAGGAAACTGAAGTTCATGCCGAAGTAGCCGGTCAGGAACGTCAGCGGCAGGAAGATCGTCGACACGATGGCCAGCCGGTTGATCACGCCGTTCTGCTCGCCTGCCGCCAGGGAGGAGTAGCTGGCGGAGGCCCGCCGGGTGGCGTCCTGGAGGGCCTCGACGTCCGTGAGCACCAGTCTGCCGGCGTGCTGGAACTCCCGGGCGAGCCGTTGGCGCTGTTCGGGGAAGCCGCGGTTCAGCATCCGCCTCGTGAAGGTCTCGTCCGTCACCTGGAGGTACGGGAGGAGGGTGTGGTGGAGAAGCGCGGCGCGCCGTCGCAGTTGTGCCAGGCGGTAGACCTGCTGCGGGTTCCGCTTCTCGAACATCTCGTCCTCCAGGTCCTCCACCACCAGAAGGTCCGCCACGGCGGCCCGGCGGAACGTCTCCAGGGCCTCTTGGAGCAGCAGGAAGAGCATGGCCACGGTGTCGGGCGGCCCCTCATGCCTCAGCCGCGCGATGAAGTTCTCCAGTGGCGTGGCCGGCCCTCGGTGGAGCGTGACCAGGTGCCGCTCGGTCACGAGGGCGTGGATGCGGACGATCCGGTCGTCGACGAACACGGGGACGACGAAGCCTGCCCTGTCCCCGAGGAAATCGGCCCTCGCGGGTTCGCCGACCCTGCCGAACCAGTACGGGGTCTCGGCCTCCAGGCCGAGCTGTTCGATGACCGGCCGTTCGTCCGTCTTAGCATCGCCGGTCGATGGGTCGTCGGTCGTCGGGTCGTCGGGCAGGTGGACGTCGACGAGCAGGAAGTCGGACCCGGCGAGGCGTTCCCGGGCCTCTGGCAGGCCGGTATGAGTGGCACTCCCCGCCGGCATCGATACCACCGATACGATCATCTGCCCTCACCGTCGTCACGGCCCCTGGGTCTCACCGTGCGCACGATCCGGCGTCCCCGCATGCGGGCGCACGCATGCGCCGCACCGGATGCCCCCTACGAGTGACAGCGGGTGGCGGGTGCTTCCACCGGACTCCGGGTGCCGGCAGCCGGACCGTGCGCTTCGGCAGGACCCGGTGCCGTGCAGCCGCTGCCCGGGGGTCGGTGGCGACCGGGGCTGCCGGGTGCCTGAGGTCGCGTCCATGACGAGGACCACACCCCCACGCCCGCTCGATGTAGGGGCGCACTTCCCGGACCTCGCCGTCCATCGGACATCCGCACCGCTGGAGCATCCAGCAGCGTGCCGGGACCGGTCGTCCGACTGCCTTGGACGCGGCCGGAGTTGTCCTCCGGCCGCCCGGAATCGCATCGGCGTCGCCGCGGGACCCGGGCCGGTCGTCAGGTCGCCGCGCCGAACAGGCGCTGGATGGCGCCTCAGCCGAGCGCGTCGAGGGCGGTGATGATGTCGGCGGGTTCGGCCCGCTTGGTGTAGTCGGTGTCGGCGAAGGCCCAGCGGATGGTGCCGGTGCCGTCGATGACGTAGGTGGCGGGCAGGGGCAGGGTGCGCGGGTGGCCGCCGTTGACGCGCTGGAGGTCGAAGCCGAGCTTGTCGTAGACGGCGGCGAGGTCGTCGGGGAGGTCGAAGGCGAGGCCGTACTGCTTGGCGGTGTCTGAGCCGATGTCGCTGAGGACGTCGAAGGCGAGGTCGTGCTTCTCGGTGAGGGTGAGGGATTCGTCAGGGATCTGCGGGGAGACGGCGACGAGGCGGGCGTCGCGTGCGGTGATGTCGGTGTGGTGTTGCTGGAGGGCACGCAGGGCGAGATTGCAGTACGGGCACCAGGCTCCGCGGTAGAAGGTCAGCACGACCGGGCCGTCGGCGAGCAGGTCGTCCAGGGCCGTCGTCCGGCCGGTCGCGGAGGGCAGCCGGAACCGGGGGGCCTGGTCGCCGACGGTCAGGGCCCGGTCGCTCTGTCCGGAGTCGGCGAGTGCCTGGCCGGATCGCCGCATGACCTCCCGGACCTCGGCGGGGATCTGCTGCTGGCGGGCGTCGTAGAAGGCGCGCAGTTCGGCGTTGAGACTGAGCATGCTGCATTTCTCCCGGTCGATGGCAGGCGCGGGGCGGAGCCCCCCCCCAGAACTTGAAACGACCGTTCCAAGATAAAGGCAGGACATGGCCCCGCGCCAGGCGACGTGCGGTGGGAAGCTCAAAGAGTGGTGAACGGGCGGTGGTCCGCCAGGGCGAGCATGCGCACGAATTCGGTCAGCCGGATCCCCCGGCGGGCGAGAAAGCGGAGGAACCGGGGCCCTCGGGGGCCGTAGGCCGCCGTCCAGAGTGCTGGTATGCGATTCATGGCCGCAGGATGGCGGCGGTGCCGTCCCGCCGGGGGGATCGTGGACGAACCTGGATGCCGCTCCCGGACGGGCGGTGCGCCGGCGGCGTGCGTGGCGCTCCCTTTGCCCTTCGACGGGTGCGGAGTATCTTGGAATCCTCATTTCAAGATGGCGGGGTGACTCATGCCGGACGTCAAGCACTTCGATCCGGACGCAGCCCTGGAAACCGTGGTGCGGCTGTTCTGGCGGCAGGGCGTGGCCTCCACCGGAATCCAGGACATCGTGGCCGCGACCGGTCTCAATCGCTCCAGCCTGTACGCCACCTTCGGCGGCAAGCAGGAGCTCTACCTCACCGCGCTGCGCCGCTACCTCGAGCAGCGGTCGCAACCCATGTTCCGCCGGCTCGCCGAGGACGAGCGCGGACTGCCGGCCGTCGCCGAGTTCTTCGACGGCCTGATCGAGGCCAGGTGTTCGGGCGAGTACGCCCGCTGGGGCTGCATGGTCTCCAACGCGCACGCCGGCGCCGAGAGCGGCGACCCCGGCGTCCGCTCCGTCCTCGACCAGCACCACCAGGAGCTGCGAGACGCGATGTACGCGGCACTGGTCACGGCCGAGGCCGAGGGAGAACTCGCCGCGGGGGCCGATCCGGCGGCCTCGGCCGACCTGCTGGCCCTGCTCGCCTATGGCGTGAACCTGCGCTCACGCGCCGGTGCCGACCCCCGGGCGCTGAGGAGGACGGTGACCGCCGCGCTCCAGTCGATCGGCCACCCGGCTGCCGCGTGACACGGCGGACCCGTGAGCTTCCGGCCCGGCGCGGGCTGAGCGCGGGGGGCCGGAAGCCGCGTGCCGGGCGGATCCTCAACCGGCGGACGGGGCAAGCGAATCGCCGGTCCGCGGCCCTCGCCGGCTGTCCGGGACGGCTGCTTCCGCGTCGGCCGTGTAGTCCCCCCGTTCGGTCTCGTCGACGCCGTCGGGGGCGTTCAGCGACTTCAGTACGAAGGTGAGCACCACGGTCACCACCACGTTGAGGACGAACGCCGTGAGGCCGATGTAGCCGATCTCGCCGATGCCGGGGATCTTCGCGCTGGAACCGCCGAAGTGCTTCTGCGCCGGCGAGGCGATCCCGTACGCGGCGAGCGTGCCGTAGACCATGCCGACCGCCCAGCCCGCGAGGAGTGCCCAGCGGTGGAACCAGCGGGTGAACAGGCCGCCGACCAGGGCCGGGAACGTCTGGAGGATCCAGATGCCGCCCAGGAGCTGGAAGTTGAT
>NZ_JBEZWU010000039.1:0-44419 GCF_040637655.1 Streptomyces sp. NPDC028722
AGCACCGCCAGCTGATCGAAGAACACCTTCGACAACTCCCGCGCATCCCGAGGAGCCACAGCCGTGGGATCCGCGACCTCCGGCAGCCCGACCGCCGTCTTCGTGTCCTGGGCCACGGTGAGCGTCGTCATGGTGTTCCCCTCCCGAATCGTTCCATAGGTGCTGGTCACCGGTCGACGAAGCCGCGTCTACCCGGTCGTTCGGCATACACACCTGTTTTTTTCGCGGGATGCCGGCGGACCGTCCGCCGCGCACGTCGCGTGCGGAGCGGCGCCGGGCGCGGGACCATGGCCGTCCGGCCGTGGATCTCCCGGGCGGGACCGAGACGAAGGAGGGTGCCGTGTGCCGCCTTTTCGGGCTGAGCAGTTCCCCCGCGCGCACGAACGCCACGTTCTGGCTGCTGGACGCGCCGGACAGCCTCGACGCGCAGAGCCACCGAGAACCTGACGGCACGGGTCTCGGCTACTTCACCGAGGACGGCACGCCGAAGGTGCACAAGGCGCCGATCGCCGCCTACGAGGACCGGGTCTTCGCCCGGGAGGCCCGGCAGGTGGAGTCGGCCACCTTCCTCGCCCACATCCGTTTCGCCTCGACCGGGGGCCTGGACGTGCGCAACACCCACCCCTTCGCGCAGGACGGGCGGCTGTTCGCGCACAACGGCGTGATCGAGGGCCTCGACGCACTCGACCGGCACCTGGGCGAGGACCGCTCCCTGGTGCACGGCGACACCGACTCCGAGCGCTTCTTCGCGCTGGTGACCCGGGAGACCGCGGCGCACGGGGGTGACGTGTCCGCCGGTATCGTCTCCGCGGCCCGCTGGGCGGCCGGGCACCTGCCCCTCTACGCCCTCAACATCATCGTCGCCACCGCTGACGAGCTGTGGGCCCTGCGCTATCCGGCCACCCACGAGCTGTACGTCCTTCCACGTCCGGCCGGCGGGCGTCACGGGTCGCGGCATCTCGACCACTCCGGCCGTCACGGCCGGCTGCGCGTGCACTCGGCGGCCCTGAGCGACCGGCCCGCCGTCGTCGTGGCGAGCGAGCCCATGGACGAGAACCCGCACTGGCGGCTCATGGACCCGGGCGAGCTGCTGCACGTCGACGGGCAGGGACGGATCTCGTCCCGGACCGTGCTGCCCGACCCTCCGGCCCGTCTCCTCACTCTCGCCGATCTGCGGCCCGCCGCCGCCGCCTCGCAGCAGTCGAAGTAGCGCCGCCCCGACGGCCGGAGGCGTCGGCCAGGTGTCGTACCGGGGCGCGGGGGCATCGGCGATGTATGGGGACACACTCGTGGGCAGTGCATGGACGGTTCGGGGCCCGGCGCGCGGCCGACAGTACGGCGATGGCCATGGCGGGCCGGGCGGGCTTCGCCGCCCGTGGGCTCATCTACCTTCTGGTGGGCATCATCTCGCTCCAGATCGCCTTCGGCGGTGGGGGCGGCGGGAAACAGGCCGACCGCGGGGGTGCCCTCACGGAGCTGGCGGGCAAGCCGCTCGGTTCGGCGATGCTGTGGATCGTGGGGATCGCGCTCGCCGGCATGGCGCTGTGGCGGCTGTCGGAGGCGGTGGTCGGCGCCGCGGGTCCGGACGGGACGAAGCTGACCAAGCGGGCGGCGTCCGCGGGCCGGTTCGTCTTCTACGCCTTCGTGTCCTACTCCGTGCTGTCCTACGCGGCGGGCGACAAGGGCAGCGGCAGCGGTTCCTCGGACCAGCACACCGACGACGTCACCGCGATGGTGCTGAAGTGGCCGGCCGGTGAGTGGCTCGTCGGGATCGCGGGCGCCGGCGTGGTGATCGCCGGACTGTGGATCGCCGTCCAGGCCGTGCGCAAGAAGTTCCGCAAGCGGCTGCGGACCGGCGAGATGTCGCAGCGCACCGAGCGGGTGACCGACGTCCTGGGGGTGACGGGCGGCGCGGCGCGCGGCATCGTCTTCGCCGTCGCCGGGGTGTTCGCGATCGTCGCGGCCGTCCAGCACCAGCCCGGCAAGGCCAAGGGCATGGACGACACCCTGCGCTCGTTCCGGGATCTGCCGGCCGGGCCCTGGCTCCTCGCCCTGATCGCGCTCGGCCTGGCCGCCTTCGGCGTCTTCTCCTGGTTCATGGCCCGCTGGCGCAGGATCTGACCCCGCCGGGCCCCGCCCGGCCGAACAGTTCCGCCGGCCCGGAACAGACCCACGACGACCGCGACGCTTCCTTGCGTGCCGCTCAGCCGTCGGAGTCGGGTTTGTTCCGGGCCGCCGCGTACGCCTGGGACGGTGTCATGGAGACGCCGTGCAGTGTGACCGTCTTGTAGGGGCTGACCTTGGCGCAGGTCTTGGCCTGGTCGGCGGTGGAGGCGTGGGCGTGGGAGACGGCGGTGCCGGTGTCGGCGGGCGCGGAGGAACCGCCGGGGTAGTCCTTGCCGCTGGTCCAGTCGCCGCCCACGACCAGGGTCAGGCCGCTGCCCGTGCCCTGCTTCAGGTGGGAGGCGGGCAGACCGAGTGCCTTGGCGACGGTCTGCGCGGCGCCCTTCCGGCCGGTGCCGTAGGTGAGGGTGGTGCTGGTGGCGGGGGTCGGGGCGTTGCCCGTGGTGGTACCGGAGCCGAAGCCCTGCTCGGTCAGGGCGTCCGCCACGGCGGAGGCGCGGCCGGTGACGCGGGTGCCGTTCTCCACCGTCACGGCGATCTCGGACGCGGGTACGGCGGAGGCCGTGGCAGTGGCGGTCGCGGAGGCCACCGTGGACTTGCCGCCGGAGCCGGTGCTGAGGGACTGGTCGTGGGCGATCGTGGAGAACAGGGATTTCGCTCCCGGGCCGACCACCACCCGGTTGTCGTCGTCCGGGTCGGGTGCCGTCTGCATCGTGGCGAAGGTGATCCGCTTGGCGGGGACCTTGTTGACGTCGCCCGCCAGCGCGATCAGCTTCTTCACGGAGCCCAGGCCGTCGTCCACGGTCAGCGCCTTGGTGGCGGCGTCGGCGAGCCCGTACACCGCGCTGGGGTCGGTGAGCGTGCCCGCGCTCTTGAACTTGCGGATCATCGCGCTGAGGAAGATGTGCTGGGAGATCGTACGGCCGAGGTCGCTGCCGTCCCCGAAGCCGTGCCGGGAGCGGACGAACTCCAGGGCCGCGACGCCCTTGAGGGTGTGGGTGCCCTCGGAGAGTTTCAGGTGGGAGTACGTGTCGTAGACGTCGGCGTTGACGCAGACGGAGACACCGCCGACCGCGTCGGACATCTTCACCACGCCGGAGAAGTCGAGCTTCACGAAGTGGTCGACGGGGATGCCGGTGAGCCGGTGGACGGTGGCCACCTGGCAGGCGGGGCCGTACTGGAGCGCGCTGTTGACCTGCCCGTAGTACCCGGACGTGGACTTGCCGGTCTCGCTGTCCTTGCAGGCCGGGACGCTGGTCATGGTGTCCCGGGGGATGCTCATCACGGTGGCGTTGGAGCGGTCGGCCGATATGTGCAGCACCATCTCCACGTCGGCGTTGCTGCCGGTCTGCACTCCCGTCCGGGAGCAGCCGCCGCCCAGGGAGCAGTCGGTCTTGCTGGTCCGGCCGTCGGAGCCCATGACGAGGATGTTGATGGGCGTCCGGCCGAAGGCGTCGGCCTGCTCCGCGCCGCCCTTGCCGTCCAGGGCGATGCTGTGGATGTTGCCGTTCAGGTGCTGGTAGAACCACCAGCCGGCGCCGGCGGTGATCAGGATGAGGGTGGACAGGCAGATCCCGAGGATCTTCAGGGCCCGTCGGCCGCGGCCCACCGGGCGGGCGCGGCGGGAGCGCATGCCCTCGCGCGTGCCCTCGCGTGTGCCGGCGGCGTCCCGGACCGCGGCCCGGCCGTCCGACGCGTCGGGTCCGGCCGTGCGCTGCCCGGGCACCCCGCCGCGGCGGCGCGTGGCCTGGCCGGCCGGCCCGTCCCACGGGTCGCTCATTTCCCACTCCCCTGAACGGTCGGGCCTGTCGCGGGCCGGTCCGTCGCAGGGACGGCCGGGCGTACGCGGCGGTGTACGGGCAGGCGAGAGGTGCTGTGCCCGCTCGGTTGCGTAGTTGCGCAATCTAACAAAGCCGTGGCCGGAACCGCACAGATCCACCCGCAATTCACAGGTGAGGCATCTCATGGCAGCGCCGCATCCGGCGACGGGCGGGGTGGTCAGCCGCCGGTGCGGCGCAGGCGGGGCACCTGGGCGGCGGGCCGCGAGCGTGCGGTCAGCTGGCCCAGCATGGCCCGGACGAGAGTCACCACGTCCGGGTCGTCTATGTAGTAGACCTGCCGCCGGCCGTCGCGGCGGGCGCGGACCAGTCCGGCGAGTTTCAGCTTCGCCAGGTGCTGGCTGACGGCGGGCAGCGCTCCGCCCACCCGGCGGGCGAGACGCGTGACGTCGCTCTCGCCCTGCGACAGGGCCCACATCAGGTGCAGCCGGGACGGGGAGGCGAGGAGTCCGAACGCGGCGGCGGCCTCGGCGAGCACGTCCGCGGGCGGGTCGTCGTGTCCCCGGCCTTCTCCGTCACAGCCCGCTCCGTCCCGCACCCGTCACAGCCGACGTCCGCCCGCACACCCAGTGTAGGCGGCACGACACGGTCAACGGCCCGTCCAGCCCCCAAGGGGCGCGGGGAAACCGCGCGACCAGCCCCCGACAACCCGAGCCCGGCACCTCACCGCACCCGGCTCACGACGCCCTGTCCCGCCCGCAGGCCGGCGCGGGCGCCCTCGGCCCCGCCGGTCAGCCGGGGAAAGGAACGGGCGGCGGCGAGGAAGGCGAGCGTCGTCAGCACGAACGGCCAGGTGAACGCGTGACCGCCGGACGGGGCGAGGAGATGGGCGACGGCCGGTGTCACGGCGGTCGCCGTGGCCGCGCCCAGCAGCGCGTACGGCAGCGTGGCCGGGGCCGCCGCCAGGAAGACGCCGCACAGGGCGAGGGCGACGAGCACCGCGTTGTACCCCATCGTGCCGTCGGCGATCCGGGGTGCCGGTGCCCCGAGCGCCCAGGCCGTCAGGATGCCCGTCGCACTGCCGGCACAGGCCACCAGCCCCATCAGCCGGTTCGCCAGGAAGAGTCCGGCCAGGAGCAGCGCCCCGACGTACCACTCGTCGAGGAGGAAGACCTGGGACAGATTGCGGAAGAACGCCCGCCACAGGTCGCCCGGGCGCAGCGCGGTCGGCCCGGCGGCGGCGCGCGGCAGCGCGGCGAGGCTGTCGCCGTGCGGCCAGATCCGCCGGAAGGCCGGCGCGGCGACGGTCACCGCGCTCGCCAGCAGGCAGTACGGCAGGGTCAGCGACGGCAGGTGGCCGACGCGCAGCAGCCGCACGACGGCCGCGGTGACGACGGTGACGACGGCGCAGCCCGCGGCGGCGAGCAACGCCGAGGACGGCCGGCCGGGTTCGAGCAGCACCGCGAAACACAGTGCCACCAAGCAGGAGTTGAGGCCCTCCAGGCCCGTCTCCACCCGGTCGCGGGCCACTTGGAGCAGATGTGCGGTGCCGGTGCCGAGGGCGGCGCCGCCCAGCGCGTAGGCGCCGTACCGCCAGTCCGCCGCGCCCAGGGCGAGACAGACGACGGCGCCCATCCGCGCGTCGGCCAGGAACAGCACCTGCGCCGGGCCGCGCAGCAATGCCCCCCACCTGCCCGCACCGTCCTTCCGACCCCACCGTCGGACAACACCAGACCGCCGCACGCTCCGCCCCCTCTTTCCGCTGTGCGGCAGTCATCTTCCGCCATACGGTACCGACTGTCGAGCACTGCGGGCGGTCGTCGGGGCGACAGCGGTCACCCGGTGGTGCTCCGGCGGCGTACGGCCGCCAGCACCAAGCCGCCGAGGGCGGTCGCGCCCACCGCGGCGGTGGCCAGCAGCGGCATGCCGTCGCTGCCCGTCGCCGCGAGAGTGCCGCCGGTCCCGGCGTTCGTACCGGCGGTCGTCGACGCCGATCCGTAGCCGCCCGAGGCACCGGACGTGCCGGTGGTGCCGGTCGACTGGCCGTGCGGGTCGTTGCCCTGTCCTCCCGTGCCGGTGCCGCCGCTGCCCGTGTCCCCGCCGGACGTGGTGCCACCGGACGTCGCGCCGCCGGACGTGGTGGTACCGGTCGTGGTGCCGCCGGAGGTGCTCGTGCCCGGCTGACCGCCGCCGGCTACGTCGACGGAGAGGAGGGCGGTGTCGTTCGCGGGGTTCTCGTCGAACGCCGGGTGGATGCCGTACACCGAGGTGGCCGTCACCTCCCCCTGGGTGTCCCGCGCCGTCTTCCCGATCTCCAGCACGAAGGTGTAGCCGAGGGAGCGGGCGACGTCGATGGTGTGGTCGGCGGGCCAGCACACGTAGCGCGGACGGCCCGGCTCCGAGGGACCGGTCGGGCCGTCGATCCCGAACGGCGCGCAGTCCTCGGGCACTTCCCGGGCGACGGTGCCCGGCGGGATCCGCACCATCAGGGCCGGCTGGTCGTCGCTCTCCTGGTTCTGGATCCACCCGGGTCCGTTGTTGCGCAGGGTGGCGGTGACGGTGACGCGGCTGCCGGGAGCGCCCGTCACGCGGTCTCCCTCCGCCGCCAGGTCGGCCGTGTTGTCCGCGGTCAGGGTCAGCCGCCGGTAGCTGTCGCCGAAGCCCTCGCCCGGGGCCTCCCCGGTGGGGCCGGTGCCGTACTCGACGGCTTCCATCAGGGCCGCGGGCAGGGTCTTGAACCGCACGGGCGTGGTGAGGGTGGCTCCGGGCCGCACGACCGTGTCCAGCTCGCACAGTGCCTGCCGGACGTGGTCGGTGACGGTGGAGTACGTGCAGCCGTCGGTGTGCTGGGGGAAGTCGAGTCCGCGGGTGAGCCGGATCCGGAAGGTGACGCCGTCCGCGGGGGCCGTGCCCCTGTTGGTGACGGTGACGCTCTGGTCGTAGACCTCGCCGGGCGCGGGAGAGGCGGCCGGCAGGGTGGAGACCACCAGGTCGGGGGCGAGGTCGTCGGCGTGCGCCAGGGGGGCGGCGAGGGCGGGGACGCCGATGGCGATCGCGGCGGCCATCGCCGCTGCCGCGGGGCGCAGGGGTGAGCGCACGGTGGGTCTCCTCGTCGGGGCAGGAAAAGGCGGTGACCGGGCCGCGCGGGCCCGGTCGTCGTGTGCTGGACACACCAGAGCCTCCCGAGGTTGTAGGGGACTCGGCACCTCGGCGCACAACGGTCGGGGGCCGGCCCGCATCCTCCGCGTGATCCGGGGCAGCCTCCCGGAGAGAAAAGCTCTGGGCAAGGATCGGCGAGCGTGGACGAGGAACACGTGGCAGACACGAACGAAGAGACGGAAGCGGACCGGCTGTCGGTCGATCGGGCCACCGTCGACGGTGTCACCGTGGTCACGGTGAGCGGCGAGGTCGACCATCACACCTCAGGCGTGCTCCGCCGGGCCCTGACGCCCGAGGACCCCGCTGAGCCGGCGCGTACCGTCGCGGACTTCAGCGGCGTGGCGTTCATGGACTCCAGCGGTATCAACGTCCTCATCGCCGCGCACCAGGCCCATGAACCGGTCGGCTGGCTGCGCCTGGCCGGCGTCCGCAGCACCGTCCTGCGCACCCTGGAGATCGTGGGCCTGACCACCCTCATCCCCAACTACCCGAGCGTCAGCGAGGCCCTACAGGACTGAACGGCGCCGGCACGCCGGGACGGGCGGGGCGCCGGCCGTGCCGGAGGCGGTCGCCTGCCCCGAGCCCCGCGGCCCGCTCGGCGCCGGTCGCGCGGCAGCCGGTGCGGACGGGAGTCAGTACAGCACCCGCAGGTCCGCCGGGCGTACCCGCAGCGTCACCGGGAGGACGGCCTCCACCTCGCCGTCGGCGCCGTAGGGGACGGGCCGGTCGGCCTCGATGCGCAGTTCCCGGCCGCGCAGGACGCGCACTTCGGGCCGGTTCACGTGGGCGCCCGTCCTGAGTTCGTTCATGAGCGTGAAGAAGAGCCGGCGTGGCGCGTCGCGGATCATGACGATGTCGAGCAGCCCGTCGTCGACCCGTGCGTCCGGCGCGATGAGCCGGCCGGAGCCGTAGTAGGGGGAGTTGGCGGCGACGACGGTGTAACCGCGGTGGGTGTGCTCGGTGCCGTCGACGGTGACGCGGAAGCCGGCCGGCCGCCAGGTGGTGACGGCTCGCAGGCCTCCGGCGTAGTAGGAGGCGGCGCCGCGCAGCAGCCGGGCGTTGTTCGCGTGCCGGTTGGCCTCGGCGTCGACCCCGGCGTACACGCTGCCCAGGACGACGGTGCGCGGATGGACGGCCGACTCCACCTCGATGGTGTCGACGGGCCGGGGTTCGGCGCGCAGCAGGATGCCGGCGAGTGCGGCCGGGTCGGCGGGCAGGCGCAGCGCGCGGGCGAAGTCGTTGCCGCGTCCGGCGGGCACGAGCCCCAGGACGGTGCCGGTGCCGCTGAGCGCGCCGCCGATGCCGCCGGCGATGCCGTCACCGCCGACGGCGAGGACGACGCGGCCCCGTTCACCGGCGGTGCGGGCGATGTCCTGGGCGTGGGCGAGGCTGTGGCTGTACTCGGTGTCCAGGCCGGCGCCGGCCTCGCGGAGCAGCCGGGCCAGGTGGAGCAGGGTCGCCGCCCCGGTGGAGCCGCCGGCGGTGGGGTTGACGACGGCGGTGAACTGTCGCATCGGTGTGCCTTTCGCGGCAGGCGGTCGGGTCGGTGGGGTCAGTCGGTGGGCAGCAGGACACCCGGGTTGAGGAGCCCGTCGGGGTCGAGGCGGTGTTTGACGGCGCGCAGGGCCGAGACGCCGAGGGGGCCGGCCTCGCGGACGTACCAGTCGCGGTGGTCGGTGCCGACCCCGTGGTGGTGGGAGATGGTGCCGCCGGCGGCCAGTACGGCCTCGTTGGCGGCGTGCTTGGCGGGCGTCCAGTGCGCCACCGGGTCCTCGCCCTGGGCGCTGACGACGGTGAAGTACAGCGAGGCGCCGTTCTCGTACACGTGGGAGATGTGGCACATCACCAGGGGCGGGGTGCCCGCCTGGGTGAGGGTGTCGGTGAGGGCGGTGCGGACGGCCGTGTACAGGCCGGGGAGCCGGGACCAGAACGCCGCGGTCTCCAGCGTCTCGGCGAAGGCGCCGGCGTCGAGCAGGGCGTCGCGCAGGTAGGGCGCGGAGTAGCGGCCGTGCGCCCAGCGGTCGCCGGGTTCGGTGCCGGCGGGGGTGCCGCCGCAGTCCGCCAGGACGGCCGCCGCCCGCTCCCGGCGCCACGCGGTGTCCTCGGCCGTCCCCTCGTAGCCGGTGATCGCGAGGCATCCGGCGTCGCTGCGCCCCGGACCGGCGCCGATCGCGTCGGGCTGGGCGAGGCCGATGAGCGTCTCGGTCTCGTCGGAAAGGCGGAGCACGGTCGGGCGGGGTCCGTCCTGGGCGAGCCGGCGCAGCGCCGTGGTGCCCTCCTCGAACGAGCGGAACCGCCAGCCCTCGTACACCCGGGTCTGCGGCAGCGGGCGGATCCGTACGGTGACGGAGGTGATGACGCCGAAGGCGCCCTCGGAGCCGAGGATCAGCTGGCGCAGGTCGGGTCCGGCGGCGGAGCGGGGGGCGCGGCCGGTCTCGATGGTGCCCTCGGGGGTGGCCAGGGTCAGGCCGAGGACCATCTCGTCGAAGCGGCCGTAGCCGGCGGAGGCCTGGCCGCTGGAGCGGGCGGCGGCGAAACCGCCGATGGTGGCCCATTCGAAGGACTGCGGGAAGTGGCCGAGGGTGAAGCCCTGTCCGGCGAGGAGCGCCTCGGCCTCGGGGCCGCGCAGGCCGGGCTGGAGGACGGCGGTGCGCGAGACGGGGTCCAGGTCGAGCAGGCGGTTGAGGCGGCGCAGGTCCAGGGCGACGAACGCGCTGCGCTGGGGGGCGAGTCCGCCGACGACCGACGTGCCGCCGCCGAAGGGGACGACGGCCAGGCCGTGCGCGGCGCAGGTACGCAGCACGGCGAGGACCTCGTCGTGGCTGCCCGGCAGGACGACGGCCTGCGGGATGTCGGAGAGGTCTCCGGCGCGCACACGCAGCAGGTCGGGGGTGGATTTGCCGCGGGTGTGGCGGGCGCGGGTCTCCGCGTCGGTGCGGACGTGTTCCTCGCCGCCGGCAGCGCGGGCGAGCGCCCGTAGCGCGGCGGGGGCGGTGCTGGGGGCGGGCGGGCGGACGTCCGCGAGGGCGGGCGCGGGTGTGGTGCGGGGTGTGACACCGAGCAGGTCGCGCAGCAGGCCGGTCACCGTCTCGGGCAGCGGTGCCGCCTTGGCCGGGTCGCCCCAGCCGTTCCACAGCATGTCCATTGAACGGTCGTCCTCACAGGTCGGTGTGCTCGGTTCGCGCGGCTCGGCCGCCGTCCCGGGGCGCGGGCCGCTTCCGTCCGGCCCCCGGGGCGTTACACTGTGACACATGACGCCTATTCGTCACAACGGTTCGGACAGTGACCACGTCCTCGACGCGGTACGCGACTGTGTGCTGGCCGTCGGGGTACGGCGCACCACCCTCGCCGACGTCGCCCGGCGCGCCGGTGTCTCCCGGATGACCCTCTACCGGCGCTGGCCCGACCTGCGGACCCTGGTGGGTGACCTGATGACCCGTGAGTGGATCGACGTGGCCGGCCGGGCCGTACCGGAGCCCTCCCCCGGCACCGTCACCCGCACCCGGATCGTGGACGGACTGGTGAGGGGGGTCGAGGCGTTCCGGGCGCATCCACTCTTCCGGAAGATCATCGACGTCGATCCCGAACTGCTCCTCACCTACGTGCTCGACCGGCGCGGCGCCAGCCAGGAAGCACTGCTCGCGCTGCTGGCCGACGCCCTGCGCGAGGGCCACGCGGACGGGTCCGTCCGGCCCGGACACACCGAACGGCAGGCCCGCGCCCTGCTGCTGACCGTGCAGTCCTTCACCCTGTCCCTGCGCACGATGACCGACGAGGACGACCCGGAGCTGGACTCCGGCGCGTTCCTCGGTGAGCTGCGCACCCTCCTGGAGAGGACCCTGACGCCATGAGCCACACCGAGGCCGCGCCCGGCTCGTCCCTGAGCGCCCACCGGCGCGGCCGGGAACTGGCCGAGGCCGCGGACGGCCGGACGGCCGACGTCCTGGTCGTCGGGCTCGGCGCCACCGGGGCCGGAGCCGCCCTGGACGCGGCGGCCCGCGGACTGGACGTCGTCGCGGTGGACGCCCACGACCTGGCCTTCGGCACCTCCCGCTGGAGTTCCAAGCTCATCCACGGCGGGCTGCGCTACCTGGCCTCCGCCCAGTTCGACGTAGCGCACGAGAGCGCGGTCGAACGCGGCATCCTGATGACCCGCACCGCCCCGCACCTGGTGGCCGCCCAGCCGTTCGTGCTGCCGCTCACCCCGCTGGTGTCCAGGGCTCAGGCCTCGCTGGCGTGGGCCGGGTTCCGGGCCGGGGACGTGCTGCGGCTGACCGCCCGGACCCCACGCCAGGTGCTGCCCGCGCCCCGCCGGTTGTCGGCGACGGAGGCCCGGCACCTGGCGCCCTCGGTCCGCGCGGCCGGACTGCGCGGCGGGCTGCTGTCCTGGGACGGCCGGGTGACCGACGACGCCCGCCTGGTGACCGCCCTGGCCCGCACGGCCGCCGCGCACGGCGCCCGGGTGCTGACCCGGGTGCGGGCGCTGGAGCTGACCGGGACGGGCGCCCGGATCCGGGACGAACGCACCGGTGAGGAGGGCGAGATCAGGGCGCGCGCCGTGATCAACGCCACCGGGGTGTGGGCGGGCACCCTCGCCGACGGCATCCGCGTCCGGCCGTCCCGCGGCACCCACCTGGTCCTGCGCTCGGAACGGCTCGGCGCCCTCCCGGCCGGCCTGCACGTCCCGGTCCCCGGGGAGACCAACCGCTTCGTGCTGGTCCTGCCCCAGGGGGACGGCCGGGTGTACGTCGGCCTCACCGACGAGCCGGTCCAGGGCGGCATCCCGGACGTGCCGGAGGTCCCCGAGACCGACATCGGCTTCCTCCTGGACGTGCTCGGCTCCGTCCTGGACACCCCCGTGGCCCGGGACGAGGTCGTCGGCGCGTTCGCGGGACTGCGCCCGCTGCTGGACACCTCCGGACCGGGCGGCCGGGACGGCGCGCCGGCCCGCACCTCCGACATCTCGCGCCGGCATGCCGTACTGACCTCGGCCGACGGTGTCACCACGGTGGTCGGCGGCAAGCTGACCACCTACCGGCGGATGGCGCAGGACGCCGTGGACGCCGCGGCCGCGGCGCGCGGGCTGCGCACGGGCCCCTCCCCCACCGCCGGGCTGCCGCTGGTCGGCGCCGCCGCCCCCGGCCGGCTGCGGGCCCTGTCCGCGCCCCCGGGCCTGGTCCGCCGCTACGGCACCGAGGCCACGGCCGTCCACACCCTCGCCGTCCGGGACCCCGCCCTGGCCGAGCCGGTCCTGCCCGGCCATCCCGTGACCCGGGCGGAGCTCCGCTGGGCGGTCGAGCACGAGGGGGCCCTCGACGAGTCGGACCTCCTGGACCGCCGCACCCGCATCGGCCTGGTCCCCGCGGACCGCGCCGACGCGCTCCCCGTCGCACGGGAGATCCTGGAACGGACGGCGACCACGCGCCCCTGACCCGGCGGGCGGACAACGGCCCGGTGCGGCCGGGGCTGTCAGAGCAGGCGCCGGATGTCGCCCCGGACCCGGTAGAAGCCGCCCGCCGCGGGGTGCAGGGCGTCGACGACGTACCGCGCGCCGGGCTCCCGTATCGCACGGGGGAACTGGACGTTCCAGGAGGAGTCGTAGCCGTCCGACAGCACGTGCACCCGGACCCGGCCGGCCTCCCGCACGCACTCGACCACCACCGTGCCGGCCGGCGCCTGGGCGACCGTGGCCACCGCGGTCACGGTCGTGGCCGGCGCGTACGTCGGCAGGGCGGCGGCGAGCTTGACGTCCCGGACCACCGGCACCGTGCCCTGCTGGGCCGCCGAGACCGCCGCCTCGCCCGCGTCCACGCAGACCAGCGACCCGTCCGTGGTCACCAGGTACAGGCGCTCGTCGTGGTACTGCATCGACAGCGCCGAACCGCTGCCCGTGCCCAGCTTCCACAGGCGCCTGCCGTCCTGGTCGAAGCAGTACACGGACGACGCGGCGTCCCCGGCGAAGACGAACCGGCCGCCGGGCGAGGTGGCGCACGAGTACACGCTGCTGTCGCACGCGTACGTCGCCTCGATGGCACCGCTCTCCTTGGACAGCCGCTGGACCACCCGGTGCGCGGTGCCCGCGTACACGGCGTGCTCCTCCTGCCAGCCGAAGAGCACGCCGCCCCGGGTGGGGGTGTGCCACAGTTCGCCGCCGCCGTCGGGCGCGTAGGCGGTGACGCCCCGCTGGTGGCCGTGGTAGACGGCCCGGTCGTCGGCCCGGACCATCCAGGCGTGCTCGCCCTGGCTGCGGCGGGACCACTGGTGTTCGTCCTCGTGGTCGATGACGGTCAGCCGGCCCGCGCGGTCCGAGACGTCCAGGACGCCCTCGTGGATGTCCAGCCAGAAGATGTCCACGTCGGCGGCGATGTCATAGGCGGCGAAGGGCAGTTTCGAGGAAAGGTCGTACACCGTGCCGTCGTCGCAGCCCGCGTAGATCCAGAAGTCGTCGGCGACCAGGCACTTGACGCCGTCCGGCAGGCCGAACCGGGCCAGGAGGGCGCCCTCGTGGTCCAGGGTGTAGACGTCACCCGCCTGGTTGCCCACCCAGCAGCGCTCGTCGTCGACATGGATGCCGAACGCGGCGGAGCCGGTGCGGAACCGCCACAGCACGGGCGCCACCGCCCGCGCCGTGGACGGGGCCGAGCTGACCTGACGGCGGGTCACCGCGCGCGGGGCGCGCTGTCCCGGGACGGCCGGGGCGTATCCTTTGCGGACCTTCTCCCCCACCTTCCTCGCGGCGGCGGCCCGCGCCTTCTCCGCCGTCGCGAACGCCGTGGTCTGCGTCTGCCCGGCGGCGCCTATCCGGCCGTACCGCACGGTCACCACCAGACCGTCGACGGTCACCTCGTAGAACTTGTGGGCACCCTCGCCCTCCTGCGACAGCTCCAGATACGTCGTCGACACGGTGCACGCCGTGGACATGGCAGCCCCCTCCCCCAGGACGGACCGCGGCCGTTCCCGCAGGTCCTCACTGCTCCACACGGTAGAGGGCCCCACTGACAATCACCCCGCCCCGCGGACCGCACCGGCGCGGGCCTCGGAGTCCCAGCTGTGCACCATGGTGGTCAGGTGGGACGGCCACTGCGCCTGACGGTGGCGAGCGTGCCGAACCGCTGCTTGCCGAGCAGGTCGGAGAGGGCTTCGTCGGACAGTGGGCGGGGCGCGGGTCGCTGAGTCATGCCCTGAGCAACGTCCGTAGCCTCCGGGCCACTTCATGGACGTTGCGAGACTCACCCACTTTCACAGGACGCCCTGGTTCGCCAACTGCGGGTACAGGGCCGCCAGATCGCCGGAGAGGGCCGCCTTGACCTGTCGGCTGACGTCGTCCGCCAGCACCTCGTACGCCCCGGACTCGACGCCGGCCAGCGCCAGTGCGGCGACGTCCCGGGGGCTGGACTTGGGCGCGTCGACGTGCGCGGCCATGTCGGTGTCGAGGTAGCCGACGTGCAGTCCGGTGACCCCGATGCCCCGCGGACCCAGCTCCAGACGCAGGGAGTTGGTCTGGGACCACAGTGCCGCCTTGGTGGCGCTGTAGGAGCCTGCGACGCCGAGCCAGGACAACACGGAGTGGACGTTGAGGAGGTGGCCGCCGCCGTTGCGCTCGATGACCGGCACGAAGGCCCGGGTGACCAGGAGCGGGCCGTAGAAGTTGGTCTCGAACTCCCGGCGTACGTCGTCGACCGGGGCGTCGAGGAAGGAGGTGGCGCCGAGCAGGACGCCGGCGTTGTTGACCAGGACGGTGACGTCCTGCGCCCGCTCCGCCGCGGCCTCGACGGACCGGGGGTCGGTGACCTCCAGGGCCAGGGGGAGGGCGTCGGGGTGGGTGACGCTGCGCGGGTCGCGGGCCGTCGCGTACACCTTGGCGGCGCCGCGTGCGTACAGCTCCTCCACCAGCGCCTTGCCCAGCCCGCGGCTGCCGCCGGTGACGAGGGCGACCGAGCCCTTGATCGAAGTCATGTGCATCTCCCGAGTGGAAACCGATCGGTTTCCACTACGGTAAACCGATCGGTTTCCAGCGGCAAGCGGCAATCGGCCGGCGTTCGCGTCCGCCGCGCGCGGAGCGGAGCCGTCACCGGGTGCACGGGTCCGGGCGCGGCGTCCCGGCGCGGCGGGGCGGGGTGGGTGAAGCGGCGGGGCCGGGCGCGACAGGGAACGGCCCGAGGGCGGCGGGGAACGGCCCGAGCGCATGGATGCACCGTTCCCCGCCTCGGACCGGCCGTCCAACGACCCGACCGGTCTGGTTCAGACCCTCCGCCGCCGAGCGCCCGCGGGCCATCCGAGAGGGCCGGGCGGGTGAGACGGAACCGCGCGGCGCCGGTACGGCGCGGCCGACCCGCGGTGACGGGCGGGGTGCGCGACGGCGACCCGCTTGGTGCGGGTCGCGCAGGGGTGCGACGCTGGGGGAAGAGGTGTCCGTCGAGGGGACCCTGGAGGGTCGATGGGGCGTGACGTCCCGGCGCTCGTCTTCACCCGCGAGGACCGCCGCCGGTACCGGATCAAGATGCACGCCTGCCTGGACGCGCTGGCACTGATGCTCCGCGAGGCACGGTTCGAGTCGGAGCGGCCGCAGGTCGGCCTGGAGATCGAGCTGAATCTGGTGGACGACGACGCCGAGCCGGTGATGCGCAACAACGACGTGCTGGAGGCGATCTCCGATCCCGCCTGGTCCACCGAGCTGGGCCGGTTCAACCTGGAGATCAACGTCCCGCCCCGGCGGCTGACGGCGGGCGGCCCCGACGCCTGGGAGTCGGAGATCAGGGCGGCGCTGAACCACGCCGACGAGCGGGCCCGGTCGGTGGGCGCCCGCCTGATCACGGTGGGGATCCTGCCCACGCTGCGCCAGGAGGACATCGGCGAGGGAGCGCTGTCGGAGAACCCCCGCTACCGGCTCCTCAACGACCAGGTCTTCGCGGCGCGCGGCGAGGACCTGCGCATCGAGATCGACGGGGTCGACCGGCTGCGCACCTACGCGGACACCATCACCCCGGAGGCGGCCTGCACCAGCACGCAGTTCCACCTCCAGGTGTCCCCGGAGGAGTTCGCCCCCTACTGGAACGCCGCCCAGGCGATCGCCGGGGTGCAGGTCGCGCTGGCGGCGAACTCCCCGTTCCTGTTCGGCAAGGAGCTGTGGCACGAGACCCGTGTCCCGCTGTTCGAGCAGGCCACCGACACCCGGCCGGAGGAGATCAGGGTGCAGGGGGTACGGCCCCGGGTGTGGTTCGGGGAACGCTGGATCAACAGCGTCTTCGACCTGTTCGAGGAGAACCTGCGCTACTTCCCGGCCCTCCTGCCGCTGTGCGACGAGCAGGACCCGGCGGAGACGCTGGACCGCGGCGACACCCCCGAGCTGGGCGAACTCACCCTGCACAACGGCACCATCTACCGCTGGAACCGCCCGGTCTACGCCGTCACCCACGGCGTCCCGCACATCCGGGTGGAGAACCGGGTGCTGCCGGCCGGTCCGACCGTCGCCGACACCCTCGCCAACGGCGCGTTCTACTACGGGCTCACCCGGGCCCTGGTGGAGGAGGACCGGCCGGTGTGGTCACGGATGTCGTTCTCGGCCGCCGAGGACAACCTGCACGCCGCCGCCCGGCACGGCATCGAGGCGCTGCTGTACTGGCCCGGGATGGGCGAGGTGCCGGTGCCGGAGCTGGTCCTGCGCCGGCTGCTGCCGCTCGCGCACCGCGGGCTGGAGCACTCCGGCATGGACGACGCGTGGCGGGAGCCGCTCCTGGGGATCATCGAGCAGCGCTGTGTGACGGCACGGAACGGGGCCGTGTGGCAGAAGGAGATGTTCCACCGCCTCGACACCGCCACGCACGCCGGCCGGCACGAGGCGCTGCGGCGGATGGCCCAGCTGTACATCGACTACATGCACCTGAACGCACCAGTGCACACCTGGCCGGTCGACTGAGGACCGGGCCCGGGTGACTGCCGGGCCCGGCGCTGGCCGAGGAGACAGAACCTGGTCCTCAGTCACCCGGGCGCCCTGAGCGGACCGGAACGCGCCGGGCTCGTCGGCGAGGTCCCGCCAGGGCGAGCTGGTGCCGTACTTCCACGCGATGGCCCCGAGCGTGCGGCGGTGATCGGCCCACCGCCGTCCGCGCATCGGATCGGCCGGCATCAGCGGCTCGATCCGGGCCCACATCGCATCAGTGATCACTCACCGGACGGACTCATCCGATCAACTGGCGAGACCATCGAAGAGACACGCTCCAGGCCCGGCCGCCGGTCTGCCGGACACACTCACCCCGGGCGGCCGGGCCGCCGCCGAGGCGGAGACCCTCGGCGAGCGCGCCCGGGTCCTCGTCGGTGGCGGTGACGACACTGCCGCGTCCCTCCTTCATCGAGCGACGCGTCACCCAGCTCATCCCCCTTGCCGACGGCGGTGACCCCGTCGTACTCGAACGTCTCGCGGACGCCGAGGCCGAGTTCGCCCGCGCGGCTGAACTGCGGTCTGTGGGCGGCGTGTCCGGTGGCCAGAAGAGGTGCCTACCCATGACGTTGCCTGATTCGGCCCTGTCCGCAAGGGACGCCGACTGGTACTCCGTTGCACGTTGCTCGTACACCGGGAGGGGGACATCATGGAACGGGTCTTCGACAGCAAGAACTTCTCCGGGCAAGAGGCTCTGGCCGCCTGGACGGAGACGGCTCGGCGAGAAGTCATGCCGAAAACGTTCCGTGCCGTGGACGGTGACGTGTTCCACGGCTGGTTCGATGAAATGTCGTTGGGGCCGATCCAGGTTTCTTCGATGGCTTACTCATCGATAACCACATCCCGGACATCGAAGTCCATCCGCGTCTCCGACCCGGAGTGCCTACAGATTGTGGTGCCCCGTTCCGGCCCTCATTTCATTGAGCAGAATCGGCGCAGCAGTCTCGTTGGGCCCGGGGAGCTGGTGCTGTTGAGCAGCTCCCGGCCGTTCGAGTCGTACGCCATCGGCGAAGCGACGCTCATGCAGTTCCCTGTCGCCCTGCTGCCGTTGAGTGCACGCCGTGTTGACCAACTGGTCGCCTGTCGACTGCCTGCCGACAAGGGGATCGGTCAGTTGTTGTTCGACTACTTAGCCCGTGTGACGGACGACCATACGTGCTACACGCCCGCAGACATGCCTCGGCTGGGCACGATCGGTCTCGATCTGGCCGCTGCTGTTCTCGCCCATCATCTGGAGCGTGAGGACGACATACCGGCCGACAGTCGGCAACGAACCCTGTACGCCCGTGTCACCTCATACATCCAAGAGCATCTCGGCGACCCCATGCTCAGCGTCGACGGCATAGCTGCGGCCCACCACGTCTCCGTCCGCACACTGCATCGGCTCTTCCAAGCACACGGCGCGAACGTCCGCGCCTCGATACGCGAGCAACGCCTGGAGCGCTGCCGCCGCGATCTGGGCGATCCGGTACAGCGTGACGTGCCCATCAGGGCCATCGCCGCCCGCTGGGGCTATCTCCGCCCGGCTGATTTCACTCGCGCCTTCCGCTCTGCCTACGACGTCGCGCCTGTCGACTACCGACACCAGGCACTGCTGTGCCCAAAGGCGCGGAGGACCTCGCGCGAATGATCTTTCTTCGCTCGCCCTTCTCCGAATGATCCGTGCCTGGCGCTCCGTGCTAACGGGTTGGCACGTCTCGCTAAGGTGATGCGGGTTGCGTGTCCGGAGACTGGGTGAGCCCGGTGGCACATCAGAAGCGCACCGGAGAACCTCTGGAAGGCAGAGAGACCGATGAGGCACACGACCAGGCGTACAACGAGCCGCACCCGGATCCGTCGCGCCGCCTTTGTGGCGGGGGCCCTGCTCGCCATGACCTCGGCCGCCGGCACCGCCGGGGCCACCACCTCGGCCGCCGGACAGCATGTGGCGGCCGCGAAAGCAGGCTCGGCCTCAGCATCGAACGCAAGCCCGGCGCGGGCCTGCACGGTCGACGCACCGCGTTTCACCAGCTACCCGGGGACCGGTTCCAACGACCCCGCGTACTGGCCCGCCCGGGGCACCTACGCCACCACCACCAGCCGGTGCAACGACATCAACCTGAAGTTGGACGGGACGCGATCGGTGCGGACGTGCTTCAAATCGGGGTCCGGCTGGAGCTGCAATGCCTGGCGGACGCTGAGCGCGGGCAGCTGGGGCGTGGCTGCCACCGATGTGCTGGACGGTACCCAGTTCTTCCTACAGTTCAGTGGAACGGCCCGCGCGGCAGGCCAGATCGACTACTGACGGCCTGCTCACAACAGGTCGGCCTGTGCTGTCCCGCCCGTCCGACCGGCAGGCGGGACAGTGCCACGCGCAGCATGCTCCTCCGCCTGGTGGACGAGTTGCCGGCAACGGATACCCCTCCGCTCCACGAGGCGTCCGGATGTATCGAGTCGCAGCGTTCGGACGTTCCCTCGGCGGGCTGAGCACCAAAGTTCGCCCTCATCCCGCGCGATCCGCGGCCACCCGCGCCGCCGGCAGATCCGCGCGGTCGTCCCGCAGCCATCGGACCGGATCGGTCACCGTTCTGTCTCCTTGGCCGGCGCCGTGCCCGGACAAGGACGATTCAGGCCCGTGTCCGGGACGGCCGCTCCAGGCTGGTCTCCGGGCACGCCGACGCCTCCGGCAGGTGGACCTTGGCCCACTCCGCCAGCTCGCGCAGCGCGGGCTCCAGGGCCGCGCCGGCCGTCGTCAGCCGGTAGGAGACGCGCAGCGGCGGGCCCTCGTCGACCTCGCGCAGCACGAGTCCGGCCGCGCCGAGTTCGGCGAGCCGGTCGGACAGCATGCGTTCGCTGATGCCGGGGACGGCCCGGCGCAGGTCGGTGAAGTACGCGGGCTGTTCCACCAGAACGGCCACGATCGGGCCGCTCCAGCGCTTGCCGAGCAACTGGAAGACGCGGGTGATGCCGTCGTCCACCCGCTTGCAGGCCGCACTGTCGTGGTTCTCGTCCGCCATGACCTCAGGGTACTACTCCTCCGTAGGGGGGTGAGAAAAAGTAAGTCCCTGTGTTAGAAATAGTGTCGTACTAAACGTCAGCCGCGGCGCTGCGTGTCCGGCTGCCTTGCCTCGCTCATTGCTGCCTCGCTTCGCTTACTGGAGACCTTCATGGCCACCCTGCTGCACATCGACTCGTCCGTCTTCCCGACCCAGGCCTCGGCCTCCCGCGCCGTGACGGAGGCCTTCCGCAAGCACTGGGAGGAGGAGCACCCGCAGGGCACGGTCATCTACCGCGACCTGGCGGCGCACCCCGTCCCGCACATCACCGCCGAGGCGCACCTCGCCGGCTTCACCGACCCGGCCACGCACACGCCGGAGCAGGCGGCCGTCTTCGCCGAGCGCGTCAAGCTGATCGAGGAGCTGGAGCAGGCCGACGCCGTGCTGATCGGCGCCCCGATGTACAACTACACGATCCCGTCGACCCTCAAGGCGTGGCTGGACAACATCGTCCTGATGGGCCGCACCGGGGGTCCGGACCCGTCCGCCAAGGGCACCCCGGTGACCGTCGTCGCCAGCCGGGGCGGCTCCTACGCGCCGGGCACCCCGCGCGAGTCGTACGAGTACGTGCAGAACTACCTCAAGGCCGTCCTCGCCGACGCCCTCGGCCTGGACCTCGAGTTCATCGTGCCGGAGCTGACGATGGCGTCGAAGAACCCGGCGATGGCCGAGCTGGTCCCGCTGTACGAGGCCTCCCGTGACCAGGCCTTCGAGGCCGCCGCCACCAGGGCCAAGCAGCTCGCCGGGCGCCTCGCGGTCTGACGGACCGACGGCCCGGACAGCGGGCGGCACCCGGGCGAGCGACCCCGGACCGGCACACGACGGTCCGGGGTCGTTCCGTGCCGCTCGCGGACGTGGTCGCGGGGGGCGGCCTCCGCCCCGTCGACGTCGGCGCGGAGGGTCCCGCTCAGCGGCACGGTCAGCGCGCTTCACAGTGTGTGTACGCGCGATACAGAGGGGTCGGCGGTGGCCTGCGCGGGCGACCGCTTAGCGTGCTGTCATGCGTGTCGACTACTCACCGGATGACATGGATCCCGGATCCTTCTACCGCCTGCTCACGGCCGTCGTCGTGCCCCGGCCGATCGCGTGGGTCTCGACCCTCACGCCCGACGGCGCGACGGCGAACCTGGCTCCGCACTCGTTCTTCACCGTCGCCTGCACCGATCCGCCCATCGTCCAGTTCACCTCCGTGGGCCGCAAGGACTCGCTGCGCAACGCGGAGGCGACGGGCGAGTTCGTCGTCAACTTCGCGCCCGAGCCGCTCTTCGCCGAGATCAACGCGACGGCGACCGACTTTCCCCGGGACCGGAGCGAGTTCGACGCCGTGGGCATCGATCGCGAGCCCTCGCTGCGGGTGCGGCCCCCGCGCGTGGCCGCTTCCCCGGTCGCCCTGGAGTGCACCCTGCACTCGACGCTGCGGCTGGGCGGTTCGACGGTCGTGTTCGGCCGGGTCGTGCACGCCGCGGTCCGCGAGGACGCGCTGGTCGCCGGCCACCCCGACATCGGGCTGCTGCGCCCGCTGTCCCGGCTGGGCGGCAACGAGTGGGGCACGGTCGGCGAGGTCCACGAGCTGGCCCGGGTGCCCTACCCGGACACGGCACGCGACTGACCGCCCCGGACATCCGCTTCTCCCGCACGGCCGGTCCCGCGCCGCGGGGGACGGTGAGTACCATCCGGTGTCCTGACCGCGAAGGGAGAGGGCGACCGCATGAGCACGACGCAGAGCACCGGCCCGGCGTCCGTCCTGCGCGCGGCGTACGGAGCCGCCTCGGCGGCGGTCGCGGACCTCGGCGACGAGGAGTCCTGGCTGCCGACCGGCTGTACGGGCTGGGCGGTGCGCGACCTCGTCTTCCACTGCCTCCAGGACGCCCAGCGCGCCCTGGTGGCCCTGCACACGCCCGCGCACGGACCCGCCGACCGGGACGCGGTGACCTACTGGCGGGACTGGCGGCCGGACACGGCCGGGGCGGCGAACGGCCGGCGCTGGGTACGGGTGAACGGCAGCATGTTCCTCGACTTCGGCCAACTGCGCGGCCTGTACCTGGAGACGCTGGCGGCGGCCGCGCACGCGGCGGCCACCGTGCCGCCCGAGACGCGGGTGGCCACGCAGGGGCACGTCCTGACGGCCGGCGACCTCACGATCACGCTCGCGGTGGAGGCGACCGTCCACCACCTGGATCTGACCGTCCGGCTCCCGCACGCGCCCGGCCCCTCGGCCGAGGGACTGGGGGCGGTCCGCGCCACCCTGGACGGTCTGCTCGGCCGGCCCGCCCTGCCGGAGTGGAGCGACACGCACTACGCGCGCGTGGGCACCGGGCGGGCCGCGCTCACCGACGCCGAACGGACGGCCCTCGGGCCGGCGGCGGACCGGTTCCCGCTGTTCGGCTGAGGCACCGGCCGGGCCCCGGCCACACGCCCAACACGGGGAACACGCGCGCGACTCCTGCGCGGTGCGGGGCGCACCGGTCAGGTTGATGGAAACCTGCGCCTCATGAACAACCCTCCCACCATCAACAGTTACGTCGACCGGGTCACGGCCGGCCCCGGCGGAGCGATGACCGACGAGGTCGGCGTCCTCACCGGCGACCTCACCGTCGCGACCATCCTCCGCTCGGACGGCCACAGTGTGCGCGTCGCCGTCCAGCAGTCCGGCAGCGACACCTGGTACACCCTCGCCGGCAGCCCCGCGCCGGTGCCGGGCGGCCAGATCGCCGCCTACCACCGGGATCTGCTGGGCCGTATCCGCCGGGGTGGCGGCACCCGCGCCACCTGAGCGCCGGTGGCCGGATCGGAGTGGGAGGATCGGACCCGGCCGAGTGCGGGCGGGCGGCCACGGGCAGGCCGAGCGCCCGGGAGCGGCACGGGTGCGGTCCGTGGAGTCCGGAGCGCGAACGGGTCCGATCCGGCCACGCGGGTGCCGCCACTCCGTCAGGAACGCGCCCGGACGGCGAACCGCCGCGTGAGACGGCGACTCACGGGTAACCGGCGATGTCATGAACGCGTTGAAGAAACGGCCGCAGTGGCCGGTGCACCGACAGGAGTCCGCGCCCCTCGTCACCGGCCCGGGGAGGCAGCCGTGCTCTTCCTGATCGCCGCCCTGCTCCTGCTGGGCATCGTCGTGGGGTCGGCGGCCTACCTCCCCTGGCCCGTCACGCTGGTGGTCGGTTCGCTCATCGCCCTCTGGCTCGTCGTCTTCGCGGGACGCGAACGGCGGCGCCGCAACCGGACGAGGAGGGTGTGACGATGCGACTGACCGCACCCCCCTCGGCCCGGACGGGCCGGCGGGACACCGAAGGCATGGCCGTGGCCTCCTTCGTCCTCGGACTCGTCGGACTGCTCGTCCTCAACCTCGTCCTCGGCCCCGTCGCCATCGTGCTGGCCGTCCTGGCCCTGCGCCGGGACACACCTCGCCGGTTCCGGGCGCTCCTGGGACTGGGACTGGGCATCGCGGACCTCGTCGTGCTCGCCGTCCTCGTCTTCGCGCACGGCACGGCGTCCTGGTCGGTCTGGGGCGGCTGAGCCCGCCGGTGTACCGGGCACATCGGGTTTCGGCCGGCGTGTCCGGGAAAACCGGTGGGCGTGGTGTCGTACGGACCGGAGCAGCGTGTGCACACCCCCGTGCTGCGTGCCGGGTGGCTCACCCAGACCTTCGTGCACTGGGCGTACTCCCCCCGCCAGGTCCAGCGGCTGCTGCCGGCGGGGCTCGTGGTGGACACGTTCGACGGGGCGGCGTGGGTGGGCCTCACCGCGTTCGTCATGACCGGCGTGCGTCCGCCCGGCTCCCCCGTCGCCCTGCCGTCCTTCGCCGAGACCAACCTGCGGACCTACGTCCGTGACCGGGGCGGCCGGGACGGGCTGTGGTTCCTCTCCATCGAGGTGGCCTGCCCGGTGATGCTGGCGGCCCGCGCGGTGGGCGTGCCGTACCGCCTCGGCCGCCTGGACGTGTCGCGCCACGGAGAGACCCTCGTCTACACCGGGGTCCGGCGCGGCAACGGCCCCCGCTACCACCTGGCCGTCCGGCCGGGCACGCCGATCCGGCCGGGCCCCCGGGACGTGTGGCTGACCTCGCGGTGGCGGGCCTACACGCGGCGACTCGGCATGCTCTGGGAGACGCCCGTCGAACACGCGCCCTGGCCGCTGCGCGCGGCCCGCCTCGACCGGGTCGAGGAGACCCTCACCCGGGCGGCGGGACTGCCACCGTCCGGCACCGAGCCGACCGTGCACTTCTCCGACGGCGTGGGGAGCGTGCGTCTCGGCGTCTCCCGCCCGCTGCGGCCCGCCCGCGGCCGGGACGCGGACGGCGGCGGGCCACCGGGATCACGGACACCCCGGGGCCACGGCAGTCACGGCAGTCACGGCAGCTACGAAGGAGGCTCGCGATGAACCGTTCCCGTACGTCCGGCCCCGAGGGCACGAACGGCCTCGACATGCGGCTGCTCGGTATCTACCTCAACGACCACCTCACCGGTGCCACGGCGGGCACCGAGCGGGCCGGCAACCTGGTGCGGTCGGCCCGTGGTTCCGCGCTGGGCAGGGCCCTCGGACCGGTCGCCGCGGAGATCCGCGAGGACCGGGCGGCACTGCTGCGCATCATGCGGGACCTGAACGTGCCGGTGCGCCGCGCCAAGGTCTGCGCCGGCTGGGCGGCCGAGAAGGTGGGGCGCCTGAAGACCAACGGCCGGCTGGTACGGCGGTCTCCCCTGACCACGGTCGTGGAGCTGGAGGCGCTGCGGATGGCGGTGGAGGGCAAGGCCGCCGGATGGAGCACCCTGCGCCGGCTCACCACGGTCGACCGGCGCCTGGATCCCGGTCGGCTCGACACCCTCCTGGAGCGGGCCCGCCGGCAGCAGGACACCGTGGAGGAGTGGCGGATCCGCGCCGTGGACACGGCCCTGCGCACGAACGGCACCGACACGGCGTGAGCCACACGGTGCGCGTCGGCCGGAACCCGGACGCGCGCAGCGCGGCAAGCGGCTCCGTACGCCGTCCAGCACTGCGAACAGCCGTACGCCCGGCCGACTCGCTGCGCCGTCGGGCCCACGGAGCCGTACCCGAACCTGTCGGACCTCTAGGGGTGACGGCGCCGTTCACCGCCGGCGACCCGGGCACCGTCACCGGGTACGTCCACGACTGGTACGACCGGGGAGCCCGTCCTCACCGGGTGGGGCCGGCCGCGCTGATGACCCCCAGCGTGGACTCGGGGTCGTACTCCACGGCGACGTCGCCCAGGGCGACGATCCCGACCACGCACCCGTCCTCCACGACCGGCAGCCGGCGCAGGGCCTTGCCCCGCATCAGCCGCACGGCCCGCTCCACGTCGTCGTCCGGTGCCACGGTGACCAGCTCGCGGCTGCACGCCTCGGCGACCGTCCGCCCGGTGACGTCCCCGCCCTCGGCGAGGATCCGCACCGTCAGGTCCCGGTCCGTGACCAGGCCGCGCAGCCGGTGGCCGGCGCATACCAGGACCGCGCCGATGTCCTCGTCGCGCATCCGGGCCGCGACCTCGCACACCGGGGTGTCCGGTGCCACCGCGACCGGATTGGTGGTCATGATCTCGCGGACCGCCTGCGTCATGCACTCCTCCAGCTCAACCGGACGGGCTACGCCCGGCAGGTACCCCGGAAACGGGCGCATAGCCCGTCCGGGCGAGAACGGCGCCCGCCGCCCGCGGTCAGACCCGGCACCCGGATCCCGCCCTCCGTAGGCTGGACGGGCCCGGTCCTCCTCCGGGAGGTACGCCGCAGGCGGGAGACGGTCGTGATCGAACTGGCCGCGGCGTTCGCCGTCGCGGGAGCGGCGAGCAACGCCGTGGGCACCGCGTTCCAGCGCAAGGCGGCCTCGGCCAGCAGCCGGGGCGGGCTGCGGCTGCTGGCGGAGCTGGTGCACCAGCCCTACTGGATGATCGGCATGGCGGGGGTGATCTGCGCCGCGCTGTTCCAGAGCCTGGCCCTGATCAACGGCCCGCTCGCGCTGGTCCAGCCGCTGTTCATCCTGGAACTGCCCTTCGCACTGCTCGTCGCCGCCCCGCTGATGCACCGGCGGCTGCCCACCTGGGGCTGGTGGGGCGTCGGCGGCTGTGTGGCGGGCCTCGCCGTGCTGCTCCTGGCGGCGGCCCCGCACGGCGCGACCGACCAGGCGCCCCTCTCCCACTGGATCCCGGCCGTGTGCCTGTGCATCGGCGGTATGGCCGCGGCGATCCTCCTGGCCGGCCGGGGACGCCCGCCGGCCCGGCGCGCCGCGCTGCTGGCGGCGGCCTCCGCGACGGGCAACGCCCTGACCGCCGCTCTCCTGAAGTCGGCCAGCGGCACGTTCGCCGACCACGGTTTCTCCGCGTTCCTGCGGTCCTGGCAGACGTACGGCTTCGCGCTCGCCGGGGCCGTCTCCGTGCTCCTGCTGGAGAACGCGCTCCAGGCCGGTCCGCTGGCCGCGGCACAGCCCGCGCTGACCATCGGCGACGCGGTGGTGAGCCTGGTCCTGGGGATCACCCTCTTCGACGAACGGATCCGCACCGGGTGGTGGCTCGTGCCCGAGGCGTGCGGGGCCCTGATGATCGTGGTGGGAGTGGTGGTCCTCAGCCGGGCCGTCCAGCGCATCATCGTGGTCCCGGCGCCGGCCGGGAAGGAGCACATGGCCGGGTGAGGCCGCTCAGGGCGCGGCGACGAGGGGCGGCCGCCCCCAGTCGCGGGTCAGCGCCTCCCGCAGCGCACGCGCCGGAGCCGGACCGATCCGTTCCTCCAGCGCCGTTTCGATCACCCTGATCGTGGCCTGCGCCCGCTCGTGCACGCGCCGCCCCTCGGGGGTCGTGCGGATCAGGCGCCTGCGGGCGGACCCGGGGTCGGGCGTCTGCTCCAGCAGCCCCATGCCGATCAGGCCGTGCACCGCCTGATGGGCCGTCTGCCGGGTGACACCGATGCGCCGGGCCAGTTCGGAGACGGTGGTGCCCTCCGCGTCGAGCATCGCGAAGACGGACGCCTGCGCCGTCGTCACCGGCTGCTCGCCCGCGGCCTCCATGCTGGCGAACAGGGCGCGAACCAGCGGCGGGCCTCGGACAGGAGCTGGGGCAGGTTGGCGGCGCGATGACTCATGGCTCCTCGGAGGCTCGGGATACCCGCCGGACTATGCTCCCGGGCAGCGGCGGGCGACGAATCCGGCCGTCGTCGCGAAGCACCGCTCGACCTCCTCGTCCGTGAGACCCGCCCTCAGCTGGTCCGTGCCTGCCACCGGTGCGTGGTCGGCCGGGACTCCCGCGGCGCGCAGGGCCGCGGCGAGCCGTTCGCCCCGCGGCACGAGGGCGTCCCGGGTGCCGCGCAGGACGAGGAAGAGCGGGGCCCTGCGGCGTCACCCGCAGGGCGGGGCCGGCCGACGGGCTCACCAGGCCGTCGGCAGGGCCTGTCCCAGCACCATGCCGAGCGGGCCGAACAGGGCGACGGGTGGTGGTGCCGGTGACCTGACCCGCAGGAGCGCGAACGGGCACCGCCCGGGGTGGCCGCCGGAAGCGCCTCGGCGTGCGGCACGTGCGTCAGCTCCCGGTGCGCCACTGGTGGCCGGGCAGGAAGCGGACGTCGTACCACTGGGGCACGGTCGCGAACTTCTCCGGTTCCGGCACGAACGGGCGCGCGGGCAGCCCGAGTTCACCGGTGGGCGTGCCGAGGTTCTCGAAGAACCGCTCGAAGGTGCCGCCGGGCCCGGCGGCGACGCCGACGACCTGGGAGTGGTGGCGTTCCATGCGGTAGGCGTGGGGGCAGTTCTTCGGGACGAAGCCGAAGTCGCCGGGCGTGAGCAGCTTCTCGTGCTGCTCACCTGCGAGGTCCTCCACGAAGAGTCGTACGGCGCCCTGGGTGAGGGCCCGAAGGGCGAGCTGATCCCCACGCACTCCCACGCGGACACGTTTGAACGGAGCGCTCCGCTCCGATATGTTGCGCGGGTAGACACGGCGCCGACACGGAGGAACACATGCAGGCGACAAGCAGGCCGACCGCTCTGGTGACGGGCGGCAGCCGGGGAATCGGCGCGGCCACTTCACGGGAGCTCGCGGCACGCGGATACCGCGTGGCCGTCAACTACTTCTCGAACCGTGAGGCGGCCGACCGGGTGGTTTCGCTCATCGAGGCCGACGGCGGTGAGGCGTTCGCCGTGCGGGCCGATGTGTACGACCCCGCCCAGGCGGCCGGGCTGCTGGAGCGCTCCGCGGTCGACGGGCGCCTGGACGTCCTCGTCTGCAACGCCGGCGCCCGCTTCACCCCGACGCCCGTCCAGACGCTGGCGTGGGACGACTTCCACACCAAGGTGACGAACGAACTCGCGTCCGTCTACACGCTCACCCAACGGGCCCTGGCGGTCATGGGCGCCCAGGGCCGGGGCCGGATCGTGTACGTCTCCAGCGCCGTGGCCGACGGGCCGCCCACCGTGGGCATGGCCGCGCACGGCACCGCCAAGGCCGCCCTGAACACCTTCGCCCGCTTCGTCGCCTACGAGGCCGGTCCGCTCGGCGTCAACGTCAACGTCGTGGCGCCCGGCTTCGTCCGCACCGAGGCCAGCGCCGGGATGCCGCAGGAGTTCCAGCGGCGCCTGGTGGAGAGCACCCCCCTCGGGCGGGTCGCGGAACCGCTGGATGTGGCCCGGGCGATCGCCATGCTCGTCGGAGAGGAGGCCGGGTTCGTCACCGGCGCGGTCGTCACCGTCGACGGCGGGCACGGCGTGGGCCGCCCGTAAGGAAGAATGCTGCGCCATGGGTGACACGCACGCAGGCAAACCGCGCGGCCGGCAGCGGGAGGCGGACCTCAACGACGCCCGCCTCATGCGGGCGGCCCGCGAGGTCTTCGCCGAGCGCGGCTGGGACGCCCCCGTCTCCGAGATCGCCCGCCGCGCCGGCATCGGTATGGGCAGCCTGTACCGCCGCTACCCGAGCAAGGAACTGCTGGCGCAGCGGATGCGTGTCGCGGGGATGGAACAGCTCATCGCCCAGGCACGTACGGCGCTCGCCGAGGAGTCCGAACCCTGGGCGGCCTTCGCCCGTTTCCTGCGGGACGCGCTGTCGGCCCAGGGGCCGGGCGGTCCGCTCCTCCCCCTGGTCGGCGGCCGGCTGCCGGCCACGGACGAGGTGACCGCCGCGGCCGCCCGGCTGCGTGCCGCCCTCGACGAGTTGGTGGGAGACGCGCACCGGGCGGGAGTGCTGCGCACCGATTTCACCTCCGCCGACATTCCGCTGCTGCTCGAACACCTCGCCGCGCGGATCCCGGTCACAGGTGAGCGTGCCACCGCGCTGCACCTGCGCTATCTCGGCCTGGTCCTGGCCGGGCTGCGCACGCCGGCTGTCGCCGAGCCCGCCGGCCTGCCGGGACCCGCCCCGCACTGGGCCGAGCTCAGCGAACTGTGGAACGCGCCCGAGAGGTGAAAGGCCGCCGGACGGGTTGACCCGGCGGCCACCTGGCCCCCGTGAAGGGATCGCGAACGGTGCGCCCGTCGGACCCGACGGCCGGCCCGAGCGGGATGCCACCGCACACGCTCGGGGCCCGGCCGTCGTACGGCCGGGCCCCGAGCGGAGTGCGGGTGTTGCGGGTCAGCTCACCATCGGTACCAACGGCCCCGGCCGCCGCCGGAGTTGGCGGAGCGCATGACGAAGCCGAGGAGCCAGAGCACCAGGACGGCGATGGCGACCCACCAGAGAATCTTGATGGCGAAACCGGCACCGAAGAGGATCAGGGCGAGAAGCAGAACGAGAAGCAGGGGAACCATAAGTATCAACCTCCTGACCTCCGCATGCCCTGCGAACTTCCCTTCATTCTTCACCGGCCTCCTGTTTGTGAAGGGAAAGCGGGGGCACGAGCGGGTTACCGCGACAGCGGCACACAAGCTATGAGGAGGCGCTGTTCCATGACTGCCGGTGAGAAGGCCAAGGCGAAGACCGAGCAGGCCGAGGGCAAGACCAAGGAAGCCGTAGGAAGCGCCGTGGGGAATGACCGCATGGCCGCCGAGGGGCAGGCCACCAAGAGCAAGGGAGACGCCCGCGAGGCCAAGGAGAAGACCAAGGACGCCTTCAAGCACTGATGTGCTTCTCCCCGTCATACGAAAAGGGCCTGCCCGGGAATTGAACCGGGCAGGCCCTTTTCGCTGTCCGCATGAATATGCGCCTGACAGCTCACAGAGGTGAACGGCTGCGAGGCACCCGGGCCAGCGGACTCACCAGGCCGTACAACTGGTTGAAGGCGTCCCGCAGCACCGGGCGGTCCTGCGGCGTGGCCGTCACGAGGACCTGTTCCAGGAGCTGTCGGCGGCGTTGCCTCGTCGCTTCCAGTACGCACTTGCCGGCGCCGGTGAGGCAGAACTCCCCGGGCGGGACACGGCGCACCAGCGTGCGCTGCTCCAGCCGGTCGAGCAGGTTCCGCGCCGAGGAGAGGCTGACTCCGAGGTCCCTGGCGATCCGCTCCGGGCCGGCCTGACCACCCTCCAGGGCGAGCAGACCGCGCATCTGCTCCTCGGCGACCGTCGGGGCGACGTCCTCATGGGCCCGCTGCCACAACTGGATCATCGATGCGGCAACGTGTTCCGCCGCCAGCTCCGCTCCGGCAGGTTCGGGTTCCACTGACATGGCTTGCCCCTTCCTTGATGCCGTCGAGAACAGGCGCTTACCCACCTGATCACGCATCAGGCCCGCCCGTGCGTTCGAAAGGGTGCTGAACTGGGGCAGTCGAGCGGGGAAATGCGCCCGATACGGCCATCAGGGTGACGGATGCCGCAACGAGGTCAGCTGTCTAACGCCGCCGCCGCCTCCTGGGCGGAGTCGTAGATGTCGAGGATCTCGTCGACGCCGGTGATTCTCAGCAGCTGCCGCAGCTGGTCGGGCACCGCGGCCAGCACCAGCCTGGCACCGATCTCCTTCGCATACCGATGGGCCGCCAGCAGCGCGTTCAGTCCCGCGGAATCACAGAACGGCACCCCCGCGACATCCAGTACGACGAACCGGTCACCGGAATGGAGAAGGTCCAGGAACTCCGTGCGGAACATGGGTCCGGTCAGGTAATCCATCTCCCCGTGGAACACGGCCACCAGAGCCTGGCCCGAACGGGTCTTCACCACCGTAGGAACGTTGGACACCAGCCCTCCCGATACCGCCCGGAGCGCGCACCGCGTCCCGGGAATGGGCGCCTGCCCCCGATGCGGGCGCCCAACCAGTGTCAGGGATGCGGAGACAGGTCGCGTCCCTCCCGGTCGGACGAGGGCCACACATAGGGCAGGTCGTCCGGGACGCCGGGGAAGGCGGGCGCGTACGTCTCCGGGTCCTTGCGGACGAGCGCGGACCGGTGGCTGCGGTGGAAGGCCTCGTCACCGAGCCACGGCGGCAGTTCCCCGGCGGCGGCGAGGGCGGCCTGGTCACGCACGGGCGCGCCCGGACGGTGCGCGGCGTATCCGGCGACCAGTGAGGCGGCGCAGCTGTCCTGGTGCCCCTGCTCCCGCCAGACCCGGCACACCTCGAGGCCGTAGCGGACCAGAGCCTCGTCGTACCCGCTCCACATGCGCACGGCCGGGTGCCGGCGCCAGCCGTATCCGGGGACGGTCAGGCCGCGCAGGACCTGGAGCGCCTCGACCCGCTGTTTGCCCAGGCGGCGGCGGTCGAGGAGCAGGGCGGAGCAGCGGAAGTCGGGATCGGGGAGAAACGTCTGCATGGACGCCGTCCTGAGGGGGGTGGGGGCGGGGTGTCCGCCCGGTCCGGGTGCCGCGGTGGTGTTCCCCGGCGGTTCACGGGGCGTGCCCGCTCGCCGCGCGGTCGGCGTCCCCTCCCGCGCCGAGGAGTCCGGTGGGCTCCAGGGAGTCCTCGGCCTCCAGGCGCGGCAGTCCCCTGCGGGCCGCGCGCAGGACCAGCGGGGGCAGGACGGCGCGCACCGGCTGCACGAGCCGGAGCCAGGGCGGTGCGTACACGGCGGTACGGCGGTGTTCCAGGCCGTTGACGATCCGGCCGGCGACCTGCGTGACGTCGTACACCCGGCGCGCGGGTCCCGGCATGTGGCCGCGCAGCTCGCGCAGCACCGCGTACCGGTCGGCGTCGCGCACCATGTCGGTGTCGGTCCAGTTCGGGTAGGCGATGCCCACGGCGACGCCGTGCGCGGCGACCTCGGCGCGCAGCGCGTGCGCGAACGCTTCCACCCCCGCCTTCGACGCGCAGTAGGCGCTCATCATGGGGGCGGCGCCGAGCGACGCCAGGGAGGCGATCTGGAGGTAGTAGCCGGCCGTGGCCCGGAGGTCGGGAAGGAAGACGCGGGCGGTCTGGGCGCTCCCGGTGAGGTTGACGTCGATCACCCGCCGCCACTCGGCCGGGTCCGTGTCGGCGAACAGGCCGCCCGCCGCGATGCCGGCGTTGGCGATCACGACGGACGGGGTGCCGAGCCGCCGGTGTGTCTCGCGCGCGGCCCGGCGCAGGGCCGGGAGGTCGGTCACGTCCGCCTCGATCGCGAGTGCCCGCGTCGGCAGCTGGGCGGCCAGGTCGTCCAGCAGGTCCTTCTCGTGTCCGAGGAGGACCGGCCGGGCGCCCCGCCGGGCGACCTCGCGGGCGAGCGCGGCGCCCAGCCCCCGTGCGGCACCCGTCACCACGACAGTCCGGTCCTTCAGGGGACTGCTTGTCACGGGCTTCGCCTTTCTCTCGGCGGGGCGCTCGCCGCGCTCCGGTGGCGGGGTGCGGGTCAGGCCTCGGCGGCCGGGGGGCGCGCCGTGTGGTCGGGGTGCCCGCAGGTGCGGCGCTCCTCCTTCATCTCGGCCTCGTACAGGTGGTCCCGGCCCTGCGCGAGTTCGCTCACCGCGCTGCGTTCCAGCTGCTGGAACGGGCGGTAGTACGTGTCGTTGTATGCCTCGACGATCTGGAACGTCCAGTGGCCCGGGATGACGTTGCGGCCCAGGATCTCGGTCTGGACCTTGTCCGCCCACTCGGGATGCCCCGCCTCGCGCAGCAGCCGCACCGCCCGGTCCAGTTCCAGGTCGGCTCCGCCGGTGAGCTGGTGGAAGCCGTACAGGTGGCCGCGGGCGCGTTCGGTGGTCTCCAGGGCCTTCGACAGGGCTCCGAGGGCCTCGACGGTCTTGTCGTCGACACCTTCGGGACGCCGGTGCCGGCGGTCGGGTCCGTCCTGGTGGTCGTGCATGGTGCTCCCCTGGATGCGATGGCGTGTCCGGATCTCTTCCCGTTTCGCCGGGTGACCGGATGCGCCGTCCGCCGGACGGCCGGTCAGCGTTTGCGTCCGGTGCGGTCGCGGCGGGTGAGGACACGCTGGACACCTGCCAGGCCGGGTGCCCGCCGGGAGCGCAGCGCGGCCCGGGCCGCGTTGGCGCCGGGAGCGCCGTGCACGCCTCCGCCCGGATGGGCGCCGGCGGAGGCGAGGTACAGGCCCGGCACGGGGGTCTCCGGCCGTCCCGTGCCGGGTACGGGGCGGAAGACCAGCTGCTGATGGAGGGCGGTCGTGCCGCCGTTGATGGCGCCGCCCGTCAGATTGGCGTCCAGCGCCTCCAGGGTGGGCGGCGCGAGTACGCGCCGGGCGCGGACGAGGGAACGGAAGCCGGGGGCGAAGCGTTCCACCTGGCGTTCCACCCGGTCCGCCATCCGCTGCTGCTCGGATTCGTCCCAGGTACCGGTGATGCCCTCGTCGCCGGCGTCCGCCCGGATGTCGTGCGGCACGTGGGTGTAGGCCCAGGCGGACTCGGTGCCCTCGGGGGAACGGGAGGAGTCCGCCGTGGTCATCTGCCCGAACAGGGCGAAGGGACGGTCGGGCACCTGACGCATGGCGATCTGCGCGGCGAAGCGGGTCAGCTCGTCCACGCCGTCGGCCAGGTGGACGGTTCCGGCCCGCGCGGCCTGCTCGGCCCGCCACGGCACGGGGCCGTCCAGCGCCCAGTCCACCTTGAAGGTGGCGAAGTCCCACTGGAACCGCAGCAGGTCCGCCATCAGCTGGGCGGGCAGGTGTTCGGCGCCGACGAGTTCCCGGTAGAGGACGGGTACGGCCACGTCGGCGAGTACGGCCCTGCGCGCGGGCACCGCCGCACCGGCGCTGGTGCGCACCCCCACGGCCCGGCCACCGCGGATGACGATGTTCTGCACCCGTTCCCCGCAGCGGATCTCCCCGCCCTTGCGACGTAGCCGCCGCACCAGCGCCTCGGTCAGCGCGCCGGAGCCGCCGGCCGGCACGGGGAAGCCGTACGTCTGCCCCAGCATCGACATCAGCCAGCCGAAGCCGCCGCTGCCCGCGGACTCGGGGGCGAGGTCGGCGTGCAGGGCGCTGCCGGCCAGCAGCAGCCGTCCGCCCTCGCCGCGGAACTCCTCCTCCCCCATCCGGCGCACCGGCAGGACCAGGGACCGGGCCGTGCGCAGACCGCCCGCCGCGCGCAGTGTCCGCAGGAGCCGGACGGAGGACTTGATCGGCGGGAACGGGGTGAACAGGGCGCCCAGCAGGTCCGGGCGCAGGGTCTCCCACAACTCGCACAGGCGCCGCCAGGCCGCTCCGTCGCCGGGCGCGAAGGCCTCGACGGACGCGGCCGTCCTCTCGGTGTTCCGGTCGAGGACGGCGCACCGGCCGTCGCTCAGCGGGTGGGCGAGCACGCTCGGCGCGTGGCTCCAGCGCAGCCCGTGCTCCTCCAGACGGAGCATGGACAGCACGGGGGACGCGGCGGCCAGCGGGTAGAAGGAACTGAAGAGGTCGTTGACGAAGTCGGGGTGGACGCCCCGGTCGTGGCGGACCGCGCCGCCCGGCTCGGGCTGCTCCTCGATCACCAGGACGCTCCACCCGGCGTCGGCCAGCACGTTAGCGGCCACCAGCCCGTTGGGGCCCGCCCCGATCACCACGGCGTCAGGCATGACCGGGTGCCCTCCCGGTGTGGGCCTGCCGGGCGGAGGCCGTGGGGCGCCGCTGTGGGCCGTCCTCGCAGCACCGGGCGAGCCGGGCGAGCATAGAGCGGTGGCGCACCTGGATCAACGCCTCGATGCCGACGTTGTGCAGGACGGCTCCGGCCCCCTGCAAGGGATGTTCGTCCACGATGACCAGGCAGTGCTCACCCCACTCCCGCAGCTCGATCGAGAAACGGGCCGTGCCGAGCCATCCCGCCATGATCTCCAGTTCCAGGCGGGAGCCCCCCTCGCAGCGCCGGACGATGGTCTCGTTGGCGAGCCGCACCGGGCCCAGCCGGATCTCGTACGCGATGGACGCGCCGACCTCGGGCCACTGGCCCTCTTTCGGGCGGGACTCGCCGGTGCCCACCACCCAGTCGGCGTATCGGTTGCCGTCGGCGAGGACTTCCCACACCGCGGCCGGGTCGGCCTTGATCAGACGATGACGAACTGCCATAGGTGCCTCCGGATAGCGGACTGCCGACGGCCGACACCGGGTGCCCGAGGACGGGCGGCCCAACCGTGTGACCGGCCGGCGTGCCGTGTGCCCTCGTGCGGGAGGCCGTATGCCCGGAGGACCGCGGGCCGGCACGGGCCTGCTCCCCGGGAAACCGTGGGCCGTGTCCCCCGTACGGCAGGCGTGTGCCCTGCCCCTGCGGGCAAGCGGGAGCACAGGGGAACCCCGGTACGACGAGGGACATGGTCCCTGAGGAGGTCGGCGATGGTGTGGTGGGCCTGGGTGGTCCTGGTGATCGTGGCGATGGGACTGATCGCCGCGGCGACGCTGGCGGTGCAGGCCAGACGTCGTTCCGGAACGGTGATCGCGGTGCGCGGGGGCCGTCGCTCCGGTCGAGGAGGTCCGCGGTGATCACGCTGATGCTCGCTCGCGAGCTGACCGGGCGGGAGGTGGTGACCCTCGGCGGCGACGCGGTGGCGCGGATCAAGGACACCGTCTTCGACGCCGGGGCGGGCCGGATCACCGGCTTCACCCTCAGTGGCCGGGGGCTGCTGGCCGGGCCGCTGAAGCGGAGTCTGCCGTTCTCCGCGGTGCACGCGGTGGGGCCCGCGGCGGTGATGATCCCGAGCGAGGCCGTCCTCGCGGACCGGGACGCGGTGGTGGGGTCCCACGCGGCCGGAAACGGCCAGGTGATCGGGGCACCGGTGCTCACCGACCAGGGCACCGCGATCGGCACGGTGCGCGACGTGGTGGTCGAAGCCGGTACCGGCGGGCGCGTCGTCGGGTTCGAGATCGCCGCCAACGACCACTTCGACAGCCACCGGCGTCATGTGTTCATCCCCCGTGGGGAGACCCTGGCCGTCTCGGGCGAGGCCATGGTCGTCCCGGCGCGGGCGAGCCACTTCGCCGCTGCGGACCTGCCCAGCTTCGGCGCCCAGGTGGAGGCCTTCCAGGCGGGCGCCCACCTGCCGCACGCGGACACCCCCGCACCCGCCGAAGCCGAAGGAGACCCGGCATGACCCTCTTCACGCAGGCCCGGGGCCTTTCGGTGATCACCGCCGAGGAAGCGGTGACCCTGGGCACGGTGAGCGGCCTGACCATCGACGCCCGGACGCGGAGCGTGGCCTGCCTGCGCCTGTCCGGGGCGCCGAAAGGCTCCTCGGTCATCGCCTGGGGGGCGGTGGAGGCCGTCGGGCGCGACGCCGTGATCGTACGCTCACGCGTCGCCGCGGAGTCCGGGCCGGACGGCACGCCCGAGCACCGCGAGGCCGTCGGGAGCCGGGTGCTGACCGAGTACGGCACCGAACACGGCACCCTCAAGGACGTCGGCTTCGACCCGGTGACCGGAGAGATCCTCACGCTGTACACGGCGCTCGGTGACATCCCGGGAGAGCGTCTGATCGGCCTCGGCTCCTATGCCGTGGTCGTCCACGCGGACCGCGTCTGACCCCAGCGGGACACGGCGCGGTCGCCCTCGTACGCGGATCACCCGGACGGCTCCGTGTGCGGGGGCTCTCGCCGGGCAGTCGGCACGAGAGCCGGAGCCGGGCATGCCTGCCTGGTTCCGGCGGCGGCGTGCCGCGGCCGGCCCCCCGAGCAGGCCGCGGCCCCCGTCCCCTTCGCGCACGGGTGGCCCGTCGGGAGGAGTCACCCGCGTCCCGGACCGGAGCGGACGGGCACCGGTTGCCCCGCGCATGGGCGGGTACAGCGTGTGCGTGAGGTAGGTGTCCGTCCGGTCCAGGGGTTCCTGAGAGTGATGTGTTCGTGACTCGTCTCGGTGATGCCGGAGACGGCCAGGGACGCGCGGAGGGGGACGGCCCCGAAGCCGCCGCGTCGCAGATCGCCGATGCCGTGGAGCGTCTGTCCCAGCTGTGGTCGGATGCCGCGCAGCGCGCGAGTCTGCGGTTGTCGGCGCACCAGTTGCGGGGGCTGCGGATACTGGAGGCCACGCCGGGGCTGAATCTGACCGGGCTCGCGGAGCGCATGGACATCGGCCTGCCCACGGCCAGCCGGCTGTGCGACCGTCTGGAGGCAGCCGGCCTGCTGGAGCGGGTGCTGCATCCGCACAGCCGGCGCGAGGTGCAGCTGAACCTCACGGGTCACGGCCGGCGCCTGCTCACCGAGGTGGCCTCGGAGCGCGCAAGGGCGCTCGCCGCCCCCCTGGCCACCATGCGGACGGCCGAACGCGCGGCGCTGGTCCAGGGCATGCAGGCATTCCTGCGGGCACAGCGGCACGGGCCCGCGCGGGACGACGGTCCCGGCACCCGCGAACCCTGACGGACGGCGGGCCCGGGGTGACGGCCGGTCAGTGGTGCGTGCCGGTCACAGGAGGACCGCGGCGGCATCCCGCGCGCACAGGTCCGGCGGGCGGGCGTCGGCTCGCGGGGAGCCCGGCAGACGGGAACGGGCGGACGGACGCGGTGCCCGTGCGGCCCGCGCGGGTCAGGGCGCTGCCCCACACGCAGCGCGGGTCAGGACGCTGCCGTGCACGACGCACAGGTGACGACTCCGGCCGCGCTCGGCGGGATGCGGCGCGCAGGTGCGATCAGCGGACGGCGCACGGCGGGATCCGACGCACACGGGCGGCGCCGACAGGCGGGGCGCCGAGCCGGTCCTCGGGGTCCGGCGCCAGCTTCCGTAGGTGACGCAGCCGGCCGCGCGCGGCGCGGGATCCGACGTGCCGCACCGGCGATTCACGTGCCGCACCGGCGAACCGGGTGCCGCGCACCGCCGTACGGCCGGTGGCGGACGCCCGGCCCGGTGTCGGTCCGGGCCGCCGGGGCCGCCCCGGCGGTCAGGCTGTCGTGCTCACCGGTCGGCCGGCCTTCCGCGCCAGTCCAGGCAGACCACCAGCGCGTCGTCGTCGGGCATGGCCTCGCCCCGGTGGCCGGTCAGCTCCCGCAGGATGGCGCGCGGCACCTCGGCCGCGGGCAGCAACCGGGTCGACTGGATCGCCCGCGCGAGAGCGGCCTCCCCGTAGGCCTCCCCCTTGGGCGAGGCGACCGCGTGCACGCCGTCGCTGACGAACAGCAGCCGGTCCCCGGGCTCGACCTCGAACTCCTGCGCCACGTAGTCGGTCTCCTCGAACATGCCCAGCGGCAGCTGGGCCTCGAAACCGACGTGTTCCACGACGCCCCGCCGCAGGCGCAGCAGCTGCGGGGAACCGGCGTCGACCACCCGCACCCGCCCGTTCGTCAGGTCGAAGTCGAAGAGCAGGACCGACAGGTAGCAGCGTCCGCGGTAGTGGGCGTAGACGGCCTGGTCGGCGAGGGCGGCCTGGTCGGCGATGGGAATGCCGGCCCGGCGGGCGTTGCGCAGGGCGTTGATGGCGAGGTTGGTCAGCAGGGACGCCTCTATGCCCTCGCCCATGCCGTTGGTGACGTACAGCATCAGATGGTCGGCGGTGGCCGACCAGTCGAAGTTGTCACCGAAGATGGCGTAGGCGGGCTCCAGTTGCGCGGCCAGGTCGTACTCGGCACGCGAACAGGAGCGGCCGGGCAGGAGCTGCCACTGCATCTCGGCGGCCAGGGTCAGCCGGTCCTTGCGCCGCGCCTGGAGATACAGGTCGGTGTCCCGCTCGGCGACGAGCACCTCACGCCCCAGCACCTCGGCGATCTCGCAGAGTTCGGCCTCGTGGCGGCGGGCGTGGTCGGCGTCGGGCAGGGTCACGGACAGCACGCCGATCCGGTCGCCGCGCACGCTGACCGGCAGGTGCAGGCGCGCACGGCCGTCCCTGAGGTTCTCGCTGTAGCACTGCTGCGAGCCGAACGCCCGTCCCGCCACGCTGTTGTGCACCGACACCGGTTCCAGGGTGTGCGGCAGCACGGACACCGGCTGGAGCACGGTCAGGCTGTAGTCGGCCATGAACAGCTCGACGGCCTCGGCCGCGTACTGTTCGACCAGTACGCGGCGGGCGGCGTCGAGCAACTCATGGGGAGCCGCTGTCCGCAGAGCGCGTACAGCGGCGACGAATCTCTTCACGATGGGAAGTGAACCAATCTTTCGCCGGACAAAGTGTGAGCCTCCTGCGGAGGCGAAGTTCTCGCGTACCGTCAGCCGGTCGCGCCGGACATCCGTCGCCAGCACCCGCACCTAGTACGCTGGCGGGCACCCCAGTGCCTGCGAGAGTGTGACTGTGACTTCCTTCCACCGCCGACCGGAGCCCGAAGAGATCGCACGCGTGACCTCGACGGCCGCGGAGCTGCTGGAAGTCCTGTGGGGCCGGGCGTCCACCGCGCCGGCCTCCGCGTCCCAGCTGCGCCTGCTGCATATCCTCGAGCACCAGGACGGCATCAATATGCGCACGCTCGCCGAGGCACTGGCCTCGACGCCGCCGTCGACCAGCCGGCTGTTCGACAGGTTGCAGGCGGCGGGCTTGGTGGAGCGTGAGAACAGCCCGGCGGACCGGCGTGAGGTGCGGTTGCGCCTGAGCGGCCGGGGCCGCGCCTTCCTCGCCGATCTGCGGTCCCGCCGGGAGGCGGAGATCAGGGCGGTCCTCGGCCTCATGCCGGTCTCGAAGCGGACCGCGCTCGCGGAGGGGCTGGAAGCGTTCTGTGCCGTGGCCGCGGAGCAGATACACGACGACGCGCAGGGGCCCGGAAGCCGGACCGCCCGGACCGCCTGAACCGGCCGGCCGGCCGGCACCGCTTCTCTTGGACGGTGGCGCGCACACGGAGCGGCCTCCGTTGACCGGAGCATCCCGAATCCTTCCCCGTGTACATACGACACGGCTACTTTCTTGCCTCCTGGCTATAGTTGTCAAACGGCAACTGTGTGCGCCGGATGGTCCCTGGGCGGACGTGCAGAAGTCGTTCTGTCATCCGTGTACCCCGAGCTCCGGGCGATCCGCCGTACCTGTGGCGCACTTCTCGCCGGGGCCGGCGGGAGCGCGCCCGCGGGCGCGCCGGGGAACCGGGGCCTCAGCAGCGCGCACGCTCCGGCCGGTGCCGGGGGAAAGAGGTGCGCTCAGGTGGCGCCGGCCCGGGTGGCGCCACCGTCCGCCCCGGCTCCCCGGGCGTCGGCGGGCGTCGCGGGCCGGGTGAGGTGGTCGAGGATGTCGGTGAGCCGGAGCCGGTGGTCCAGGAAGCCGGGGCGGTTGTCCAGGCAGAGGTCGGCACCCAGGGAACTGGTGTACCGGTGGACCATGAGCAGGGCGGACAGACCGGAGGAGTCGATCCAGGTCAAGCCGCGGAAGTCCAGCCGGACCACCCTGGGCCGCGGATGGCGCTGGAGCTGTCCGACGACGGCGTCCACCAGGTCGTCGCTGGTGGAGTACTCCAGCTCGCCCGTGATGTGCACCGTCCACACGGCAGGCTCGCCGGTGATCTCCAGGCTGAATTCGGTGGGGGCGTGCTCGGTCATACGCGGATGTCGGGTCCGGGAGCGGGGCCGGTGGAGCGGGTGCGTATCGCGAGGCTCCCCTCGCGCAGCAGTCCCAGGGTGCGGGGGAAGTCGCGCAGCTGCCCGGCCAGGACGTCCAGCCCCGCGAGCAGGGAGTGCACCGGCACCCCGCGTGCCCGCAGGATGCCGGCGGTCCACGTCAGGAACGCGGTGAACACCTCGGGGTCGTCCACGTAGAGGGCGGTGGCCAGGAAGTCGACGATGTGGGCGACGTCCTCGGCCGTCCGCTCCCGCTGCGCATCGGTGTAGGCGCGCACCGCCGGGAAGCGGTCCTCGAGGTCGGTGAGGGCCTGTTTCACCAGCCCGCCACGGGAGTGGACGACCATCGTGTACTCCTGGTCGGCCAGGTGGGGCAGGTCGTCGACCGCCTGCCGGACCGCCGTCGGTGCGGGCCGGGGCAGGCCGTCCGCCAGTACGTCCGCGGCGCCGCGGGCGTCCGCCGCCCAGCGGTCGGCTCCCAGTGCCCTGGCGTATCTGCCGCCGGGCCCGAAGGCGCGGCCCCCGGCGAGGACCGGGACGCCGACGGCCTGGCAGGCGGTGATGGCCATGTGGGCGGTGGGCAGGTGGGTGGGCAGCGAGCCGGACAACAGGACCGCCTGCGGATCGGTGTGGTGCAGATGGGCGATGAGGTGCGGGGTGGGCGTCTGGGCCCCGAGGTAGTCCACCTGCCAGCCGCGCAGGCGCAATACCTCCGTCACCAGCCGGGCCGGGAAGGCGTGCCAGTCGCCGTCCACGCAGCCGACGGTCACCCGGCCCAGGTACGTCCGGCCGGTCCGCTCGGCCCGCGGCGGGTGGGCCAGGGCGGCGACCACCCGTTCGTTGATGGCGGTGGCGGCGTGCTCCTGCGCGACGGTGAGGCGGTCGGCGGCCCATTCGGTGCCGACCTTCTCCTGCACGGGGGCGATCACCTCCAGCAGCAGCGCCTCTTCGTCGAGGCCGTCGGCGAGCGCCTCCCGGACCACGTCCACGGCGTCGTACTCGTCACCGGCCGCGACGGCTTCCCAGAGCCGGTCGCGGCACTCGTCCGCCTGGGCGGGGTGGATCACCTGCTCCTCCTGGGATGCGGATGCCGGGCCTTGCCGTCGACCAGCGACAGGGGGCCGGTCGTGGGGGCGCTGATGGCGAGGACGGCCGTGTCGTCGTGGTGGCCGGTGCCGAGCCACTGGGTGGCGAGCATCTGGACGTGTTCCACGACGGCTTCCGCCGGCATGCCCGCGCACTCGGCCAGTGCCCGCCGGAGCCTGTGCTCCCCGAAGAACTCGTCGCCCAGCGGTCCGCCGCGGGCCTCGGTGATGCCGTCGGTGTAGAGCAGGCAGGTCTCCCCCGGCGCGAGCGTCGTCTCGACCGTGCGTGCCGTCACCGTGGGGAGCGCGCCGACCAGGGTGCCGCGGGTGGGCATCTCCTCGACCTCGCCGTTGTTGCGGACGACCAGCGGCGGAAGGTGTCCGGCGCTGGTCAGCCGCAGCTGCGTCCGGCCGCCCCGACGGGACACCGAGGCCAGCACGAGCGTGGCGAACCGGGTGTGGTGCGAAGTCAGTAAGGCGCCGTTGAGGAGGCTGAGGACCTGGAGGTGGTCCGCCGCGAGGGGCAGCAGCGCGTGCAGGGTGTTGCGGATCTTGCCGGTCAGTACGGCCGCGTCCAGGCCCTTGCCGGCGACGTCGCCGAGGACGACAAGGCTCTCCCGGGAGGGGTCGGCGCCGGGGTGGAAGTCGTAGAAGTCCCCGCCGACCCGTTCGTGGTCCTTGGCCGGGCGGTAGGCGGCGGCGTACTCCACCCCGTGCACCCGGTGCAGGGCGGGCGGGAGCAGTTCCCGCATCAGCGTGGCCGTGATGGCGGCCTGTTCGGTGTACAGCCGGGCCGCGGACAGGGCGGCGCCCGCCCGGGCGGCGAACAGCCGGGCGAAGACCTCCTCCCCGTCGGAGAAGGACTTCTCGGTGCCGGAGCGCAGCAGGATCAGTGCTCCGGCGGGTACCCCGTGGCCGGGCAGGGGGGCGATGATGACGGAGCCGGCCGTCCCCGGGAACCCCTCGGGCAGCAGCCAGTCCGGGATGTCGTCGGGGTTGATCCAGCGCGCCGGGACGGGCGGGAAGCCCTGGAGCGCCTCACTGAGACCGGGAACGCCGTGCGGATCGATGTTCCGGGTCACCTGGGTGACGGACCCGCCGCGCCGTGCGTACGTCACATGGTGGCGCCGGCCCTGCGGCGGGGCGACGAGCACGGCGGCCTCGGCCAGGTACTCGGCGGCCGTGTCGGCGACGACCTCCATGCAGCGGGGCACGTTCAGTGTGGACAGGAGCCTGCTGGAGACCTCGGCCAGGGCGTTCGACCGCTCCTGGGCGCTGTGCAGGGCCTGTTCGGCCCGGCGGCGGCCGGTGTCGTCGACCAGCCACCACACCACGTCCCCGTCGGCGGACGGCGAGGGATGCGCGTCGAAGAAGCGTTCGTCGATGGTGCCGCTCGACGGGCCGCAGGACGAATCGGGCTGCCCGCCGGCGAGGTGCCGGTGGGCGTCGGACAGCCAGACCGGCACGATGTCGTGGAGCCGGTCACCGTCGCAGGCGTCCGGCAGCAGCGACCGGGCGGCCCGGTTGAGGTGCACCAGGCCGCCGTGCCGGTCGACGACCAGGACGGGACAGGGGGCGTCGACCCACGTCGCACCGACACTGTCGGCGGCGTCGCGCGGGGCGGCGGAGAAGCCGCGAGAAGCGCACACAAGCAGGGGCACGCAGCATGCGCGCCCCACCACCTTCCTGCCTCGGGAAATAGATGCCTTACGGCAACAGTTCCCCATCCTGGTGTCAGGCGCAAGCCGCTCCGTGCGGTCGATGGCGGCACTCCGGTGCGGAATCCCTGCTGGGAGCGGCCGTACGGTGGTGAGAAAAATGTGGGCGACTTCCTGTCCGGGGCCGCGTGCGTCGCGGATTCCTCACGCGGAGCGGGGCCCGGTCGCCTGGAGGGCGTGCCGGGCCCGCATGCCTGAGCAGGCACGCGGTCCTCGGCGTGGGCGCCCGGCGATGTCCTACCTGGCCGCGGCCGGCCCGTCGGCCAGGGCGATGCGGACGGTGATCCTCTTGCCCACCGGTTCGCGCTGCGCCTCGAAGGCCTCGGCGACGGCCAGGACGATCTCCAGGCCGTGCTGGCCGACCCGGCCGGGCTCGGCGGCGCGGGCCACCGGCAGCACGTGGTCGGAGTCCCACACGGACACCTCGACCAGGGCGCCGGAGACGCGCAGGTCCATCAGGATCGGTCCCGGCGCGTACTTGCAGGCGTTGGTGACCAGTTCGCTGACGACCAGCTGCGTCAGGTCGAGCGCCCGGGCGGAGACCGGGACGCCGTACTCCTGCTGGGCGTGCGTCAGGAACACGGCGGCCCGGCGCCGGGCCTCGGCGATGCAGCCGACACCTCCGTCGAGCGCCGCGCTGGCCTGTATCGGCTCGGGGGTCATGTCCCGTACACGGTCGGCGCGGAGACCGCACGCCGTGGAAGCCGCATTCACTACCTTCACTTGGCCGCCTATACCCGCCTTGTAGGTCTCCATGCCCCTGACTGGACGAAGGGAACTCAGCGGGTCGTGAGCATTCCTTCGCGCAGGCGCTTGAGGGTGCGGGACAGCAGCCGCGAGACGTGCATCTGCGAGACACCCAGACGCTCACCGATCTGCGCCTGCGT
>NZ_JBEZWU010000040.1:0-37416 GCF_040637655.1 Streptomyces sp. NPDC028722
CACCCGGCCGGAAGCGACACTGGAGGTGGTTCCCGTGAGTCCGAACCCGGCGGCACCGGCAGCCGCCTCACCGAGCCGAGGACCGTACTCCTGAGGCATGACGCCGGCGAACACGCCGGTCTGGGTGCCGCGCAGGGAGTCCGGGGCGATGCCGGCCCGCTCCAGGCCCTCCCAGCACACCTCGAGGAAGGCACGCTGCTGCGGGTCCATGGCCAGTGCCTCACGCGGTGAGATCCCGAACAGTTCGGCGTCGAACTCGGCCGCGCCGTTCAGGAAACCGCCGTGCCGGACGTAGGTGGTGCCGACCTGTGCGGGGTCGGGGTGGTAGAGGCCGTCGAGGTCCCAGCCCCGGTCGGCCGGGAAGCCGGAGATCACGTCGCGCTGCTGGGCGACGACCTGCCACAGCCCCTCCGGCGAGTCCACCCCGCCCGGGAAACGGCAGCCCATGCCGACGATCACCACGGGGTCGTCCTGGCCGGAACGGCACACGGAGGCCGCCGTGTTGCGGCCCGGCTCGGTGCGCGTCGGCGTGTGCGGGGCGCTGAGCATCGCGGCCAGTTCGGCGGGACTCGGGTGCTCGTAGACCACGGTGGTGGGCAGTGGGCGTCCGGTGGCGGTGACGAGTCGGTCGCGCAGCTCGACGACCATCGAGGAGTCGAAGCCCAACTCCTTGAACCGGAGGTGTGGTTCGACGTCGTCGGACCGGTGGTGGCCGAGGACGGCGGCGGCGTGTGCCCGCACCAGCTCCAGGGCGGCCGGCCCGGTCAGTGACCGGACCGGCGCGGTCTCCGCCGTCTCCGCGGTGTCCTCCACGAGCGCCGATGTCTCCGGCGACGGCTCGGTGCCGGCTGTCGGCACGTCGGCAGTCGCCGTGCGCTGCCCGGAGATCCAGTGCCGGCGCCGCTGGAAGGCGTACGTCGGCAGCTCGGCGCGGCCGGTGCCGGCCGGCAGGACGGCGGACCAGTCCACTTCCGCGCCGTGGCAGAAGGCCTCACCGAACGCGAGCAGCAGCCGGTGCGGACCGCCTTCCGTGCGGCGCAAGGTGCCCAGCGCGGTGACCGGCAGGTCCGCGGCCTCCGCGGTCTGCTGGACGGCGAGCGTCAGCACCGGGTGCGGGCTCATCTCGATGAACAGATCGTGCCCCGCGTCGAGCAGCGCCCGTACGGTCGGCTCGAACCGCACGGGTTCGCGCAGGTTGCGGAACCAGTAGTCGGCGTCGAGGCCGAGGCCGTCCAGCGCTGTCGCGGTCACGGTGGAATGCAGCGGTACCCGCCCGGCGCCGGGCGCGATCCCGGCCAGGTCCGCGCGCAACGTGTCCCGTACGGCGTCGACGTGCGGGCTGTGCGAGGCGTAGGCGACGGGGACGCGCCGGGTGCGGACGTCCTCGCCGTAGTGCGCGGCCAGCGCGTCCAGGGCGTCGCCGTCACCGGCCACCACGGTCATGCCGGGGGAGTTGACGGCGGCCACGCCGAGCTGCGGGTGACCGGCGATGTCCTCCCGTACCCGGTCGGCGGGCAGCGACACCGTGAGCATGCCGCCGCCGCGCCCGGCCAGCGCGCCGAGGGCCGCGCTGCGTACGGCGATCAGCCGGGCCGCGTCGTCGAGACCGAGGGCGCCGCTGACGGTGGCGGCGGCGATCTCGCCCTGCGAGTGACCGACGACCGCGGCGGGTTCGACACCCGCCGCCCGCCACAGTGCGGCCAGGCCGACCATCACGGCCCACAGGGCGGGCTGTACGACATCGTCGCGCTCCAGGGCGGGCGCGCCGGGACGGGCACGCAGCACGTCGGTCAGCGACCAGTCACGGTATGGGCGCAGCGCGCGCTCGCAGTCCTCGATGACCCGTGCGAACACCGGTGCGCTGTCCAGGAGTTCCGCGGCCATGCCCGCCCACTGCGAGCCCTGTCCGGGGAAGACGAACACTGCCGTGCGCCGGGTGCGCGGGCTGCTGCCCTCGACGGCGTCCGGGCTGACCCGGGCGTCGGCGACCGCGGCCAGGGCGGTCAGCAGGTCGTCCCGGCCGGCACCGACGAGCACGGCCCGGTGGGTGAACGCGGTGCGGTCGTGGGCGAGGGCCCTGGCCACCTCGATGGCGCCGGACTCCGGCTGGTGCGTGAGGTGTTCGCGGAGCCGGGCGGCCTGCGCGCGCAGCGCCGCGTCACCGCGCCCGGACAGCACCCAGGGGACGGGACCGCCCTGCCCGTCCGAACTCTGCCGGTCTTGCTTCGGGTTCACGTCAGCCGTGGCGACGGCGTCCGGCCACTCGCTGAGCACCAGGTGACAATTGGTGCCGCCCATCCCGACGGAGGTCACGCCCGCGACGAGCGGCCGGTCGGGGTGCGGCCACGGGCCGGTGGCGGTGGCGGCGGCGAGTCGCAGGTCGGCGAACGGTATGCCGGGGTTGGGAGTGCGGTAGTTCAGGGTCGGAACGAGCGTGCGCTCCTTGAGGCAGAGGATGGTCTTGACGAGTCCGGCGATGCCGGCGGCGCCTTCGAGGTGGCCGATGTTCGTCTTGACGGAGCCGAGCCTGAGCGGGTTCTCTGGTGTGCGGGTCGGGGCGAAGACGGCGCCCAGAGCCGATGCTTCGACGGGGTCCCCGACCCGGGTGCCCGATCCGTGGATCTCGACGTACTGCGCTTGGTCCAGCGGGATTCCCGCGTGCTTCCAGGCGTCGCGCAGCACACGTTCCTGGGCTGGTCCGTTCGGGGTGGGGAGGGTCTCGCTGGCGCCGTCGCTGCCGACGGCCCCGCCGCGTATCAGGCAGTGGATGCGGTCGCCGTCGGCCATGGCCCGGCTGAGAAGTTTGAGTGCCACCAGGCCGCCGCCCTCACCTCGGACGTAGCCGTTCGCACGGGCGTCGAGAGCGTAACATCGGCCGTCCGGCGAGAGGCTGCCGAAGGCCGCCAGGGCCTGGGTGCTCTCCGGCGCGAGGTTGAGGCTGACACCGCCGGCCAGCGCCGCCGTGGACTCGCCGCGGCGCAGGCTCTCGCAGGCCAGGTGGACCGCGACCAGCGATGACGACTGCGCGGTGTCGATGACCATGCTCGGGCCCCGCAGGCCGAGGGCGTAGGAGACCCGGTTGGCGATGATGCCCCGGTGCAGTCCGGTCACCGTGTGCGCCGAAGTCGCGCCGGGTCCGGCCGCGTGGGTGAGCGCCGCGTAGTCGTCGGCGATCGCGCCGACGAAGACGGCGGTGTCGGTGCCGCCGAGTGTGGCCGGGACGATGCCGGCGTCCTCCAGCGCCTCCCAGGCCAGTTCCAGCACGAGCCGTTGCTGCGGGTCCATCGCGGCGGCTTCACGTGGGGATATGCCGAAGAAACCGGCGTCGAAAGTGTCGACTGAGGGCAGAAAACCACCGCGGCGCGGTGACCCGTCCGAGAATGCGGCGAGGTGGGCGCGGTCCGGGGGCGGATCTGCTACGGCGTCGCGGCCGTTCCGCAGAAGGTCCCAGAATTCGGCGGGGTCCGACCCGCCGGGAAAACGGCACGAAAGTCCGACGACGGCAATGGTCCGGTCGTCGAGTTGATCGAATACCGCCTGCGGTTCCCGGTCCCCGGCCGGCTGTTCCGCATTGTCTTCCGCATCGCCCGACGTGTTTCTTGCCGTGTCAGCCGATGGAGGTCCTGCATATATCTGGGCATGGCGGATCATGGTTCGGTTGCTCCCCCCGTGAAGCGCGATCATGGTGCTGCCGACTTGAAGTCTGGCCGGACTTCAAGTCGGCTTCGGACGGTAGCACCGAGCCGCGCTCTGCGTAAACCAAAACCACCCAGAACGTCTCAACGGTTTTCCGGTATCCACCGGGTAACACCGCTCATGCCGGAGGGGGGTGGGGAATCGTAATCCGGAACTCGATATACCGCATAATCGGGGGAGATCGGCATGGGTCGTGTGCCCGCGGTGTCGACTACGTGTGAACAACGCGCTCCCGCCGGGGCACTGAACTCTTTTTTCGTGCCGCGGAAAATGCGTCGACGTACGCCGTCACGAGCGGCGACCGGTCGTCGCGCCGCCAGGCGAGCACCAGCCGGGTGGGCGGCAGGTCGGCCACCGGCCGGTAGACGATGCCCTCGACCGCGTGCCGTCGCAGAGCCGATGCGGGTACCAGTGCGATCGAGCGTTGCCACAGCACCGCGTGCAGGCACTCGTCGAGGGAGCGCACCTCCGGACCGCCGGCCGACGGGGACGGCTGCCAATGGGCCCGCCAGAGCGCATCGACTCCGGCAGGCAGGCGGATGGAGCTGCTGTGATCGATGTCGTCCCTGGTCAGGCACCTACTCCCGGCGAACGGACTGTCCGCGGCGACGGCCGCGAAGCAGCGGTCCTCCTGCATCGCGCGCACTGCCATACCGGTCATGTCGAAGGGGGTCCACGTGATCGCCACGTCGATCGCACCGGCCGCGAGACCCATCATCGGGTCGGCCAGATCGCCCTGCCGCAGGCTCACCACGGCCTCCGGATGGCTGCTTGCGAAGGCCTGGGCGACCGGTTTCGACAGAGTGGCCTCACCGGGCCCGAGCACTCCGACCCGCAGTGACCGGGCGCCGGTGACCTGCCGCACCACCCGTTCCTTGGCCCGGTCCGCTCCCGCGAGCAGCACCCTGGCTTCTTCCAGGAGTACATCGCCGGCCGGGGTCAGTCGCATTCCTCTGGGGCCACGGAGGAACAGTTCGCAGCCCAACTCGGCCTCCAGCTCACGGATACGCTGGCTGAGCGGCGGTTGGGACATGTGCAGCCGTCGGGCCGCCCGGCTGACATTGCCTTCTTCTGCCACCGTCACGAAGTAACGCAACCCCCGTAAGTCCATGGCCGATACGATACCCAATCCTTTGCCACCGGTACCGAGAAGATATTGGATCGCCACGCAAAGCCGTGCTGAGATCGGGGTATGAAGAAGCTCTTCGATCGTTTGTTCCGGTCATGTGCCCGCTGTGTCGATCACTGCACGCCGCGCCGCTGGAAACGGAACGCCTAAGTCCCCTGAATGATCTGATCCACACCTTGATATGGGCATGCGTGTTCGATGTATGTGTGTGCGCGTAGGCCGGCTCAGCGGCGGGAGGTGCGCACTCCACCCTCCTGACACCAGGGCGAACCCAAACGCCAAAGCTGAAAGTCACCTCCCGGATTCTGTCGACGCCGGGAGGGCTTTCGCGTATGGCGGACTTGGCGCGCTGATCTGATTCTTCCCTGGCGGTAGGTCAGAGGTTCGAATGCTCGCTGGGCGCGGATGCCGGGGTCGACACGGGGAGGTGTGCCGGGACGGTGATGCCGGCCGACGGCTCGTCCGTGGCCTTCTTCGCCGGGTCCGCCTTGCTGAGCGTGCAGACGCCGTCCACGCAGTTGCGCTCCAGACGGCCACGGGAAATGGTCTGCGCCAGGCCGACCATCCAGCAGGTGGGGCAGCCGCGGAAGGCGACCAGACCCAGCGGGGCCGCCACCAGGCTGACCGGGCCGACGACCGGCACCAGGGCGATCGAGCCGATGACCAGCCCGAAGCCGATGACGCCGCGCACCAGATGGCGCGTGACGGACTTGCTCGCGTAGTTCAGCTCCGGCGCCGCGGGCTTCCCGGCGGCCGGGGCCTTCGTGCTCTTCGTGAGCTTCACGGTGTTCAAGGTCGTAACTCTCCTCCGGCTGGACGGTCGACTGCCTGATCGGGGCCCTGATCGGATCCTTGGTCGGTCAGGGCCAGTGAGTGACGCAGTGTCGCGCGGGCTCTGTGCAGCCGCGACTTCATCGCGGGGGTGCTCAGACCGAGCGACCGGGCGACGACGCCACCGGGCAGGCCCTGCACGTCCCGCATGATCAGGACCTGCCGCTGGTCGCGGGGCAGAGCACTGATCGCGGCAGCGACCCGCTCCGCTTCCATCCTGCGCAACACCGCGTCCTCGGCGGACGGCTCCGCGCACGCCTCCGGTTCGGCTGCCGTCTCGTCGCTCCGCGAGACGAGCAGCCGTACCTGCCGGAGGCATTCGTGGCGCACGATCCGGAACATCCATGCGGCGAGCGCACCGGAGGCCCGTAGGGTGCCGATCTTCCGGTAGAGGATGATCAGCGCCTCCTGTGCCGCGTCCTCCGCGTCCTGCGGTGAGGCGCACAGCGATATGGCGAACTTGCGCACATGAGGCTGCGATTCCATGACGACGGTGGTCAGCGAGGTGACGTCGCCGTCCTGGGCAGCCTTGATCAGCCGCTCGTCCGGCCAGGAGAAGCTACGGTTCATGCGTCCTACTCATACCCGCAAAGCGCTGTGCCCGCAGGCACTGGTCAGCTCCGGCTCCGCATGCGCTTCGTCAGGTGCCAGCTGCACGCGCCGACGAGCACTGCGCCGATCACTACGATGCCGATGATCATGGTGTCTCCTCCTGGTCTCCGCCGGCCCTCGCGGCCGTACACCGATAAGAGACGGGGACACCCGAAAAGGATTCGGCTCCGGCCGAAGAAACTTCCCGGGCCGGTGCGCCACCGGCCGGCGCGGTCCCCGGTCCGCGGTGTCTTCGGCGCGCTGGTGCCGGGCGCGGGCTCCGTCGCTGTGTTACAATGATCGCGTTGGCCTTCGGTGCCCCAAGTGGTGCGTGCGGAGGCTTTTTTCATGCCCTCCGACACCTCCGTGCCCGTCACGCCGCCCCCCATCAGCTACCGCGCCCTGCTCCGCAACCGTGAGTTCGCCGGCTTGTACGCCGGCTTCACACTCACGGCTTCCGCGGCCACCCTGTCGGGTTTCGCACTCGGCACGCTGGTCAACGACCAGACCCGGTCCCCGTTCCTGACAGCCGTCAGCATGTACGGCGCGACGTTCGCCATGGTGCTGGGCGCACTGACGCTGATGTCGGTCGCGGACGGCAACCGTCCTCGCCGGACCCTCGTCCTGCTCCAGTGCGTCTCGCTGGCGGGCGTCGCCGCGCAGGCGATCCCCGGGCTGCCGCTGGCCGTCCGGTTCGGCCTCCTCCTGGTGCTGGGCTTCTTCCAGTCCCTCGGCACGGGAACACGGATGGGCCTGCTCGCCGAGGTCGTACCGGCTGCCGCGTACGCGCTCGCCCGGTCGCTGATGAACATCACGTCGGGCGGCATGGCGATCCTCGGTTACGCCATCGGCGCCGTACTGCTGAGGTATCTCAGCCCGCAGGAGGTCTTCGTCATCGCCGCCGGCCTGACCGCACTCGCGTTGGGCGTCGTGGCGGCGACCGTCCGGGAACACTCGATCCGGCTGACCCGGCGCCCCGGACTGCGGCAGACCTGGACGACCAACACCGCGCTGTTCTCCCACCCCGGCCGGCGGGTGCTGCTGCTGAACCTGTGGGTTCCCAACGGCCTGATCGTCGGCTGCGAGGCCCTGTTCCTCTCCTACGCCCCGGACGACGCGGGGACTCTCCTGGCCGCCGGGTCGGCCGGCATGCTCCTCGGAGACCTGGCGGTCGGCCGTCTGCTCGACGCCGGCCGGCGCCGCCGCTACGCCTTCGCCCTGCGCCTGCTGCTCGCCGTGCCGTACCTGCTGTTCGCCGCCGAGCCGTCCACGCCGGTGGTGGCGGTCGCGGTGTTCGTGGCCGGCGCCGGGTTCGCCGCCACCCTGCCGCTCCAGGAACAGCTGCTCGCGCTGACCCCGGACCCGGTCCGCGGCCAGGTCCAGGGCGTCGAGTCCGCCGGCCGGATGACATGGCAGGGCATCGGAGCCGCGGTCGCCGGCGGCCTCGCCCAGTACCTCGGCCCGGGTACGACGATCACCGCTGTGGCGGCGCTCTCCGTCGCCGTCACCGTCTTCTCCCGGCCCTTCGTCGTCCGCGCCCGCGCGGTCCGGGCCGAGACGATCGGCGTATGAGCCGCGGCAGGCCGGCAGCCGGCACACCGCACCGCTTCCCTCGGTAGCCGCCTTGACGGCGGTATGAGGGCCCGGCTACGGCAGGGGGCCCACGCGGGAGAGTTCTGCCCCGCCGGGTCCCCGCGCCGCGATGACGGGACGCGCACCACGGGCGCCCGCACCCTCGCGGCCGTCGAGCCCACCGACGGCGATACGGCCGACGTCCCCGGGGCCGCCACCGCCCCCACGTTCGCCCGCCGCACCACTGCCTTGCCCGGGCGTTGACAAGACGTCGCACCCCTCCCATCATGGGAGCGCTCCCACGGCGAGGATCGGCCGCCGCCCCCGCACGCGCACGATCGCCACCGCACCCCCACTTCGCTTCCGTGCCACCGGCGCCGAACGTCCTGCTGACGCGGCGGCACTTCGCCTGTCCGGCGCCAAGGTGCGACACCTGCTCCCCCCGCCCGCGCCGCCGGACCACCTAGGGAGGACCCCGCATGTCCCCACTGCGCAGACCCGCCCGGCCGGCCGGTGCCGGCTTTCGCCCCCTCGCGCGCGGCGCGACCGTCCTGGCCGCCGCGCTGGCCCTGCTGTCCCCGCTGGCCGGCACCGCACCCGCCGCACCGCAGACGGCCGGTGCCGCGGACGCCGAGGTCCAGGTCAACGCCCAGGCGGCCCTGGGCCGGCTGTCCGGCACCGCCCGTGGCGTCAACACCGCCATCTGGGACTCGCACATGAACGATCCCGAGGTCGCCCGCCTGATGAAGGCGGCCGACGTCGGGGCGATGCGCTACCCCGGCGGTTCGTACGCCGACATCTACCACTGGCAGACGCACACGGCGCCCGGCGGATACGTCGCCCCGGGCACCGGCTTCGACTCCTTCATGGGCACCGTCCGCGCCGCCGGCGCGCAGCCGATCCTGACCGCCGACTACGGTTCGGGCACGCCCGAGGAGGCGGCCGGCTGGGTGCGGTACGCGAACGTCACCAAGAACTACGGCGCGAAGTACTGGGAGATCGGCAACGAGATCTACGGCAACGGCCATTACGGCAGCGGCTGGGAGAACGACGAACACGCCGACAAGAGCCCCCAGGAGTACGCCCGCCAGGTGCGCGCCTACGCCGCGGCCATGAAGGCCGTCGACCCGACCGTGCAGATCGGCGCCGTCCTCACCGCTCCCGGCGAATGGCCGGACGGCGTGGTCGGCGACGGTGATCCCGGCGACTGGAACCACACCGTGCTCTCCCAAGTGGCCGACGTCGTCGACTTCGTGAGCGTCCACTGGTACGCGGGCGGATCCGGCACCACAGCCCAGGACGCCACGGCGCGGCTGGCCAGGCTGCCGGGCGAACTGCGGGAGGTGCGCAGCCAGATCGACCGGTACGCGGGTGCCGGGTCACCGCGCATCGGCATCGCCCTCACCGAGATCAACGCCAACACCGGTGGCGCTCGGCTCACCGCCCGCCCCAACGGCCTGTTCGCCGCCGACGCGTTCATGACGGCCATGGAGAACGGCGTGTTCAGCGTCGACTGGTGGAACACCCACAACGGGGCGGGCGGGATCACCACCGTCGACGGTGAGACCGACTACGGCGACATGGGGATGCTCTCCAGCGGCGCCTGCACCGGTGACGTGTGCGAGCCGGCACCGAACACGCCGTTCCACCCCTACTACGGCATGAAGATGACCAGTGAACTGGGCACCGCGGGCGACACCATGGTCGCTGCCGCGTCCTCCGCGCAGGACGTCTCGGCACACGCCGTGCTCCGTCGCGACGGGCGTCTGAGCGTCCTGCTCGTCAACAGGAATCCGGACGCCGCACGGACCGTGGACCTCGCGTACGCGGGCTTCACCCCGTCCGACACCGCACCGAAGGTCAGCCGTTACGCACGCGGCGACAGCGACATCACCGAGGTCACCGGCGGGGAGGCGTCCGCGTCCCAGGTGACCGTGCCGCCGTACGCGTTGCTCACCGTCACCCTCGAACCGCGGGCCGGCACCGGGCCCGGGGCATCGGCCGCCGGAACGCCGGGCACCCCGGAACTGGAAGCGGTGACCGACACCACCGCGCGCCTGTCCTGGGACGGTGCGGCGGGCGCCGCCCGCTATCTGGTCCAGGAGCGCGACGGCGTCCACACCCGCCTGGCCGGCGAGACCACCGGCACCTCCGTGACCCTGCGGAACCTGCCGCCGGGCAGCACCCACACGGTCGACGTGCTGGCGGCCGACGCCTCGGGACGGCTCTCCGCCCCGTCCTCTCCGCTGACCTTCACCACCGGCACCCCGGCGGACGCCACCTGCGCGGTGACCTATCACCGCGACACGGGCTGGGGCAACGGATTCGTGGCCACGGTCACCGTCCGCAACCTCTCGGATACGCCGATCACCGGCTGGACCGTGGACTGGGACTGGCCGACCGATCGTCAGTCGGTGTCCTCCGGCTGGGGCGCCACGTTCCACCAGACCGGCTCGCACGTGCGGGTGACCGCCCCCGAGGGCGCCGGGCCGCTGGCCCCGGACGGCGGGTCGACGGCCTCCTTCGGATTCGTCGGCGCCAATGACGGGCCCAACCCGGACCCGACGGTCTTCCGCCTCAACGGCACCGTCTGCTCGGGCGGCTGACACCCGGCCCGCCCGGGAAGGAGGCCGCAGGCGGCCTGCTCCCGGGCGGGCCCACCCCGCGGGGGGACGTTGACTTGCTGTCGCGCGACCGGAACCCTGACGGGGTGAACAGCGCCTCCGGAAGGCAGCCCGGCGAGCGGTTGCGCGTGTCCAGCACAGCGGCGGACAGCGGCACGGTCGTGACCGTGACCGTGACGGGGGAGATGGACCACGTGTCCGCGTGCCGGCTGACCGACGAGGTGCGGGCCGCTGTGCTCAGCGGCGCCCGGCGTGTGGAGACGGACTTCAGCCGGGTCACCTTCTGCGACTGCTCGGGACTGAACGTGCTGCTGGCGGCCCGCAGCCACTGCCGGGATCTCGGGGTGTGCTTCTCCGTGTCCGGACCGCTGACGCCCCCTGTCGCGCGACTGTTCCTGCTGGCAGGCATCGGCGCCCCGCTGCTGACATCCCAGTCTGCGTGAGCCGGCAGCCGGCAGCCGGCGTCCCGGCGGGTGGCCTCGTCGATCAGCAGGGCAGGTCGAGGGTCACGGCGGCTCCGCTGCCGGTGTTCTCGGCCCGCGCGCTGCCTCCGTGGGCGGCGGCCACCGCGTGCACGAAGGCGAGCCCCAGACCGGATCCCGCGCTGGTACGGCTGGCCTCTGCGCGTGCGAACCGGTCGAACGCCCGGGGCAGGAACTCCGGCTGGAAGCCGGGTCCCTCGTCGGTGACGCGCAGCCGGAGCCTGGCTCCGTGGACGGCGGCCGTGAGGTGGACGGTCCCGTGTCCGTGGCGCAGGGCGTTGTCGACGAGGTTGCCGACGGCGGGCCGCAGCCATCGGGCGTCGACGTCGGCCGTGGTGTCGGCCGCGTCGGAGGTGAGGGTGCGCCCGGTCCGTTCGGCGGTGCGCAGATGCGGGGCCACAGCCGTCTCCACGAGGTCGGCGAGTCGCACGGGCGCCCTGGTGATGTGGCCGGTGCTGCCGAGTTCCTCCAGGCCCAGCAGGGCGTTGGAGAGATCGATCAGGCGCTGGACCTCGGCGTCCACGGAGCGCAGGGTCTCGGTGAGTTCCCCGGCCGAGCGGGGGCGGTGCAGCGCGACGTCGACTTCGGCCCGCAGCAGGGACAGCGGGGTGCGCAGCTCGTGGCTGGCGTCCGCGAGGAACTGGCGCTCGCGGACCGCGGACGCCTCCAGACGGTCGAGCATGCGGTTGAGGGTGTGACCGAGGCGGGTGATCTCGTCGTCGCGGTCGGCCGGCACGTCCAGGCGCAGGTCCTGCCCCCCGTCGGCGAGGACGGCCGCCGCGGTGCGGTAGCGCTCGACGGGGCGCAGGGCGGCACGGGCGGTGCGGTAGCCGACGTACGAGGCGGCGATCAGGGTCAGTCCGGAGGCGAGGGCGAGCTGGGCGAGGAGTTCGCGCAGGGCCTCGTCGCGGTGCCCCCGGCGAACGGCGGCGACGACGACGCGTGTCTTCCCGCCGGCCGTGACGCGCTCGGCCTGGAGGCGCAGCGTGTCCGGGGTGATGGGCAGCAGGGAGCCGACATCGCGTCGTACCCGGTGACCGTGCGTGGCCGAGTCGAGTTCGGCGGCCGTGAGCAGGGGCCGCCGGCCCCCGGCGTCACTGGAGGTGAGGACGTGGCCCCGCACGTCGAGGACCTGGCAGAAGCTGCCACTGGGGCCCGGCGGCAGCGCGGTGCCCGCGCGCACGGCCCGGTCGAGGCTGTGCTGGTAGGCGGCCAGGTCGTCGTGCAGCTGTTGGTCCAGGGCGGTACGGACCCGCCAGTAGACCAGTCCGGCCGCTCCGGTCAGCACGAGTGACATGGTGACGGCGACGGCCAGTACGAGACGGGTGACGACGGGCAGCCGCCCGAACCAGGCCCGCGGCCCGCGCGGCAGGGTCACGGGGCGGTCTCCAGGCGGTAGCCGCGTCCGCGCAGGGTCGTGATCGTCGTACGGCCGAAGGCGCGGTCGGCCTTCGCGCGCACCTTGGAGACGTGGACGTCTATGGCGTTGCTGCGCAGGTCGGTCTCGCCGTCCCAGACCTCCTCGAGGAGCCGCAGCCGGGTCACGACCCGTCCGGCGTTCTCCATCAGCACGCGCAGCACGGCGAACTCCCGTCTGGACAGGTCGAGTTCGGTGTCCGCCCGCCAGGCCCGCTGCTGCTCGGGATCGAGGACGAGGTCGCCGACCCGGAGACGGCCGGAGCAGTCGGGGCGGCGCCGGGACAGCGCCCGCAGCCGGGCCAGCAGCTCCTCCATGGCGAAAGGTTTGACCATGTAGTCGTCGGCGCCGGCGTCCAGCCCGGCGACCCGTTCGCTGATGGCGCCGCGGGCGGTGAGCAGGATCACCGGAACGTCGACGCCCTCGCCGCGCAGGGTCCGGCAGACCTCGACACCGTCCGTCCCGGGCAGCATCACGTCCAGGACGATCCCGTCCAGACGGGGGTCACGGGCGGCGGCCAGGCCGGAGGGGCCGTCGTAGCGCCCTTCGGCGGTGTGCCCGGACTCGGTGAGGTAGCGGACGACGAGGTCCGTGAGGCGGGTCTCGTCATCGACGACCAGGTAGTGCATGTCGGTCAGATTATCCGCCCGGGAACTGGACTCCGGGCATCGGAAAGGCTTCATGGTTCGTTCATGTGACATCCCTACCGTCCTTCACGTCGCGGTGCACCGCGGGCCGCGACCGGTCCGCCGTCCGACGTGCCGGGACGGAAGGGACAGTCATGGACACCTGGGTGCTCGCCGCCAAGGGCATCACCGAGCACGTCACACCGGCCGACCTCACCACGCGCGGCGGCCTCGACATCGTCGCCCTGCTGATCCTGGTCGGGTGGCTCTACCGGCGCCGCCCCAGCGCACCGGCGATGCCGCTGGTCCTGGTCGCGCTGAACGTCGGTCTGTTCGCGGCGATGAGCGCGATCAGCGCGGGCAAGTTCCCCGCCGGGGTCGGCTTCGGGCTGTTCGGCATCCTCTCCCTGGTCCGGCTGCGCAGCGCGGCCTTCACCCTGCGCGACGTCGCCTACACGTTCGTGGCCCTGGTCACAGCCCTGTGCACCGGGCTCCCGCAGCGGGACAGCTGGCTGGTCATCGCCCTGGACGCAGTCGTTCTGGTGGCCGTCCTGGTGGTCGACGACCCCCGCGCCTACCAGCCGCCGGCCCGCACGGTGAAGCTGACCCTGGACCGGATCTACCCGGAACCCTCCCTGATAGCCGAGGACGTCGCGCTCCGTTTCGGCCAGGTTCCGCTGTCGGTGGTGGTCGACGAGGTCGACTACGTACGCGAGACCACCCGGGTCCTGGCCCGCTACCCCGCCGGACCGGACGGGGCCGCCGCCGCGCAGGACACGGAGCCGCGCGAGCAGGTACCCCTCGCATGACGTCGCCGTCCCCGCTCATGGCCGGCCTCGGACTGTCCGCGCTGCGCGGAGCCACGCTCGCCGAGGTCGACGCGGTAGCCGCGCTCCAGCACCGCACCGACCGCAAGTACCTGCTGCCCCTCGACCGGGCACGCCTCTTGGTCGACCGGCTCGCGGACAGCCACCACGTCCTCGACCTGGCCGGCCGCCGTACGACGAGCTACCTCAGCACCTACTTCGACACCGAGCAGCTCGGCGCCTGGCGCGCCCACGTCCAGCGACGCCGGCGCCGCTGGAAGGTGCGCACCCGCCTGTACGCGGAGGACGGACTGTGCCGGGTGGAGGTGAAGACGAAGGACGGCCGCGGCGCCACCGTCAAACACGCGCTGAGGGTTCCCGCCCACGCCTACGGCCGGCTGGACGGTTGCGCGGCCGGGTTCGTCGACGAGGTGCTGCGGCAGTCGGACATCCCCGTCACCACCGCGGCACTGGCCCCCGCCGCCGAGGTGCGGTACGTCCGCGCGGCCCTCGCCGACCTGGAGCACGGCACCCGGGTCACCCTCGACGGCCTCCTCACCTGCCACCACGGCGACCGCACCGCCGCTCTCGACCCCGGACACGTCCTCGTCGAGACCAAGGGCGGCACCCGGGCCGCCCCCGCCGACCGGTTGCTGCTGCGTCTCGGCGCCCGGCCGGTGTCCGTCAGCAAGTACATCATCGGCCGGGCCCTGCTCACCCCCGGTCTGCCCGACAACGACATACGCCGTCTCGCCCGCGCGCACTTCACCACCGCGGCGATCCCCGCACCGCTCCTCGAAAGGACCCCCGCCGCATGACAGCCCTGCGCGGCATCACCTGGCCGTACGCCGTCATCGCGCTGCTCGCCACCGCGGCCGCCGCTTTCGGCCTGCTCCGGCCCCAGCTGATCCCCACCGCTTCCTCGTCGAAGCCGAAGCTCTCGGCCACCGACCGCATCAAGCGGAACCCGCCCCCGTCCCTGTTCACGGATGCCGAGATCACCGCGATCGGCAAACAGGCCGCCACCCAGCGCGCGAAGGCCGACGCCCTCTTCGCCCGGTGGAAAGCGGCGCACGGCACCACCCGCGACGACGAGGCCTTCACCGCCTGGGCCGCGCGGCAGACCCCCGCACCGCCCACGGCGAAGGAGCGCACCGCCGAACTCCACGAGGTCCAGGCACTGGCCAGGACCCGTACCGCCGCCGGCAAGAAGGCCGCCACCTGGCTGGAGCTCAACGGGAAGAAGGACATCTGGAAGCTGTACTTCCACGACCAGCGGGAGCTGATCCCCACGGCGCGCGGCAAGGGAGAGAAGGCGCAGCTCAAGTCGGCCCTGAAGCTGGCCAAGACCATCAGCGACCGGGTCGCCGCCCGGTACAAGCGGCCCGCTCCCTTCGTCCTCGACCCGGCCCTGCGCCCCGAGAAGCACATCACCGCCGGTGCGAAGGGCCCTTACTCCTACCCCTCCCGGCACGCCACCCGTGCCGCCGCCGCGGTCACCTTCCTCAGCGCCCTCTCCCCGCACCGGGCCGAGGACTACCGCTGGATGCAGGACCAGGTCCTCTACTCCCGCCTCTACATGGCCGGCCACGTCCGCAGCGACCTGACGGCCGGGACCCTGCTCGGCGACCTCATCGGTGACTACGAACTCGCCGTCGGCGGACACTGAGCCCGTACCGGAGCCGCCCCGGGGCACAGGACATGGGACATGTGACATGCCAAGTCACCGCCCCGGGCGGGTACCCGCAGACGCATGGGATCTCTGAACTCTCCGGTGCTGCTCGTGTTGTTCGTGGCCAGTGCGGCCGTCATCTGGTACGCGGGCATCAAGTTGTCCGACACCACCGACGTCCTCGCCGAACGGCTCCATCTGGGCAGCGCCCTGGGCGGGCTCATCCTCCTGGCGATCGCGACCAACCTCCCGGAGATCGCCATCACCGTCTCGGCCGCCCTGGCCGGCCAGCTGGACGTCGCCGTCGGCAACATCCTCGGCGGCATAGCCATCCAGACCGTCGTCCTCGCCGCCCTGGACGCCGCCGGGGTGCGTCCGCGCGCGCCGCTGACCCGGCTGGCCGCCAGCCTCCAGCTGGTGCTCGAGGGCGCGCTGGTGGTGGTCATTCTGGCCGTGGTGGTCATGGGCACCCAGCTGCCCCCGGATCTGCACGCCGCGCGTCTGGCCCCGGCGTCGGTGGCGATCGCCGCGTTGTGGGTGATCGGGCTGGTGCTGCTGAACCGGGCGGGCCGGGGGCTGCCGTGGCGTGAGGGCGGCGACGCTCCGGACAGCCAGCCCGAACCGCGCGGCCACTCCCGGGGGAAGAAGGAGAAGGCCGCGACCGACCAGGGTGTCGGCTCCCGCCGGGCCGCGCTCGTCTTCGCCGCCGCGGCGCTGGCGACGCTGGTGGCGGGCGTGGTCATCGAGCGCAGCGGTGAGCAGCTCTTCGCCCGGCAGGGGCTGAGCGGGGTGCTGTTCGGTGCGACCGTCCTCGCCGCGGCCACCTCCCTGCCCGAGCTCAGCACGGGCCTGACGTCCACCCGGCTCGGCGACTACCAGCTCGCCGTCAGCGACATCTTCGGCGGTAACGCGTTCCTGCCGGTTCTCTTCCTCCTGGCCACCCTCATCTCCGGCAAGCCCGTCCTGCCGGCCGCGCACGACACCGACATCTACCTCACCGCGCTCGGCATCATCCTCACCGTCGTCTACATGACCGGCCTCATTTTCCGTCCCCGCCGCCAGTACGCGCGGATGGGCATCGACAGCATCACCGTGGTCGTCGTCTATCTCGTCGGCATCGCCGGACTGGCCACCATCGCCACCTGAACCACCCGCTGGTCGGGAGAGGGCGCGCGGGAGAATTCAGACCTCGTCCACCCGGCGCAGATCCTGCTCGTCCCACTTGCGGGTGTCACGCGGCTCGGCGTACGGCTCCGCCCGCGGCGGGTGACCACCGGCGATCGCCCGCTGCCGTGCCGTCTCGGCGTCGAACTCCAGGCCCAGGAGGACGGCCAGGTTGCTGATCCACAGCCACACCAGGAAGACGATGACACCGGCCATGGTGCCGTAGGTCTTGTTGTAGGAGGCGAAGTTCGCCACGTAGAACGCGAACCCGGTCGAGGCGATCATCCAGATGACCAGGGCGAGGAAGCTGCCCGGCGTCACCCAGCGAAAGCCCCTCACCTTCGCGTTCGGCGTCGCCCAGTACAGGAGCGCGATCATCATGGTGACCAGGAGCACCAGCACCGGCCACTTGGCGATCGACCACACCGTCAGCGCGCTGTCCCCGATCCCGAGCGCCATCCCCGCCTGGTGGGCCAGACCACCGGTGAACACCACGATCAGGGCGCTGACCACCGCCAGCACCATGAGGACGACGGTCACGCCGAGACGCACGGGGAGGATCTTCCAGACGGGGCGGCCCTCGGGCATGTCGTAGACGGCGTTGGCCGTGCGGATGAAAGCGGCGACGTAGCCGGAGGCGGACCAGACGGCGACCGCCACACCGACGACCGCCATGACCGAACCGGTGCCCGCGCGGTCCTGTAGCTGCTCCACGGCCCGCGTGAGGATCTCCCGGGCCGAACCGGGGGCGAGCTGCTTGAGGTGGGACAGCACCGTGTCGGTGGCCGACTTGCCGGTGATGCCCAGCAGCGAGATCAGCACCAGGAGAGCCGGGAACAGGGAGAGCACCCCGTAGTACGTCAGTGCGGCGGCCCGGTCGGTCAGCTCGTCGTCCTGGAACTCCTTCAGCGACCCTTTCAGCACCCGCAGCCACGCCCCCTTGGGCAGCTTCGTCGGCGCGTCCGGCGCCCGCCGCTCGACCTCCGGGCCGGGCCCCGCCTCCTCGGGGTCCGGCACCTCGCTCTTTCGGTTCTCGCCGTGATCGCCATGATCGCCGTGGTCACGGCCGGGAAGATGCAGATTCGCCATGCGCACCGGATAACCCCGGCCCGTGGGCTTACGCCGGCTCGGCGGCGCAGGAACAGCAGGGCCGATGACAGGGCCGGTCACGCCGGACGGTGTGGGATCGCCCGTGCGGGGCACGGGAATGCTGCGGTGCCCGCCGAGGCGCGGACATCGCCGAGGGTGTGGGAGGCCACATGAACGTGCTGGCCCGGCTGGACCGATATCAGCGACGGCACCGGTGGGCGGGTATGCCGCTCGCGGTGGTGTACAAGTTCTTCGACGACCAGGCGGCCTATCTCGCCGCACTGCTGGCCTACTACGGCTTCGTCTCCCTCTTCCCGCTCCTGCTGTTCCTCGTGGCCATCCTCAGCGCCTCCCTGCACGGCAACCCGCAGTTGCAGCAGTCGGTGCTCCACTCGGCGCTCGGCGAGATCCCGGTGATCGGCGACCAGCTCGGCCACAACATCCACTCCTTCCACGGCAACGGCGCCGCCCTCGCGGTAGGTGTCGTCGGCAGCCTCTACGGTGCCCTCGGGGTGTCCCAGGCGGTCCAGCACGCCCTCAACAAGATCTTCGCGGTACCGCGGCACGCCAGGCCCGACCCGCTGCGATCCCGGGCCAGGGGCCTGTACTTCCTGCTGCTGCTCGCGGTCGGCCTCGTGCTGACGACGGCGCTGTCCACGGCGGAATCCGCCGCCGACATCTTCGGCACGCGCCTGGCCGTCGGCATCCGCGTCGCCATCGGTGTGGTGGGAGTGGCGGTCAACGCCGCGCTGCTGCTTCTGAGCTACCGGCTCATGACCCGGCGCCGACTGCCGCTGCGCGTGATGTACGGCCCCGCACTGGGAGCCGCCGCCGCCTGGCAGGCACTTCAGTGGGGCGGCTCCTACTACGTCGGACACGTGCTGCGAGGCGCCACCGCGACCTACGGGATGTTCGGCATCGTGCTCGGCCTGCTCGCCTGGATCTACCTCGCCGCCCTGGTGTACCTGGCCACCGCCGAGGTCATCGCCGTGCGCAGCCTGCGGCTGTGGCCGCGCAGCCTGCTCACACCGTTCACCGACCACGTCCACCTCGCCACGGGTGACCTGCGCGCCTACCGTTCCTACGCGGCCACCGAGTCCTTCAAGGGGTTCGAGAAGGTCTCCGTACGCTTCGGCAAGCCCCCGCCGCCGGCCGTCGGTGACAAAGGGCCTCCCTGACCCGACGCCGGCCGCGTTCAGTTCGCCGTGCGCCGGGCGGTGGGGAAGCGCCCGCCGGTGCGGAAGGACGCGAGGAAGGACAGCCGCCGGGTGGCCGGCCCGGCGTGCCCTTCCAGGCCGGGCACGGCAGGAGCCTCCACCATGAGCTGGTCCTCCTCGTCGACACCGGCCTCACCCCGGCCCAGGCCCTGAACGCCGCCACCGCGCTGCCCGCCCGGTACTCCGGTCCCGGCGACCGGGGATCGGGGACCGGTCGCCCCCGGACTGCGCGCCGACCTCGTCCTCATCGGCGGCGACCCCCTGACCGGCATCCACGCCACCCGCGACATCCGCCGGATCTGGTGTGCCGGCACCGCCCGGACCCCGGCCATTACCTGAAAGCCGTCCCGGTCCCCGTACGGCGTTCACGCGGAGTCCCGTACGACCAGTTCGGGGTCGAAGATGACGGACGTGGGCTCGGCCCGCTCTCTTCGGACGTGTTCGTCGAGGAGGCGGGCCATGTGCGCCGCCATGCGCTCGACCGGTTGGCGGATCGTGGTCAACGGGGGGTGACAGGCAGGCGCGATGCCGGAGTCGTCGAAGCCGATGACCGCGACGTCGTCGGGCACGCGCCTGCCGTGCTCCCGCAGCACCTGGCAGGCACCCTGGGCCATCAGGTCGTTGGCTGCGAACACGCCGTCCACGTCAGGCTGTTCGGCGAGGAGCCGCGTCATGGCGGTGACGCCGCTGTCGAAGGTGAAACCGCCTTCGACGACCGGCGTGTACGGGTGCCCGTTGCGGGCCAGCGTGTCGCGGAAACCGGCGAGCCGCTCCTGACTCGCGCCGACAGCGAGCGGCCCTGCCACGGTGGCCGGCCTGCGGCAGCCGCGTGCCAGCAGGTGTTCCGCCGCGAGCCGGCCGCCGTCCCGGTGGTCCAGGTCCACGTAGCTCAAGGGCACCGGGTGTGCCGGGCGGGCGAACAGCACGGTGGGCAGTTCCGCCTCGGCCAGGAGCGCGGGCAGCGGGTCGTGGGCGTGGGTGGAGACGACGAGCGCCCCGTCGGCGCGGCCCTGCCGCAGATAGGTGAGGACCTCGCGCCGGTCCTCGGCCGACTCGGCGAACATCAGTACCGGATGCATGGAGCGCGGGCGCAGGAAGCCGATGACGCCCGCGACCACCCGGCCGAAGAAGGGGTCCGCGAAGATCCGGGCCGCGAAGGCCTCCTGACTGTCGTCCGGCGCGTCCCCGGCCCCGGAGACCACCAGGGCGACGGTCTCGGCGCGCCGGGTCACCAGCGACCGGGCGGCCCGGTTGGGTGCGTAACCGGTCTGCTCGATGGCCCGGCACACGAGTTCCTGGATCGCGGGGTCGACATTGCGGACGCCGTTGACGACCCGGGAGACAGTCGCCCGGGACACCCCCGCCTCACGGGCGACATCCTCCAAGGTCGGAGCCTGTTTGCTCATGGCCGCACCCTAACGGCACGCCGGGCACACGGCATAGAGCGCTCTCCGGCAACCGGACGCCCGGTCTCCGTGGCATGGAGACCTCCTGAGGATGGAGGCATCGGACGGTGAGCAGCCACGGCGACGTGGACGGAACACGGTGGGCGCCAGTGGGGGAGAGCGCTCTCCCGTTCATGCAGTCTCAGGTCGGTGAGGCGGAGGTGTCAAGGCGTCCCGCTGGAGAGGATGAGACCCGCGACCCACGGGCCGGCGAAGCCAAGAGGTGGGCTGCTCGCGGGCGTTGAGATTCGCCGACGTCATGTGCCGCGGTTTGCCGTGAGGTCGACGGGACGTGAACGAAACCCTGTGGATTTACGTCATGACTCTTGACGGTGCGTTCAGGGGACTGAAGCATTCCCGGCGAGAGAGCGCTCCCCCACCCCCACATCGTTCAGATCTCGAACCAGGAGAGCCGCCCATGCCCCCTGCCTTCCCCGACTCCCCAGCCTCCGGCCGGTCTCCCGTCACGCGCCGTACCGTCATCGGTGCCGCCGCCGCGGCGGCGTCGGCCCCTTTCCTGACCGGCCCGGCCACTCCGGCCTCGGCGGCTCCCTCGGCCGTCCGGCCGGGCGCCCTGGCCGGCGGCGGCGACCTCGGCCCCAACGTCCTGGTCTTCGACCCCGCCACGCCCGGCATCCAGGCCAGACTCGACGAGGTCTTCCGGCAGCAGGAGTCGGCGCAGTTCAGCACCGGCCGCTACGCGCTGCTGTTCAAGCCCGGCACCTACACGGGACTCAACGCCCAGATCGGCTTCTACACCTCCATCGCCGGCCTCGGCCTGTCGCCCGATGACACGACCATCAACGGTGACATCACGGTCGACGCGGGGTGGGCCAACGGCAACGCCACGCAGAACTTCTGGCGTTCGGCCGAGAACCTGGCCCTCGTCCCGGCCAACGGCACCAACCGCTGGGCCGTCGCCCAGGCCGCTCCCTTCCGCCGGATACACGTGCGCGGCGGCCTCAACCTCGCCCCGGCCGGTTACGGCTGGGCCAGCGGCGGCTACATCGCCGACTGCCGCGTCGACGGCCAGGTCGGCCCCTACTCGCAGCAGCAGTGGTACACCCGGGACAGCGCGATCGGGGGCTGGGCCAACGCCGTGTGGAACATGGTGTTCTCCGGCGTCCAGGGCGCTCCGGCACAGAGCTTCCCCAACCCGCCGTACACCACCCTGGACACCACTCCCGTCTCCCGCGAGAAGCCGTTCCTGTATCTCAACGGCGGCGAGTACCGCGTCTTCCTGCCGGAGAAGCGCACCAATGCGCGCGGGGTCACCTGGGGCAGCGGCACGCCCAGGGGCACCTCGCTGTCGCTGTCGCAGTTCTATGTCGCCAAGCCGGGCGTGACCGCGGCCACCCTCAACCAGGCTCTGTCGCAGGGCCTTCACCTGCTGCTGACCCCGGGGATCTATCACGTCGACCAGCCGATCCAGGTCAACCGGGCCGGCACCGTGGTCCTGGGCCTGGGTTACGCGACGATCGTGCCGGACAACGGCGTCACGGCCCTGCGGGTCGCCGACGTGGACGGCGTACGGCTGGCGGGCTTCCTCATCGATGCCGGGCCGGTCAACTCCGCGACCCTGCTGGAGGTCGGCCCCACCGGCGCCTCCCGCGACCATGCGGCCAACCCGACCACCGTGCAGGACGTGTTCGTGCGCATCGGCGGGGCGGGCGCCGGCAAGGCCACCACCAGCATGGTCGTCAACAGCAGGAACACCATCGTCGACCACACCTGGGTCTGGCGCGCGGACCACGGCACCGGCGTCGGATGGGACACCAACCGCGCCGACTACGGCATCGTGGTCAACGGCGACGACGTCCTGTGCACGGGCCTGTTCGTCGAGCACTTCAACAAGTACGACGTGCAGTGGTACGGCCAGCGGGGCCGCACGATCTTCTTCCAGAACGAGAAGGCGTACGACGCCCCGAACCAGGCCGCGATCCAGAACGGTTCCGTGAAGGGCTACGCCGCCTACAAGGTCGGCGACAAGGTCACCGCCCACGAAGCCTGGGGGCTGGGCAGCTACTGCAACTACACGGCTGATCCGGGCATCGTGCAGCACCACGGCTTCGCCGCCCCGAACACCGCGGGCGTGAAGTTCCACGACCTGCTCGTGGTGTCCCTCGGCGGCCAGGGCCAGTACGAGCACGTCATCAACGAGACCGGGGCACCGACGTCCGGTACGTCGACCACGCCGTCCACGGTGCTGTCGTACCCCTGACCCGGGACCGGGCGGAACCGCACGGCGACGGGCCCGGCCTCCGTTCGGGTCAGGTCCGTCGCCGTCTCCGGCCCCTCGGGCCGGAGTGCGGACGTCAGCCGCAGTTGGTGCCGCTCTCGCCGAACCACACCCCGTCCAGCCGTCCGTACCAGTCGACGCACTGCCCCTTCGCGCCGAGGTACAGCGGGCCCGCGTACGACCGGTAGGTGCCGTTGTCGTAGTTGTCGTGGATCTCGTCCCCGCTGACGTTCAGATACAGCTCCATCGGCACCGGGTCACCGCTCACGTTGCGGACCATGACCAGGCAGTTCTTTCCGGTGGACGAGCTGTACGTCAGGTAGGCGGTGCCCTTGTTCCCCACCGGGGCGGAATTGACCACGGTGTAGCCGGAGCCGCAGGCGCCGTTGTAGGCGGCCCGGGCGACGGCGGAGGCGCCGGGAGCCGCGGCCAGGAGAGCGGCGGTGGCCGTCCCCGCCACCGCCACGGCGGCCAGGACGCGCCGGGCGCGGGACATGTGTGACATCGGTTCTTCCCCCATGAGTCGGTCGTCACGGTGAACGGCCTGACGGCCGCGTCCGCGGGGACGGACGGCACGGCCGCCGTTCCCCTCATGCATGACGACCGGTACGACCTGCCACCCTCACCGATGGTTGTGCCCTGCGGATGTCACGAATTCGTGGCGTCCGAGGCCGACTTGCCGAAACGGCAAACGAACTCGTCGTCTCGGCGCGGCCTTCCGCATCATGGACGATCGAGCCGTCGGAACGGCGGCAGAGGAGCCGCTTCGGGGGCGTGGCAGAGCGACGCTCCTGGAGGAGACGCATGGCGCAGCACGTCCGGGACAGCACACACCGGTCGGTCTCCTCGCCGGGGGGCCGTGTCCATCTCGTGGAGCAGGGGACCGGGCCGCTGGTGCTGCTCGTGCACGGCTTCCCGGAATCCTGGTACTCCTGGCGCCACCAGCTGCCGGCCCTCGCGGCGGCGGGACACCGCGCGGTCGCCGTCGACGTCCGCGGCTACGGCCGCTCCTCCAAGCCGGTCGCGACCGACGCCTACCGGATGGCCGAGCTCGTGGCGGACAACGTCGCGGTGGTGCACGCCCTGGGCGAGGAGTCGGCGGTGGTCGTCGGCCACGACTGGGGCGCGGCCATCGCCGCGAACTCCGCCCTGCTCAGGCCGGACGTCTTCCGCGCGGTGGGCCTCCTGAGCGTGCCCTACACCCCGCGCGGCGGCCCCCGCCCCAGTGACGTCTTCACCCGGATGGGCGGGGACGAGGAGTTCTACGTCTCGTACTTCCAGGAGCCGGGCCGCGCCGAGGCCGAGATCGAACCCGATGTGCGCGGCTGGCTCGCGGGTTTCTACGCGGCCCTGTCCGCCGACACCATGCCCGCACCCGGCGCTCCCGATCCGCACTTCGTCAGCAGGACCGGGACGCTGCGTGACCGGTTCCCCGTCGGCCGGCTGCCCGCCTGGCTCAGCGAGCGCGATCTCGATGTGTACGCCGGGGAGTTCGAACGCACCGGTATGACCGGAGCGCTCAACCGCTACCGGAACATGGACCGCGACTGGGAGGACCTCGCCGCCTTCGACGGTGCTCCCCTCACCCAGCCCTCGGTGTTCATGGGCGGCAGCCTGGACGCCTCCACGACCTGGCTGGCCGACGCGATCGAGGCGTACCCGGTCACTCTGCCGGGCCTGGTGTCCTCCCACCTCCTGGACGGCTGCGGCCACTGGATCCAGCAGGAACGCCCCGCCGAGGTGAACCGCATCCTGACCGACTGGCTCACCGCCCTGCCCGCCTGACGCACCCGCCCGCGCCGCCGCCCCGTGCTGCCGGAACACGAGAACATCCGCCCCCGGGATGTTCGGCCGCTGCCCGAGTCCTGCTGTCCGAGTCCTGCTGTCCGAGCCCTGCTGTTCGGGTGGCTCCGGGCCGGCCGCGCCGCCGGCATTGGTAGCGTCGGTCCGTGGATCAGTGGCCCGGTTCGGACGGCAGCAGCTACTTCTCCCCGTCCGCCCGAGCTGTCCGGGCGCTGCGGACCGGCTCGGCGGTGCTCGTGCTCGGCGTGGTGGCGCCCACGGCCGTCGTCGCGGGCCCCGAGGAACACGGCCCGGGGCGGTCCGCCGCCGCGCTGGTGCTCGCGGTGCTCCAGATCGCCGCGCTGTGGTGGGTGGTCCGCCGTCCACGGACCGTCCTCGCCGCCACCGCGCTGACCGGCGTCGGGCTCTGGCTGGTCCTTCCCGCGGTGAGCCTGACCGGTGCCCTGCTCGCGGCCCAGATCGCACTGAGCGTCCTGTCGTCGCAGTCACCGCCACGGGTGTCGCGGTGGTGGCTGCTCGGTCTGCTGGCGCTCACACCGGGCGCGTTCGTCGGCGGGGGAGCGCTGGGCCTGGCGGCGTACCTGCTGGCCGTCACGCTGGCCTGGACCGGTGGCCAGTGGCGCCGGGCCCAGCACGAGCGTCTTGTCGCGCAGACCCATCGGGCCGCGGCGGAGGAACGCGCCAGGATCGCCCGCGAGGTCCACGACGTGGTGGCGCACACCGTGTCCGTCATGGTGATCCAGGCGAGCGCCGCCGAGGACGTCTTCGAACGGGACCCGGAGCGGGCACGGCAGGCGCTGCGCGCCATCGACGGCGCCGGACGGTCCGCGCTGAGCGAGCTGCGTCTGCTCCTGCGCGCCGAACCGCCGCCCGACGGTGACGATGGGCGCATGCCGCCGCGCGGACTCACGGACCTGGAGGAACTGGCGTCGAACGCCCGCGCCTCCGGTCTCGTCGTGGACCTGAACCCGGGGGAGCGCACTTACGCCCCCGCCGCCGCGGTCGATCTCGCGGGATACCGCATCGTCCAGGAGGCGCTGACGAACACTCTGCGCCACGCCCGCGCCACCCGCGTGAGCATCCGCGTGCGCTACGACGCCTCGACCGTGCACCTCACCGTGACCGACGACGGGCGGCCCCCGGCCCGCGCGGTCCGGTCCCCCGGAGCCGGGCGCGGTCTCCTCGGCATGCGCGAGCGGGTGGCGCTCCTCGGCGGCACCCTGGACGCCGGGCCCGGGGCGGACGGCGGTTTCGAGGTGCGCGCCCAGCTGCCGATAGGCTGCGGACCGTGACGATCCGGGTGGTGGTGGCCGACGACCAGGCGCTGGTCAGGGGTGGCTTCCGCATGATCATCGATGCGCGCGACGATCTGGAGGTCGTCGGCGAGGCGACCGACGGACAGCACGCGGTGCGGCTGGTACGGCAGCTGCGCCCGGACGTCGTCCTGATGGATGTCCGGATGCCCGTGATGGACGGCATCGACGCCACCCGCGAGATCATCGCGTCGGGCAGTACGACCCGGGTCCTCGTCGTCACCACGTTCGACCTGGACGAGCATGTACTGACAGCGCTGCGCGCGGGCGCCAGCGGCTTCCTGCTGAAGGACATCCGGCCCGCCGAACTCGCCGAGGCCATCCGGGTCATCGCCCGCGGCGACGCGCTGCTCGCCCCCAGCGTGACGCGTCGCATGCTCGACCGGTTCGCGTCCACCGGCCCGGCCGAACGGCCGACGCCCGGAGCGCTGTCGGAACTCTCGGCACGCGAGCTGGAGGTCCTCGCCCTGATCGGGCAGGCCCTGTCGAACGCGGAGATCGCCCGGCACCTGAACCTGTCGGAGGCGACCGTCAAGAGCCACGTCTCGGCGGTGCTGCGCAAACTGGGGCTGCGGGACCGCGTGCAGGCCGCGGTCGCCGCCTACGACCACCGGATCGTGCGACCCCGCGACCTCTGACACCCGGCACCGCACAGGTCCACGGCGCTCATCCTCCAGGATGAGCGCCCGGCCCACTCATCCCTTGTGCCCAGGGACGTTCCACCCCCTGGACGGATCACTCGCGGCCGTGACCACCGTAGCGTCGACGTCATGACGCAGCCTCCGTACCGCACGACGCGGCCTCCGTCCCTTACCGCGCAGCCTCTGTACTGCCGGATGTACCTCACGGCCTACGACACCTCCGCCGATGGCCTCTACGACCGCACCAGGACCGGATTCCTGCTCCGCGCGGCCGTCCTGGCCGAACTGGCTGTCCGGGGGCACCTCGTCGACTCCGACGGCGACGCGCTGGTCGCGACGCCGGGGCCGGCCGGAGACCCGGTCCTCGACCTGATGCTCGACCACGTCGCGCGCGACCGGCGCGGCTGGGCCTCCTGGATCAGACGCGACCGCGAGCGGACGCTGCACGCGGTCGAGGACCGGCTCGTCGCCCAGGGCGTGCTGGCCGTCGAGGAGAAGAGGTCCTTCGGCCGGTCCCGGCGGGCGGTGACGGTCACGGACCCCTCGGCCGTCACCGCGCTCCGGGCCACGGTGACCGCTCTGCTGCACGGCACGGAGTCCGCCGCGCGGATCGCGCCCGCCGACGCCGCGCTGGTGGCCCTGGCCGCGGCCGGCGGCATCCGGCCCGTCGTCTCCCGCTCGGACGCCCGTGCCCGCAAGGACCGTATCGAGGAACTGACCGGACGTCTCGGCACCGTGGCTCCCGGCCCGGCCAAGGCGATCGGTGGCCTCCGCACGACACTGGTGGCCGCGCGGGGCGGGATGGGCGGAGGCTGACATGCGCTCTCTGGCGGGGTTTCTCACGAGCGCGCTGGCCGTGCTCGCCCCCCTGCCGGTCACGGCGGCACCGAACACGCCGGTGGTGGCGCACACCCAGGACGGCGCGGTACGCGGCAGTGCCCTTGACGGTTACCGGACCTTCGAAGGAATCCCGTACGCGGCGCCGCCGGTGGGCGCCCTGCGCTGGACCGCGCCCCGGCCGCCGACGCCCTGGACCGGAGTACGGGACGCGCGGCACGCGGCCCCCGCGTGCGCCCAGCCCGCCGGCGAGGTCCGCGGCGGCAGCACGGCCGAGGACTGTCTGTACCTCGACGTGACCGCACCGGACACCGCCACCTCCGCCCACCCCCAGCCGGTCGTCGTCTGGCTGCACGGCGGCGGCTTCACCACCGGGACCGGCAGCTCCTACGAGGCCCACCGGATGGCCGTACGCGGCAACGTCGTGGTCGTGACGGTCAACTACCGGCTCGGAGCACTGGGGTTCCTCGCCCGCCCGGGCCTCGCCGGTTCCGGCACGTTCGGCCTCGCCGACCAGCAGGCCGCGCTCCGCTACGTCCGGGCCGGGATCGCGGCCTTCGGCGGCGATCCCGGCAACGTCACCCTGGCGGGCCAGTCCGCGGGGGCCTACAGCGTCTGCGCCCAGCTCGCCTCGCCATCGGCAGCGGGACTCTTCCACCGGGCGGTCATCGAGAGCGGACCGTGCTCCGGGCGGCCCGAACAGCCCTTCGCGCCCTCCGCGTACCCACGCGCCACAGCCGAGGCAGCCGGCGCCGAACTCACGGCGGACGTGGGCTGCGCCGAGGCGGTGCACCCCCTCACCTGCCTGCGCGAGGTACCGCCCGCACAGCTGCTCGCGCACCAGGGGATCGACCAACACCCCGCCTACGGGACGCCGTTGCTGCCGCGGGATCCCGCCGCCGCACTCGCCACGGGAGACATGCGGCGGATGCCGGTCCTGCTCGGCAGCAACCACGACGAGGGGAACGTCTGGGCCGCCGGCATCATGCGCGCGGGCACCGTCGTCACGCCGGCGACCTGGCCGGACGTCGTCAGCAGCTACATCCCCGACCCGGCGCACACCGCTGAGGTCGTCCACGCCTACCCCGTCACCGCCGACAGCGCGGGGCCGGTGTTCGGCGCCGTCATCGGCGACTCGAACTACGCCTGCCCGACCGCGAGCACGGCCCGGCGGCTCGCCCGCCGGATGCCCGTGTGGCGTTACGAGTTCGCCGACCCGAACGCACCCCGCCCCACGACGACCGAACCGCCCTTCCCGCTCGGCGCCACCCACACCACGGAACTTCCGTACCTGTTCGACCTCGGCGGCAGACCCCGCGCCCTGACCGAACCCCAGAAGCGCCTGGCCGACACGATGATCGACTACTGGACACGCTTCGCCCGCTCGGGCGACCCCAACGGCAACGGCGCGCCCCGCTGGCCACGGAACGGCGTACAGACCCTGCTCCCGGACCACACCGGCCCGACCCGGCCGGACACGGACCACCACTGCGACATCTGGACGAACCGCCCCTGACGGCGCCGGACACTGATGCGGGCACCCTCGTGGACACCGGGTGGTCCCCGCGCGCAGGGGCGGCGGCGGTCAGCTCTGGGCGGTGGGTCGTACGACGATCTCAGCGCCACCTGGTACACGTACCTGGAGCAGGGACGGGGAGATCCGCGCCTCCGCACAAGTGCTCGACGCCCTCGCCGCGGCGCTGCGGCTCGACCGTCGCGAGCGCGCTCATCTTCTCCGGCTCGCCGGTCACGCGCCCGCGCCCGAAGCCGGTGAACGCGAGCCGCTGCCGGCCGGGGCGGGAGCCGTCCCGTCGTTGCTCCAGCCGCACCCGGCGTACATCATCGGCGGCAACTACGATGTCCTCGGCCACAACCAGGCGGCCGGCGAACTGTTTCCGAGGCTCATCACCGAGGCGGACCGGCCGGCCAACTTCGTCCGCTGGGTGTTCCTGGAACCGGTGGCCCGGGAGGTTCCGCTCGACTGGGAACCCGAGGCGCGGGGCCTGCTCGCCCGACTTCGGACGCTGGCCGCACGCCATCCCGGCGACCCGCGGTACACGCGCCTGATCGAAGAGCTGAACGAGGGCAGCCCGGAGGTGCGGGACTGGTGGCCCCGGTAGGAGGTGCAGGCCCGGCACAGCGGCCGCAAACGGCTGCGGCATCCGCAGCGGGGAGCGACCGCGTATGTGTACACCGCTTTTCACCTGGCCGAACAGCCGGAACAGACGCTGGTGGTCTACTTCGACAGCGCTGGACTGCCCGACGGGGCCTAGCCGTGACCGGCCCGCTTCTCTCAGGGGTGCGCGCGCCGGGCTGGTGCCGTGGCGGGCGGCGGTGCCGGCTCCGGCTCGGGCTCGGACAGATGTGCTGCCGCGCGGCGGGGGAGCAGCAGCGGGGTCGCCAGCAGGAGCACGCCGGCCAGGCCGATCGCCGTACGCGCGCCGAGCAGGCTGCCCAGCACGCCCCAGACAGCCGTCAGCAGCGCGGTCGAGGCCTTGGTCGTCACCGCCCAGGCGGACAGCGTGCGGGTGACCCGGTCGGTCGCGGTGCGCTCGAGGCGGTAGGTGGCGTACACGGGGTTGAAGACCCCGCAGCAGAAGATGAGCCCGAGTTCGACACCCACCACCAGCAGCAGTCCGCCGGTGCCCGGCCCCACGAAGGCCAGGCCGACGGGCCAGAGCGCGCGCAGCCACCCCGTCATGACCATGACCCGGTGCTGCCCGAACCGGGAGGCGAGCGGCCGGGCCAGCCGTGAACCGAGCAGCCCGCCGATCGAGGGCGCGGCGAAGGCGAGGCCGTACTGCCACGGTGTGAACCCGAGCCGGCCGAGCATCAGGACGGCCAGCAGCGGCTGGGTGGCCATCAGCAGGCCGTTGAACAAGGCGGTGTTGAAGAACAGTGGACGCAGCGTCGCGTCCGTGAGGATGTACCGCCAGCCGTCGAGCAGGTCCCCGGCCCGCATGCGCGTGCCCGCCGGGCGCTCGGGCGGTGGCTCGTGGCCGCCCGTCGCGCGGATGCCCAGGGCCGAGAGCAGGTAGCTGACGGCGTCGGCCACCACCGTCGCCACCGGACCGAGGAGCCCGATCACCGCGCCGCCCAGCGGCGGTCCGATGATCGTGGTCGTCCAGGCCGTGGATTCGAAGCGGGCATTGGCGACGAGCAGGTCCTCGGCGGGCAGCAGCGTCTTCAGGTACGCACCGGAGGCGGCACGGAAGGTGATGTCGGCCGCCGCGACGACGACCGACACCAGCAGGAGCTGGAGGAAGGTGAGCACGCCGAGCGCGTACGCGGCGGGGATGGTCAGCAGCGCCGCGAACCGCACCAGGTCCATCGCGATGAGCACCGGCCGCTTGCGGCGGAACTCCACCCACGGGCCGAGCGGCACCGCCACGGCCGCGCCCACCGCGGCCGCCACGGAGGAGAGCGCGGCCACCTCGGCCGGTCCGGAGTGCAGCACCCGGATGGCGATCAGCGGGAACGCGCCGAAGGCGAGCCATGTGCCGAGCGCGCTGGTCCCGTACGCTCCCCAGAGCCACCCGAACCGCCGCCCCAGCCGATGTCCCGTCCGGTGCCCGCTTCTCATGCCCGACGCCCTTCGCCCTCACCCGCCACAACCGTTTCGCGACCGAAAGCATCAAAGCGAGCGCCGTACCTCGGGATCAAACAACCACAGAGCCGTCGCCCACAACCAATGGTTGTGGCTCTAGGGTGTCGGCATGGACCTCGACACCGTCCGCACCTTCGTCGCCGTGGCCGAGGCGGGGCAGTTCCAGGAGGCCGCCGCCGAGCTGGCGGTCACCCAGCAGGCCGTCTCCAAGCGCATCGCCGCGCTGGAGCGCAACCTCGGAGTACGGCTGTTCACCCGCACCCCGCGCGGCGCCGAGCTCACCATCGACGGGCAGGCGTTCCTGCCCCACGCGCGCGAGCTGCTGCGCGTCGCCGAGCGCGCGGCCGGGTCCGTGCGCGCCGGCCGCCGTCCGCTGCGCGTCGACGTGATCGCCTCACGCGTTGCCGCGTCGGGCCTGATGCGGGGCTTCCACCGTGCCCACCCCGACATCGACCTCGACGTGGTGATGCTGTTCGACATCGAGACGGCCGTCGCCGCCATCCGCTCCGGCGCGATCGACGCCTCCTTCCGCGCCGTCGCCGTGCCCGGCCGGCCCCTCCCCGAGGACATCGAGTCCGTCCGGGTGCTCGACGAGCCGCTCCAGCTCCTCACCGGCCCCGCCCACGCGCTGGCGGGCGCCCGGTCGGTGACCGTCGCCCAGCTCGCCGGGCACCGCATCTGGATGCCCGGCATCGTCCCCGGCACCGAATGGGCGGCCTACTACGACGACCTCGTCGCCGAGTTCGGCCTCACCATCGAGGCGACCGGCCCCAACTTCGGCTCCGACGCGCTCCTCGACACCGTCGCCGACACCCCGGCCCTGGCCACCTTCATGGGCGAGCAGACCCGACTCGTCTGGCCCGCCGGCCACGGCCTGCGCCGCATCCCGGTGACCGACCCGACACCCGTCTACCCGCACTCGCTCCTCTGGCACCGCGACAACCCCCACCCGGCACTGGCCACCCTCCGCGCCCACCTCGCCACCACGGCGACCGACCACGGCGCCACCGGGACCTGGACCCCTAGCTGGGTACTCCCACGCTGAACGCGCCTTTCCCGTACGGGGCGTGGCCGATCCTGGTCTCCCGGCCGGGGGGCTGCACCGGGCACGCCTCCGGCGGCCCGAACCGCTCGGTGCCGGGCCGGACCACCTAGGCGCCGACACCGCTGTGCGGCATGACGAACAGCCGGGCGTCCGCGTGGGCCGGGTCCTGGAAGACGGTCTCCGGTAAGGCCGGGCCGCGGGTTCCGAACAGAACCCGAGTGTCCACCGGCGCCACCGCGACGGACAGCGCCACCGCGACGGCTCACGTCACCGCGATGAACTGCCCACACTCTTGACGTGAACCTGATTGTCGCTCTACGTTCCCCGGGAGCACGCGCCCCGCTCCGGCATCTCCGACCGCTCCGCCGTGCGCAGAACCCACCGTCTCCTCCGTCCCGGCACCAAGCTCGCGCATCGGTGGACAACGTTGTCAGAGGTGCTTCGCACGGTCCTGTCCCGCACGCTGCCTGCCGGTCTCCGGCACCAGGCGGACACGAGCACAAGGAGCACGACGGACATGAGACTCACCCCCCGCCCACCCGCGGCCCTGGCCACCGGGCTGCTGGCGGCGACCACTCTCGCGGCGACGGTTCTCGTCGCGCCCATGGCTGCGGCGGCCCCCGCCTCCGCGACCCTGGTGACCGCCCCCGCCACTCTCGTCAACCCCTTCATCGGGACGTCGAACGAGGCCAACGACTTCCCCGGTGCCGACGTCCCGTTCGGCATGGTGCAGTGGAGCCCGGACACCCCGTCGCGGCCCCCGGGCGGCGGTTACGAGTACAACGACAAGTCGATCACCGGCTTCAGTCTCACCCACATCGCGGGGCCGGGCTGCGGCGCCGCCGGGGACGTTCCGGTGCTCCCGACCGTCGGCGCGGTCAGCACCTCGTCGACCGACAGCTTCTCGCACGCCAACGAGAGTGCCACCGCCGGCTCTTACAAGGTGTCGACGGACAACCAGGTCACCACCGAGCTGACCGCCACCAAACGCAGCGGCATGGCGCGCTTCACGTTCCCCTCGACCACGCAGGCCAACCTGGTCTTCAAACTCACCGGCAGCCAGAACGGCGCCAGCAACACCCAGTTCACCGTCGTCTCACCCACCGAGGTCAGCGGACAGGTCACCAGCGGCCGCTTCTGCGGGGCGGGAAACACCTACACCGTCTACTTCGACATGGTCTTCGACCAACCGTTCAAGACCAGCGGCGCTCCCACCGCGACGTCCACGCTACGCCGGCCATCCGTCCACGGTGCCGGTCCGCACACCCCGGAGAAGCCCAACAAGCCGGTGCTGCACGGCAAGCCGGCCACCGCCCCCGGCCGAATCCGGTCCGGAGCCGCCGCGGAGACCCCCCGGGCCGCCGCTCAGAACGGCTACGTGACGTTCGACGCGACCGCTCACCCGACCGTGCAGGCGAAGGTCGGCATCAGCTACGTCTCCGTCGCCAACGCCACCGCCAACCGCACCGCGGAGAACGCGGGCTGGGACTTCGACGCCACCCGCGGTGCCGCCCAGAACGCGTGGAACACCGAACTGGGCAGGATCCAGATCGCCGGCGGGACCGCGGTTCACCAGCAGATGTTCTACACGGCGCTGTACCATTCCCTGCTCCACCCGAACATCGTCAGCGACACCAACGGGCAGTACTCGGGGTTCGACGGCCGGACGCACACCGTCGACTCCGGTCATCAGGCCGTCTACGGCAACTATTCCGGCTGGGACATCTACCGGTCCCAGGCGCAACTCGAGGCGCTTGTCGACCCGAGAGCGGCCTCCGACACAGCGCAGTCGATGCTCGACGACTACCGCCAGACCGGCGTCTTCCCCAAATGGTCGGAGTACAACGGCGAGTCCTACGTGATGGTCGGTGACCCGGCAGCCGCCATCATCGCCGACTACTACGCCTTCGGCGCCCGCCAGTTCGACACCGCCGAGACGCTCAAGGGGCTGGTCGCCCAGGCGTCGCAGACCAACAACGACCGGCCCGGCCTGAACTACCTGAACACTCCCGGCTGGCTGCCGCACGACGGCAGCTACGGCTGCTGCAACTTCTACGGGCCGGCCGCCACCACCCTGGAGTACAACACCGCTGACTTCGCCCTCTCCGCTCTGGCCGGCGCCCTCGGTGACAGCGCCGATCAGAAGACGTACGCCGCCCGGGCACAGGACTGGCGCAACGTCCTCAATCCCGCTTCCGGCTTCGTCGAGCCGCGCAATGCCAACGGCTCGTGGACCGGTGGATTCGATCCCACAAGTGGCACGGACATGGTCGAAGGCGACTCATGGATCTACACGGGCATGATCCCGTTCAACGTCGCCGGACTCGCCCGGGCCAAGGGCGGCAACACCACCATGAACCACTATCTCGACACCGTGCTGCGCAGCTTCACCGGCGACAAGGGGTACGCCTGGGTGGGCAACGAGCCCAGCATCGAACTGCCGTGGGAGTACGACTACACCGGAGCGCCGTACAAGACGCAGGGCGCGGTCCGTGCGATCCAGAACCAGATCTGGTCCAACACCCCCGGTGGCCTCGCCGACGGCAACGACGACCTCGGCGCCATGAGCGCCTGGTACGTGTGGTCCGCGCTCGGCATGTTCCCGCAGACCCCGGGCACGGCCGACCTCGCTCTCGGCTCCCCGGTCTTCCCGCAGGCCGTCGTGACCCTGCCCTCCGGCAAGACGCTGACCGTCAACGGGAACGGTGCCGCCGATGACGCGCCGTACGTCCAGTCCGCGTCCTGGAACGCGGACGCCTGGAACAACGCCTACGCCCCCACCGCGGCCCTCACCTCGGGCGGCACCCTCACCTACACGCTCGGCACCGCCCCGAACACCGGCTGGGCCTCCGGCGGCGCCGCCGCTCCGCCCTCGTACGCCGGTGGCGTCGCGGCCCCGTCGGCACCCCGCGTCGGCCCGGTCGTTTCCGGCGTCGCAGGCAGCACCGAGAGGCTCTGCCTCGACGTCGCCGACTCGGGTACCGGGGACGGCGCGCACATCCAGACCTGGGGATGCAACCAGACCTACGCCCAGGACGTGACGGTCGCCGCGGACAACACACTCCGCGTGCTCGGCAAGTGTGTGGACGTCAGCAACAGCGGCACCGCCGACGGCACACCGGTCCAGCTCTATCGCTGCAACGGCACGGGCGCACAGCAGTGGAAGCAGGGCACCAGCGGTTCGTTCGTGAACCCCGGTTCCGGCAAGTGCCTGGACGTCCCCGACTCCTCCACCGCCACCGGTACTCGACTTCAGATCTACACCTGCAACGGCACGGGCGCCCAGAACTGGACACTGCCGGCCGCCGCGGCGGCAGCCGGAAGCCGGACCGCACCAGCCGCGCAGGCACCCGCCGTGCGGCACTGACCGACCACCTGCGGGTCCGTCCGGTACACCCACCGGGCGGACCCGCCGTCCGTGCAGCACGGCCCCGGCCACCGAGGCGTAGGTCGCGGGGCGGGCCGGCGTCGCGCCTGGTCAGCACGGCCACCGGACCGAGGAACAGCAGCAGCGGCGCGAGGCAGCGACGGGAAAACGGCAGCACCGTGAACAGGTAGCGGACCAGGCCGATCACAGGGCGGCCCTCCTCGCACCGGACCGGTGATCGTGTTCACCCACCGTCCTGGTGAGGCCCGCCACCGACCACCGGTGCTGCAACACCGTCAGCAGTACGGCGTCCGAGTGCTCCCACCGACAGGTTCGGAAGAGAACGGAAGCGATATCGCCGGGATCGACCAATCCGTCGGCTTCTCAGGATCGGATTCCCTGTGTGACAGACCATGAGGGGCACGGTGGCACCTGCCGCACGCACGCCGCCCTGCGGAAAAGGCGGCTAGTCAGGCGCCACAGCGTGCTGCGGGCCGGGGGAGTCTGCGGTGCCGGCATCCCGGTCATGCTGTCGTGAACAACTCTCCGCAGGTGGGCGGACGACGGTGGGCGGAGTCGCTCATAGAGGGACGGAATTGGTGGAAGAGCCTGTGTTCATCGGCCGCGTTCGCGCGCGGCAACCCGATCTGCAAGCGCTGATGGAGTCGGTTGCCTGCGGAGACAGCGACGCCTTCGCGGCGCTGTACGACGCTGTCGCAGCTCCCGTGCTGGGCGTGGTGCGTGCGGTGCTGTGCGACGTGGCCCAGTCCGAGGAGGTCGCCCAGGAAGTCCTGGTGGAGGTGTGGCGCACCGCGCCCCGGTACCGGTCCGATCGCGGCAGTGTCATGAACTGGGTTCTCACGCTTGCCCACCGGCGCGCCATCGACCGGGTCCGTTCGGCGGAGGCGTCCGCGGTGAGGGATCACAAGGCCGCGCTGCTGGACCAGGTGCCCGAGTACGACGAGGTGAGCGAGCAGGTCGAGCACCGTCTGGAGCGTGAGCAGGTCCGCCGTTGCCTACGGACACTCACGGAGTTGCAGCGCCAGTCCGTGACTCTCGCCTACTACCGGGGGCTCACCTACCGCGAGGTGGCAGCCCAGTTGTCCGTTCCTCTGGGGACGGTCAAGACTCGCCTGCGCGACGGACTGATCCGGTTGCGTGACTGCCTGGGAGTGAGCGCGTGACCACCGATGCCGATCTGCACACCCTGACGGGTGCCTACGCCCTGCACGCGCTGTCCGACGAGGAAGGCGTGCTGTTCGCGCGACACCTCAACGCCTGCCGGTCCTGCACCGAGGAGGTAGCGGAATTCACCGCTACGGCCGCGAAGCTCGCGGCGGCAGTGGCAATCACTCCTCGCCCCGCAATGAGGCAGCACGTCCTCCAGCGCGTGACCACCGTCCGGCAGATCGCCCCGCACGTCCGCGCGGCCAGACCGGCCGGCTCGCTTCGCCGACGGCTTCCCCGGCTGGTACTGGCCGCCTGCCTGGCAGCCGCGATGGGCCTCGGCGGCATCGCTGTACGGGAACACGGCCGCGCCGAGAACGCCGCTGCCGAGGCAAGGCGGGCCCATCAGCAGGCGGACGAGCTGGTCACCGTCCTGGGCGCGCCCGACGCCGTCTCGCGCCGCGTCCGTCTCGACGGTGCGGCCAGGGCCACGGTCGTCGTCTCAGCCGCTCGGGACAAGGCCGTCCTGCTGGCCGCCGGCATGGCCGCCCCACCCCGGGGCAAGGTCTACCAACTGTGGTTCGCCGTGGACGGCACGATGCGGTCCGCGGGCCTGATGAACGTGCACCGCACCGACCAGGCCGTCGTGCTGGCCGGCTCGGCGAACGCGGCCTCGGCTGTGGGCATCACTGTGGAACCCGCCGGAGGATCCCCCAGCCCCACCGCCGCGCCCCTCGCCCTGGTCGCCCTGCCGGCATGACCGACCCGCTCGGACAGGCGCCGCGCTCTCCGGGAAACGCTGGCCGACCCGCTCGGACAGGCTCCACGCTGTCCGGGAGACGCTGACCCACCTGCTGTAGCCGTCAGCTTCGGCGTGCGGTCGCGGAGCCCGACACCGCGCGAAAGCGCGCCACGTGTCCAGAAGCGGGACACTCCCGTTTCCGGGGGGGTGCCTCTATGTCTTTCGTCAAGCGGTCTGTGGGGTTTTGGGTTCGTAGAAGGTTCCGTCGCGGAGCATGGCGAACAGGACGCTGAT
>NZ_JBEZWU010000041.1:0-34718 GCF_040637655.1 Streptomyces sp. NPDC028722
GTCGGCCACCCAGTCGGTGACGTACTGGCAGCGGTAGCCGGTGGTCGGCGGCAGCCACGTGGCCGGGTCCTGGTCGGCCTTGGACCGGTTCGAGGAAGCCGACACCGCGATCAGCGCGCGGTCGTCACCGAGGTCGTTGGCGTACGCCTCGCGTTCCTTCGCCGTCCAGGTGGAGGCGCCGGAGTCCCAGGCCTCGGCGAGCGGGACGAGGTGGTCGATGTCCACACCGCTCCGTCCCTGGATGTAGCGGTCGTCGTAGGGCGAGTACCACTCACCCCCGCTCAGGGCGCAGCGCGGGCCCTGGGTCGGGGCGATGACGGCTTCGGTCTTGAGTACTTCCGCGCGGGTGTTGCAGCCGTCTTTGTCGGCGTCGACCCAGTGCCGGAACTTGGTGCGCTCGTAGCCGGTGCGGTCCTCGGTGTGGAGGGGCAGCTGGGCGAGGGCGTCCCGGACGGGCAGGGTGACACGGTCGGCGGGTGCGGCGGCAGCCGGGGCGGCGTGCGCGGTCGTCGAGAGGAGGAGAGCGGCGAGCACGGCGGCGGAGCGGGCGAAGCGCACGAGCGGGAGTCCTCTCGAAGAACACGGAAAGGCCGTGATCTTCGTAGCGGCTCCCGTAGGCGGCCCGCCCGGGAACCGGTAGCGGCTCTACCCGATCGGGGGGTAAGTCGGATCGTCGGCACATACCGCTGGCGGCTTAGGATCCGTGGCCGTGGCAGAGGTCCCTGATGAGCTGGTCGCGCTGGAACGATCCGCCGAGAGCGAGCGGGCCAAGCTCGCCGGCCTCGCCGGTGAGGGCTACGACGCCCAGTGGCGGTGCTGGCGCGAGGCGTCCGAGACGGTCCAGGCGGCCGTAACCGCGCACGCCGAAGCGGTGGGGGCCAACCGGTAAGAGGTCGAGCAGGCCGTGAAGAAGGCAGCCCGTCACACCCCCGGAGGATCCGGGCGTCGAATAGCCGGGTGCCTGCGCTACCGCGGGTCGGGCCAGGCGACCAGGACGTCGCCGTTCTCCTCGTCGGTGAGGATGATCCGGGCGCCGGGCATGCTCCCATACTCGCCGACCCAGCGCCGGAACTTGTGCCGCGCGGTCTCCTCGCGGCCCCACCAGCCGTGCTGGACCGGCCGGTCACCGGATCCGAGCAGCAGGTGATAACGACCGGAACTGGTCACGCGAGGCGGATCCGCTTCGGCCGGGCTGAGGGCGCGGGTGCCCAGGACACCTCTTGCGTCGTCTCGCCGCACCAGGAGAAGGGTCATGAGGCGCGGCGGATGGGCATGGCGGCGGCCGGGCCGATGGAGCCGGCGCCGAACTTCTTCCGGATGCGGTCCATGGCCTGTTCGGCGACGAGGCGGGACTCGCGCGCGGTGTCCAGGCTGATCTGCTGGGCTACCTGCCCGGCGTCGATGAGGTCCTCGCCCTTGAGCACGAGCCCGGTCAGACGGGCGCGCTGGAGGCCGGCGGCGTCCATCAGCTGGTAGGCGAGGATGCGCAAGTCTTCGTCGTGTGCGGAGGGTTCGGGCAGGCGGCGGGTCTTGTCCCAGCTGGTGCCGCCCGCGAACGTCAGGGTGAGGGTCAGGGCGCGGGCGGCCTGACCGCGGCGGCGCAGTTGGAGGCCGAGCTGGACGACGAGGTCGAGCAGGGCTGCGCGGACGGTGGCGCCGTCGAGGGTTTGGTGGGGGAAGCGGTGGCGTACGGCGGCGGAGGCTGGCAGGGCGCGGGGGACGACGGGGCGGGGGTCGATGCCGCGGGCGCGGTCGGCGGCGAGGCGGCCGGCCTTCTTGCCCAGCAGGCGCTGCACGGTTGCCGGGGAGACGGCGGCGAGCAGGCCGACCGTGTGGATGCCGTAGTCGCTGAGGACAGCGGCCTGGCTAGGGCCGATGCCGTGCAGGGCCTGGACCGGCAGCGGGCCGAGCCAGGCGGCGACCTCCTCGGGGGCGACAGCGAGGACTCCACCGGGTCCGGTGATCTCGGCGGAGGCGGTCGCCGCGACCGTGACCGTGGGGCCGACCCCGATCCGCAGGTCGACGCCCAGGCGGGAGATGGACCGGATACGGAGGATGTCGCCCAGGTGGGCCGCGTCCGTGCCGCCGTGGCCCTGCTGGGGACACGCGCTGACCGACGGCGGCGGTCCGCCGTGCCGATCGTGCCAGTGATACGGATGCCGTGGTCAGAGAGCGGCTTGACTTTGACGCTGGGTCAACCCTCCATGCTTCCGGCAGGAGCTTCCTCGCAGTCGCCTGGAACGACTCCATGAAGGAGGCAGATGACCATGACGGCCCAATCAAGCGCCGGCCCGGTGATTCGCGTGCAGGGTCTGGAAAAGTCGTACGGGAAGCTCGAAGTGCTGCGTGGCGTGGACTTCGAGGTGGCGGGGGGCAGCATCTTCGCCCTGCTCGGCTCCAACGGGGCGGGCAAGACCACGACCGTGCGGATCCTCGCCACGCTCCTGAAACCCGACGCGGGGACAGCCAGCGTCCATGGCTTCGACGTCGACAAGCAACCGGCAAATGTGCGGGAGTCCATCAGTCTCACCGGGCAGTTCGCGGCCGTCGACGAGATCCTCAGCGGTCGGGAGAACCTCGTACTCGTCGCCAGACTGCGCCACCTCAAGGACCCGGGCGCGATCGCAGATGACCTGCTGAGGCGTTTCTCGCTGACCGACGCCGGCCCGCGGAAGGTGTCCACGTATTCGGGTGGGATGCGCCGCCGACTGGACATCGCGATGAGCCTCATCGGAAATCCGTCCGTGATCTTCCTGGACGAGCCGACGGCCGGACTCGACCCCGAGGCGCGTATCGAAGTGTGGCATGCCGTCAAGGAGCTCGCGGAGTACGGCACGACGGTGCTGCTCACCACGCAGTATCTGGACGAGGCCGAGCAGCTCGCCGACCGGATTGCGATCCTCCACCTGGGTCGGATCATCGTGAACGGCACCCTTGCCGAGCTCAAGCAGCTCTTCCCGCCCGCCAAGGTCGAGTACGTCGAGAAGGAGCCGACTTTGGAGGAGATCTTCCTCGCCGTCATCGGCGGCGGCCACAAGAGCGGCGTCACTGGCACGACAACGGGGGGACAACGATGACCGCGTACTTCTTCAGCGACACTGCCGCACTCACGGGGCGGACCCTGCGCCACGTCACACGCAGCATGGACACCATCATCACGACCGCCATCACGCCGGTCGCCATGATGCTGATGTTCGTCTACGTGTTCGGCGGCGCCATCGATACCGGGTCGGTTCCGTACGTGAATTACATGCTGCCCGGCATCCTGCTCATGACCATCGCCTCAGGCATCTCCTACACCGCCTACCGGCTGTTCACCGACGTGAAGAGCGGGATCTTCGAGCGATTCCAGTCCATGCCGATCGCCCGATCGGGTGTGCTGTGGGCGCATGTCGTCACCTCTCTGGTCGCCAACCTGATCGCGCTCGTGCTCGTCGTGAGCGTCGCCCTGCTCATGGGCTTCCGCTCAGGGGCAGGAGTGTCGGCATGGCTCGCGGTCGTCGGCATCCTGCTCTTGTTCACCCTGGCGCTGACCTGGCTCGCCGTGATCCCCGGGCTCTCCGCATCGTCGGTCGAGGGAGCGGGCGCGTTCGCCTACCCGCTCATCTTCCTGCCGTTCGTCAGTTCGGCGTTCGTGCCCACGAAGACGATGCCCGGCCCGGTGCGCTGGTTCGCAGAACATCAGCCGGTGACGTCGATCGTCAACACGATCCGTGCTCTGTTCACAGGGCAGCCGGTCGGCGACGACATCTGGACCGCCCTCGCCTGGTGCGTCGGCATCCTCGTCGTGGCGTACATCTTCGCGATGGCCGCCTATCGCCGGAAGATCGCCTGAGGCAGGCTGAGACCCATGCTCACCATCAGCCAGCTTGCGGCGTACGCAGGGGTGACGGTGCGGGCGGTACGCCATTACCACAAGGTCGGGCTGTTGCCAGAGCCCGAGCGCGACCGGTCCGGATACCGGATCTACGACGCTGCCGCGGTCGTGCGACTGATCCGGATCCGCACCCTGGCCGATGCAGGCGTGCCGCTGGCCCGGGTCCAAGAACTCCTCGACGCCGGCCCGGAGGAGTTCGCCAGCGGCACCCAAGAGATCGACAAGGATCTGCGTGCCGAGATCCGACGGCTGCAGGACACCCGCAGCCGGCTCGCCCGGCTAGCCGCCGGAGAGCACCTGGCGCTCCCGCAGAGCGTCGTGGGCTACCTCGACCGGCTGCGCGGTCTCGGCGTCGGGGAGCGGTACATCGAACTGGAACGGGATGCCTGGATCATGATCGCCGCGCAGGTGCCACACCTGATCGACTCCGTGATTGCCAAGAAACACCAGGAGCTGGACGACCCCGACATGGTCAGGCTCTACAGCTTCTTCACCGGGGAGCCCGACTGGCAGGCTGGCGATCCACGGATCGTCGAGGTTGCTGACATCCTGGAGCGCCTGATGATTCGCGCAGTAGAAGCCGGCGAGGCGGGAGCCGACGGTTTCGACGATCAGTTCGTCGCCCTGATGGACTCCACCATGCTTGAGTCCGCCCCGGGCGCCGAACTGGTGCTGGCGATTCTGAAGCAGCGCGGCTGGAGCGGCTGGACCCGCATCGAACGAGTACCTGCTGACAGACTCAACACTCACACCTGACGCCATCCAGCAGTGCTCATATCCGCCCGAATCGACAGCCTGCCACGGACATTCAGCAGCACGGTTTGACAAAGTTGATTCCACAGAATGCGGGTGTGGCATGTCATGTGGCTGGGACGTATCGACCGCAAAATCGCCCAGGTCACGCAGCGGCAGGCTGAGCAGGAGTACGGCCGCCGCACGAAGCCGGCCGCACCGGAGTGGATCGTCGAACTCGGTATCGGTGTCGACCGGCCACCCGTCCAGGTCCACAGCGGAACCTGCTACATGGCGGGCAAACGACACCGTCCCGTCGACCGGGAGGAGGCCCGGCAGCTGCTCGCCGAGGGCACCAGCGCCTGTGCCCACTGCCGCCCCGACAGCGCTCTGGGGATCGCCGGCTTATCCCGGCCACGCCGGGCGGCAAAGGATCAGTTCACACTCCGCGTGTGTGCCGGGGCCGGGCACGGGTCCGCCCCGGACGGCCAAGGGCCGAGCCGGGGCTGAGCCCGTACGGGATGTGATCGTGAAGGGCGGTCGCCTACGCGGCGAAAGGCTCTGCAGGACTTCAGCCGAACGATCGTCCCTGCAGGCGAGAGATGAGGCCCGGGGACACTGTCCCCTTCACCATCACACCTGGTCCAACCGCACCAATCCACAGAACATTCCCACCCGCCGACGATCAGTCCCGGGACGGGACGCGGGCAGCGATCTCCCTGGCCCAGCGTCCGGCCACCCCTGCATCCGGCCCGCTCCCGGTAATGACATCGCGCAGCCAGTCCAGCAGGTCGTGCGCCTCCTCCAGCGTCAACAACGCCAGCCGCTCACCCGCACCCTCCACCGGCGCGAACTCGATCTCGTCCAGGTCCCTGTACTCCAAGCCGTCCACGCCCGGGGCGAGGCCCTGCACCAGCTGGGCTCACGGCCGCCCCGGGTCGACGAGGGGCAGAGCGTCGACGTCCAAGTCGTCGCGGACACGGACGAAGCGAACCGGACGACGCCACCGGCCCGCATCGACGGCGGTATCGGCGACAAACTCGGCGACCAGTTCCGATTGCACGGGGATGAAGTCGAGATCGCCGCGCCCCCAGCCGGCCGTGAAGCGAACACCGCGCCACGGGTGACCGGCTTCCGCCGGGGCCAGCAGGGCTCCCACCTCCCGGCGCGCCGCGGCCGGCAGTGGTGCGGTCAGGGCGACCAGGCGGAGACGGCCCGCCCGGTCGTAACGGCCCAGCAACAGGGCGCTCGGCTCCCGGACTCCCCCGGTGACAGCGCCGACCAGGCCCTCCTGCGTGAACCTGGCCCGCACCTTGATCCAGCCACGTCGTCCGGGCCGGTACGTCTGGGCCCGGCCCTTCACCCCCGCCGCACCCCACGCCGGGTCCAGCCAGCCCCCGGCGACAGCCCGGTCCGTCGTGGCCGGACACAGGCTGAACGGCGCGACGAGGAATCCGTCGGCGAAGAGGTTCTCCAGGAGGGATCGGCGCTCACGGTAGGGCCGGTCAAGGAGCGCCACGCCTGAGGCCTCCAGGACGTCGAACACGATCAGGTGCGCCGGCCGCTCCACCGCCGCCATGGCGGCGCCCCGGCCACGGCGCCGCGCTCGCGCCTGCAACACACCGAAGTGCAGCCTTCCGCCCTGGACGACGACCAGCTCACCGTCCAGGACCACAGGCCGATCCAGGGCCGGCGCGGCAGCCGCCACGTCGGGAAAGGAAGGCGTGAGGTCGGCGCCATTACGCGACTGGAGGAACACATGGCCGGGCCGGGCGAAGAGCAGGGCCCGGTAACCGTCCGGCTTCTGCTCCATCACCAGCCCGCCCGGCAGCGCCCGCGCCGGCGGCAGCACGGGCCAGGCCTCGGCGAGCATCGGCTCGATCGGCGGCAACAAGACCACAGCCCACATGTACGCGCTACCCGACCACCACGCACACGCACCGATCCGCCACGCGAAGAACCCGGCCGTGCCCTCCCCTGCGGAACGCCAGGCATCCGACGACAACAGCACGGTAGGGCGGACGGTGGTGGCGGGCATCAGATGCCGGCGCCAAGGAAGCCGTGACAGGCGGGCAGGGGTGGCTCCGCCGGTCGCGCTGGCTGGACGGCTCGTTCGTCCGGCCCGTCCAGGAGCCGCGGGGACCAGTAGCGACAGCGGATTTACGGGAGTGGGCTACAGGTCGTTGAAACCGCTATAAACTCCCGCTGCACTCGTTCAACTCAAAGGGGGGGGATTCCTTTGCGCGCACGTCTTGTTGCCCCGGCCATCGCTGTCGCTCTCACCGGTGTTCTGTTCAGCGCACCGACCGCGTCCGCGGCCACGCTGCCGTCCACCAACACCGCCCACCACTGCGTCCATCACACCACCGGGCTGTGCGGCTGGACGCACCACCAAAAGCCCAAGGACAAGTACGAGACCGCCAAGTGCAAGGACGCGTCCCTGTCCTACTCCCGGCACTCGCAGGGGACGTGCTCCCACCACCACGGCGTCCGCTACTGGTTCAAGTAGACCCGCCCCCGACGGCGGCGCCTTCGGCCTGCTGCTCACCTCACCGGTGCCGACCACGCGCTGCGCCGCTCCGCCCTCTGGGGTTTGCCGGCACCGTCAAAGGCCATGCGCACAGCAGTACCTCAGATCGGCAACCGAGGAAGGTGAGCGACATGGCCGCCAGCGAGAAGGCCAGGGCCAAGGCCGAACAGGCAGTGGGCAAGGCCGCTCAGGCAGCCGGACACGCCGTAGGCAACCACAAGCTGGTCACCAAGGGCCACGCGGCCGAGGCCGCGGGCAACGCCCGCGAGGCCAAGGAGTCACTGAAGGACACCGGCCGGCACTGACAGACAATCAGCAGTAGGTGGGAGCGGTCCGTAGCCGGGCCGCCCCCACGCATGTCCTCCCCCTCTATTCGTCCGTACCGCAACTGGTCGAGGGCCGCAGTCAGGTCGGCCGTTGCGGTGGGTCACAGCGCCGCGGCGCGCCCGCGAACCACAGGTTCTGCGTCTCCAGCCCGATCGTCTGATGAACAGCAGATCTCGTTCTCCTCGTCCCTCAGGGTCCATGGCCGACCCTTTTCGTACCGGGGGCCCGCCGTCCGGCCCTCAGTTGGTCCGGTCGTTGAATCCCTCGGGCACGACCCATTCCGGGTAGCCGAACCGTTCGCCGAGGGCGACGAAGGCCGGTCTGTCGGCCGGTACGTGGTACGCCTTCATGGCACGCAGGAACAGCCGGTAGCCGAGGTCCGCACAGGAATCGGTGACCACCCGTTCCAGTGCGGGGACGAGGCCGGCCACGGGAGTCCCGAACGGAGGACTCCCGACCGCGTGGCTCAGTTGTTCCACGACCGCGCGGATCACATTCAGGACGGCCCGCCGCAGCGCCCCGTCCACCACCGGCTGTGGCGGCGGTGGGGTGAACACCGGGTCATCCCGGCGCACCCGGGCCAGCCAGGTCTCTTCGGCCCTCCGCAGCTAGACGCCGGCGCTCATGCCGTACTCGACCGGGTCGAAGACGCCGGGCGTGGCGGCGAGCCACACCGTGCGGAGAGTCTCGTCCGGCAGCCCGAGTCCAGCAGCCGCTGGACGTCCTGGCCCAGTTGGGCGGCCTTCGAACGGTCGAACTCCTCGACCGACACTTCCGCGATGGCGAGCCACACCATGACCGGGCAGCCGTCAGGGTGAGATCGGACGTACTCGTTGTAGGCGTCCTCCAGCACCTCCCACTGGGAAGCCAGCCAGGACAGCCCGATGTCGGTGGTGTAGATGCCCTCGAGGAAGCCATCCTCGCTGTCGTTGCCGGACTCATCCGTCATGATCACCCCTGCGGATAGGAGGTGTACACGACCCACTTGCCGTGAGAGGCCCTCGCGGCCGGGGAGCACCCGTCCCACCGGCGACCTGGATTGGCTGGTAGCTCAGTCAGCCCGTGGCCGCCACTTTCGTGCCTCTCTGATGGCAACTGCGCCGGCCGCTCCCGCTGCTGCAGCCGAAAGGGCCAGGGTGAGTACGAGTAGCGCGCTGCACAGGCTTGCGGATAGGTGAGCGCCGCGGGCGCCGCCGCTGATGGGCTGGGCGAGCACGATATAGGCTCCGACGCCTGCGGTTCCGGCCAGGACGATGGGCAGGCTGAGAGACCATGCCGCCGTGGTGCGAAAGATGCGGCTGTGTCCGGTGAGTACGGTGACGGGGGCGAGGGTGCGGGCGAACCGAACGAATTCCGCAAGCGCTGAGAAGACCATCGCCGTGGCGATGTACATCGTGCCCACGGTGCCGAGGAACGGGATCCAGCGGGCCTGGAAGCCGAGCGTGTTGGAGCCGTTGCTTTCGGACAGGGGACGGATCACTGCATCGGTGCTCAGACTCAAGCGGGCAGCGCGCTTGACAGCCGGCAGGTCGAGGGCCGTGTGGTCGGCGGTGAAGATGACAAGCCAGACGTCCTGGGGGTCGAGGCGGGTGACCGGTGCGGTGCGGACGATGACCGGGGTGTCACCGAAGTAGGTGTAGGTGGTGGCTTTCAGGCGGCGGTCCAGCTGCTGGAGGGACACCTTTTGGGTGCTCCGTTGCGGTGGGCACGGTAGATGCATGGCGCTCAGGTCCGCGCACGGAGCCTGGATGAGACGTCGTCTGCTTGATCCGTCCGGTGCGAGGTCTACGTGGCCCAGCGACACCATGTGGACGCCGCTGGGCAGTGCGGCTCGGAATTCGCTGCTCGGGCGGGCCCGGTTGGCGGCCTGCACCAGCGCCATGCTTCTGCCCTCGACGGAGCCCACGTACTCGTTGTCGTCCGAGCGGTTGTAGAGCAGTGTGCTGATGAGCTGGGTCTGTCCGATCACACCGATCGCGATGATCAGGGTGGCGACCAGACGCACGACGGCGCCAGGGCGGGCGGCCAGAGTCCGGGCGGCGATCAGCCTTCCAGGATTGCCCGCCTTGCGGGCTTCGGCGGCGATCCGGGGGGCGTGCCGGGATGTGGCCCAGCCGATCACCGAGGGCAGGGTGACCCACACTCCCAGGACGGCGAAGAGATACCCGAAGGCGGAGCGCTGGCCGCCACCGAGCAACGGACCAGTGGCGACAGCAAGAACCAGGAAGGCCGGACAGGCTGCGAGGGCGCTGCGTCGCAACAGACCGCCGTCTGCCACGCGGATGCGGGTGCGGTGCGAGCGCCGGCCGGCGGAGGGTTGCAGGAGCAGCGTGACCGCGAAGACGAATACCACCGCGCCGGCCAGGGCCAGGAGCAGACTGACGGCTGTCTGACGCAGATCTCTCGCAGCGAGGGTGTAGTCGATCCAGGGCAGTGTGAGGTTGAAAACCAGGGCTGGGGCGATGAGTGCCGTGGCTGTCGCGGCGCCGGCGGTGACCGGGAGTACGGCGGCCCCGAAGTCCATCCATGCCCGTGCGCGCCGGTTGGCTCCGAGGACGGCCAGCAGGCGGGCCCTGCGGTCATGGCCTGCCGCGTCCATACGGGCGGCAGCTACGGTTAATCCGGCTGCTGGAAGCCCCAGCAGCACCAGCATGATCAGGTTGAGCTGGACGGCGCGGTCGCTCTCGATGGCCTTGAGGTCACCGAAGGAGGGCCCGGGGGAGCCGAATCCCACGATGGGATCGAGGTAACTGGAGTTGAGCATCCTCTGGCTGGGGCGGGTGTAGACCAGGCGTTCGCCGGGCGTGGCCAGTCCCTCGTCACCGATCCGGCCCACTGCCTTCCCATATCGGTGGGTGAAGTCCGCCGACGCAGGTGCGCTGGCGAGAGCCGGGGAAAGGAAGGATTCACCCGGAGCGGGCCAGCGAGGCAGGCCTGGAGGAAGCGGCGCGTCCGCGGTCAACGGCCACACGATGACCACCGAGTACTGTCGGCCCTGTTCACTGTCCCAGTACCGGCTCCACAGTGCCTTGGGTTGCTGACGATGGGTAGCCATCACAGGGTTGCGGGCCTCCCCACGCAGCTCTCGGCCGTCGAACGTCGCGGCCGACGCCGCGAAAGCAGCGCAGGTGAGCGCCGCCACCACGGTTGCCATCAGCAGCGCCACGAAGCGACTTCGTCCGCTCTCACCAGCCCGCGCCGCCGAAATCCCCATGCGCAGCATCTGCCACCGCAGCGATGTCCCGGTGCTCTTCATGCCGCCCCCTGCCCCGGTGCCTGCACCAGGCGCCCGTGACTGAGCCGCAGGACCCGGTCGGCGCGTCCGGCAACCGAGGCATCATGCGTCACCACCAGCAGTCCGCAGCCATCGCGCCTGGGTACACCGAACAACACATCGGCTACCTGATCGCGGGCCTGCTCGTCCAACGCCCCAGTGGGTTCGTCCGCCAGCAGCAGAGACGGATCGGACATCAGCGCCCGTGCCACTGCCGTGCGCTGGCGTTCACCACCGGACAGGTCTGCGGTGGCCGCTGCATCGACCGGTACGCCGAGTTCGGCCAACAGTTCCCGCCCCCGATGGAACGCCCCACCTCGGTCCTGGCCGGCCAGCAGCGCCGGGAGGGCCACGTTCTCCACGGGCGTCAACTCCGGGAGCAGCTCACCGAACTGGAACACCATCCCGATGTGTTGCTGCCGCCACTGCGCCAGCTTTCCACCCCGCAGCGCCCCGACGTTCTTCCCGGCCACCATGACCCGGCCGGCCGGCGCCCGGATGAGACCTAGAATCAGCGAAAGCAACGTGCTCTTTCCCGATCCGGACGGGCCCATCACCGCGACCGATTCCCCGGACTGCACGGTCAGATCCAGTGCGGACAGCAGCTTGCGGCCGCCGATTTCGTAATCAAGCCCACTGATAGACAACGGGACTTCAGGCGACACCGCTCCACCCCACACGTCAGTCCCGCTCCGCGCGCGCAGCGGGGTCAGCAAATCGCTTACAGCACAACTGATCCAGGGCGGGGCAGCGCGCCACGTATGGCGCGTCGTCCCGCCCTGGCCTAACCGGCCTTCAGGCGACACTCTTATCCGTGGGCGTGGTTGTCCGTCCACCAGTCGCTGCAGTCATCCGGCCACTGGTCGATGGACACACAGGCCTGCATGTCCCAGATCCGGCCGCCGCTGGGGCTGTAGGCCTTGCTGCCGTTCCCGCTCTCGGTACGGACTTCGTATCCGGTCTTGTTCGGATAGTTCCGGTTGAAGTTGGCGTACGCGCCGTGCCCATCCGCTTCGGTGTCCTGCACCGCCGCGACACTCCCGGAACTGGTACGCCAGGAGTGCACCCCTCCGGACTTGTAGAGGTCCACCTCCACCACGACGCGGATCACACCTACCTGACGGTCATCCGCCACCCCGTCGTCCTGCCACCGAAGCTCGCCCGCCTCATCAACGACCACCTCGAAGAAGGATCCCGGCACAGCAACGAAACCAGCAGGTACCTGCTGCCGGGCCGAGCCCCCGGGCGCCCCCGCAACCCTGCGGGACTGTCCGACAAACTCAAGCGCTACGGCCTGCCCGCCCGCGCAGCCCGGAACACGGCCATGATGCAAGCGCTCGCCGACCTGCCACCCGTCGTGCTCTCCGACTTGATCGGCATCCAGCCGAGAACCGCGGAACGCTTCGCAGCCATGGCCGGCGAGAAATGGTCCGACTACCTGGCCGCGACCCGCCCGCCCCAAACGATAGGACGGGACGTGACTGAAAGGAGGTGAAGGAGCGGCCCTCGTCCGGGAACATGAAGCATGCATCCGGATGACTGGCACCTCACCCAGGACGTCGACGCCTTCCTCGCCCGAGCTGGACACTTCCTGCGCTCCCGCGCTGCCCTGCACAACATGCCACTGACGGACATCGAGAAGCTGCGGACCCACAGGGCGATCGAGTCCGACGACGAAACCGCCATTTTCGGCCGACTAGAGTCACAGGGTGAGGTTCGCGCGATCTTCTATCTCACCCCCCGCCGACGCCTGGGCCTCACTCCGCTCTCTGCCGAGCAAGCCGACACCCTCGCTGCACACCTGGCCGGCCTGGGTCACTCACCCGACCACGTCATCGCGGAGAACGACACCGCTGGCGCCTTCTCCGAGTCATGGCAGAAGCACACGGGCGCGGCGTCGGCACCTTTCTGGAAGACGCATCTCTACCGTCTCGGCACGCTCACCCCGCCGCAGCCGCGCCCGGAGGGCCAGGGCCGCCTCACGGGCCGTAAGGACCGTGCCCAAATCGTGCGCTGGTGCCGTGAGTTCTGCATCGACGTCGGGGAGCAGCGCTCCATCGACTTGATCGACGCCGGCTCCTGGGAAGACTCGCGTTTCGGCGACAGGCACTTCACGTTCTGGGAGACCCCGGAGGGCGTCCCCGTCTCGATGGCGGCCTCGACCTCGGTCGTCGGCGGCATGGTCCGGGTGGATCCCGTCTATACCCCGGCCCACCTACGGGGCCGCGGCTACGCGGGAGCTGTGACGGTCGAGGCGAGCAGGGCCGCACAGACCGCAGGGGCAACGGACGTCGTCCTGTTCACAGACCCGGACAACACCACGAGCAACGCCCTCTACCAGCGCATCGGCTACGTCCATCTCACCGACTTCGCCGGATACACGTTCTCCTACGGCGCACCGGAGGCCGGATGACCGGACCCCCTGCACAGCGGCCTAGGAACGCTCGCCAATAGCTCACGCATCGGCGATACGGCGGGCTTTGCGCACCATCTGACCTGGACCGCTGCACGAATAGTGCATGAATCGAATACCGTCTCTTCGCCAGTAGGTCCGCGAGACGAGCGAGGCGATCATCGGCGCGGTCACCGGCCCTCTGGCCGCCCCCACCAGCCTGCTGCTCGGCAGGTACGACACCGAAGGCGGCTTTCAGTACGTCGGCCGCACCACCACCCTCGCCCGGGTGGCAGGTACCGCGGTCGCCGGCCTGCTCGCTCGAGGACGGCGCGGGCATCCGTGGACGGGCTGGTCGTTCTCCGCCGGGTGGGGCAGCCAGGAAAAGCTGAACGTCACGCTGGTGGAACCCGAGCTGGTGGTGGAAGTCGGTGTCGACGTCGCCCGCGACGCCTCCAGCCGGTGGCGACATCCCGCACGCTGGCACCGTGCCCGCCCGGACCTCTCCCCCGCCGACGTCCCCCGCCTGACGTCGCCGCCACACTGACGGGGGCCCGCCGACGCGCAACCGGCTGAGCGCGCCCCGATCCCCGGCTGCGTCCGCGCCGCCCATCCCGCCCTCCCTCATCCTCAACTCCAGCCAGGGCATGGTCGAAGGGGTCGCAACGGGGATGTCAGCGACCCGACCACGCCAAAACCGCTTACTGACGTGCACAGATGCGAGAGGGGGGCGGCAGGTCCCGCAACACCTGGCGCAACGCTCAGCGCAACGTCCGGCGCACCACTTGCCGCAACACCCAGCGCAACATCACGAGCTCGCCGGGGCGGGTGACTGGCGGGGCGGTCGTCCTGCTGGACTGGTCGGTTCGGCCGCCGCGCCGTCCTGTCACCGTTGGGGAATCTCACCGTCCATGAAGTCTTGGAGGTGGTCCTGGCAGTTGGGGCGCCCCTCCAGCGGCGGCAACCCGGCGGCCTCGCCCGCATGCCACATCACTTCGACCATGATCCCTGCCGCCTCGTACCACTCTTCGTCGCCGTGGAATCGGATGGCGGCCGCGCGGGCCATTGCACGGGCGGCTTTCCTGGCGGCCACGGCGGTCGGCGTGCCGGGGCCGGTGAGGCCGGCGGCGGTGTCGTACGTGAAGGGGGCCCGCCCCTTGGAGCGGATGACGTCCGAGCACCATGTCGCGTCGTCGGCGAAGACGTCGAGGGCGGCACGGGCGAGCGTACGGCCGTCGGGGAGCGTTCCGGCCTTCGACAGGGCGAGGAAGGCCACGTGGTACACCTCTGCGTCGGAGTCCCACGAGTGCCTGTCGAACCCGGCCCGGTTCAGGGCTGCGTCAGCGGCGTCTGAGCAGGCGTCATACGTCCGCTGGACCCGCTTGTTGTCGGTGTAGTAGTAGAGCCCCTCGATCTCCCCTCCTGCGGAGAACCAGGTGCTGGCCTCTGTGGTCACGGCGTCGACGGCCAGGAGGTGGTCGGCGGCCTCGGTCAGGCCCGCCGCTCGCAGTTCGCGGGCAAGGCGGACCCAGCTGCCCTCGGAGGGCTCGCACATCTTGAGGCATCGGGTGTACGGCAGGCCGGTCACGGCCTGGATCTGGCGGGCGAACTGGGCGGCGCGGGGCTGCTTCTTCGGCATCGTCGTCTCGGATTCCGGCGGACCTTGCCCACGCCGTGCCCGCCCCGGTTGCTCGATGCGCTTGATGATCTACGGGGACGCGGGCCTGTTGAGACCTTCACCCGGGATCGTCTGCTGCGTGGGAGCCGACGGCGGGGGGCTGTACGCGCCTAGCCGTCCGGCAGCATAGCGGGTCGCTCCTGCGGGGCAAACCCAGTCCTGACCAGCCGTGGTCGGGGCCGGACGCAGTAGGACCGGGCCCGTGGTCGGGGCGAACCACGGGCCCGGCAACGTCCGGTCGGTGAGCCCCGTGGTCGTGGACGGTGGTGGACTTTCCCGTCTCCAGGTCCAGCGTCGGCATCGGGCGGCGCTTGTCGTGCTGGCCCGCGGCCCTGCGTCCGTGGTTCCGCGCCCACCTCCAGCGTTCGCTGCGCCGGGCCGACGTGCCCGTCGACCCGCAGCAGCGCGCCGTCCTTGAGACGGTGGCCGCTGCCCCTGGTGCAGCCGGGACGCCCCCGGGCAAGCCCCTCGCGCGCAGGGGCTTGCCCGGCGTCACGCGCGGCGTCAGCGGCTGGCGGGCTCGGGGTAGCGCTCGCGGCGCCGGTACGGGTCGTCGACGCCGATCTCGTACCAGGGCTCGCCACGCTGGAGCCGGGGCAGGGTGTTCACCCAGACCGCGACGGCGATGCCCTTCACGTCGTCGGCGAGCGCCTGGAGGCGGTTGTCGAGCAGGTGCTCCGCCTTGCCCGCCAGGACGACGTGCAGCCGCGGGAAGGTCTTGGAGCGGGTGTAGCGGTGGCGCTGCCAGAAGGGGAACGTACGGCCAATGGTGCCGCGGGCGCCTTCCCAGACGCGGTGCCCGGCGTAACGCTCGTAGTCCCAGACCTCCTTCGCGAGGCGGGCCTGCGACATGCTGCCGTTGTCCAGCTCGAACAGGCGCACCTCGCTGGTCTTGGTCGGCCAGGAGAGGACGGCGTCGGTGTTGAAGCTCAGGCCGGTCTCCTTGATGGCGTGGTTGACCTCCACCTGCCAGCCGGTCAGATGGTCCCGGCCGCCGAAGGCCAGAATCATGTCCGTCACCGCAACGCCGTGCGGACCGAACCCGGCTCGAACGGCCTTCGCACCGGTGCCGGCCTTCGGCCGGGAAGGCAGCTCGCTGCCGTCGGCCAGAGCCTTCTGCCCCGCCGGGGTCAGGTTCCAGATCGGGTGCTTGCCCGCCTTTCCGTTCGTCTCCGCCAGTCCCAGCTCCGCCAGTTCCCTCATCGCCCTGCGCACGTACGACCGGCCATCCGCATCCTCCTCCGTGACCACCCGAGCCATCTGCCGGACCGTCGCTATCCGCACGCACCCCAGCATCCGCAGCGCATCGGCCCGCACCTTCCCGGCCGTGGGAGTGGGCTTCTTCCCCTTCACCGACGCCTCAAGGGAAGGGAGAGAGGTGTCGGCATGCCGGGAGGCACCCTGCCGGACGGTGTGAGCTGCGGTGATGGGCGCAACGTTGAAATCGTTCGCGGCACCGTTCACGGCACTGGATTCCGGGCCGCCCGAAGGCCGCTCAGCACCCCTTGACCAGGTCGGGCGCGGCTCCAGATCGGGCTGCCGGGCGCTGCTGGGGTACGTCATGATCAGGCTCCTCACGCAGGCGGCGCGGGACTCCGGACAGAATCCCGCCGTCACCTGGTAGAGGTGTGGCGAAAGTCAACGGTGTGACACTCCCCCGAGCGCCGTTACCGAGCCGTGATCATCCGGCGGGCGCCGCCGCTGTCCTCCGACAATGAACCTGGACTGGTTGTCACCGAAGTTGGACCGCCGTGTCGCCAAAGCCCAGCTGTGTCGGAGGTAGTGAGTGCCTGCTCTCAAGTTAGGAGGTTTGATCACATCGCTTCCGGGAAGACGCAGGCAGTGTCATCTGCGGCGTCCGACCTGCTCACGCAGGTTCGGCATGCCTTGGTCAAGGCTGGGTTTCACCTCGTCGGCGAGGACGCGGACGACGTCAGGCCGGGGATTTCCGTAATGGATGTGCCGACCGGGGTCTTGGTGACGTGGACAGCCTCGGACGGGTTCACCTCGCTAGCGAAGGACCAGGCGGGGGCCTCCGGCGACAGCATGCGGGCGGTCGTGAGAGCTGCGGTTTCGGGAGTGCTCCTCCACCTTGGGTACACGGTGACAGAACCCCTTGAAAGCGGTGACCTGCTCGTTCTGGCTCGCCAGCAAGTCGGGTCACGCCTCAACGCATCACGCCAGTAGCCGGTCAGACTTCGCTGGCAAACTATCCAAGATCGTTGTCAGAGGAAAAGGCCGCCAACGCCTGCCACGCTCGCCGTGCGTCATATCTGGGGTGTCACGCGCCCTGTCACGTCGACTGTCACGCCCGCCGGTGCACCACGCGACAGCACCCGCCGAATGAACGCTTTTTGAGCGCCTGGAGCGCCCAGAACCCCGCTTCAGGCCCGCATCGGCGTGACAGCGTGACAGCGTGACACCCGTGCCCGGCGGCCCGGACGGGGCATCACTGGGGCAACGGCTCTTGCTTACGGGACACCGCCTGTTCGGTCCCACCTCGCTGGTAAGCCGTGGTCTGATAGATCACGATCACCACCCTCAGAGAGAGTGTCACAACCGTGAGTAACCGACAGAACGGCACTGTGAAGTGGTTCAACGAAGAGAAGGGGTTCGGCTTTATCAGCCCCGCAGGCGGGGGCGATGACCTTTTCGTTCACTTCCAAGCCATCGAGAGCGACGGCTTCAAGAGCCTCAAGGAGGGACAGACCGTGTCCTTCATCGCCGAACGAGGCCAGAAGGGCATGCAGGCTGCTCAGGTCCGCCCCGAGTAGCGCCCTCGCATCGTGTGGTCGCGCCTGGGGACTGCTCTCAGGCGTCGGACGCTCACGGACGTGTTCGCCTACGCCCAGGCCGAAGGCGTCCAGCTGCGACTGGACGCCACCCGAGATCCAGGTCCGCAGGCCGCCGGCCGGCCGCGGCGGTCACCGTGCGTTCGTGTCGGGCAAGAAGAAGCTCCTGGCTGGCCGAGTGCCGCCGCAAGGCCGAGCACTTCCTCGCCTTCGTCGGCATAGCCGCAGCTCTCATCTGCCATAGCCGCCTCACCGATCGAGACGAGCTCCAGGGGAGGCCGGCCTGCGATGCGCTGACACCCAGGCCGCTCAGTTCCACCCAAATGCATGGCTTTTGTCCCGCTGTCGAACTGGGTTGATTACGCTGCGCTTATCGGGCATCACGATGAGTCCGGCACGCGCAGTGCGGTGTATGGCAGGGCTGGGACCGTCGGTGACTGCCGCGGCCACGTGGGCCTGTTATCTGCCGCAACGGCAGACAGGGGTACGAGATGGCGATCGACGAAACCGAACGGTCCGCCACGGCGGAGCAGGGTGTCCTTGAGGACGGCACCCGGGCGACACCTCCTTCGGCACAGGAGGTCACAAAGGCCGAGGCGGCCCGCAAGGAACTCGCCGCACAGGGCTACGACATCTCGGTCAAGACGTTCTGGTGGGGCTTCGAGGTCCACCTGAACGCGGAGGCCGCCGAAGCCGCCTCCCAGATCGCGGAACTCATCGGTGACATCGCCGGCGAAGCGCTGCCTTCCCCCTACGGCGACATCATCGAGGCGTACTGCCAGCTCAAGTCGCTGTGGATCAAGGAGGTCGGCAAGACCTACGGCTGCAAGCTCGTCTCTCCCTGGATCGCGCCGGGCATGCTCATCCCGATCAGCCTGCGGCCCACGGAGGACACCAGCCTGTGGTGGACCGTCTTCGAAACGGGGAAGGGCTGGAACGAGGACAAGAAGTTCTCAGCCCACCACAGCGGATCGAACCCGGCACTGGCCGAGTTCGAGGGCAAGCTGTTCTGCGTGCACCGCGGCTACGGCAGCGGCGACGAGAGTCTCTGGTGGACGGCCTACGACCCCGCCAGCGGATGGAGCGAGGACAGGAAGTTCCCCGCACACACCAGCGGCGACGGGCCCGCCCTGGCCGTCTTCGGCGGGAAACTGCACTGCGTGCACCGCGGAGGCGGCAGCGACACCAAGCTGTGGCATACCACGTACACCACCAGCGGCGGCTGGAGCCCCGACACCCGGCTGCCCGCGCACTCCAGCTCCGTCGGACCCGCCCTCGCGGTCTTCGACAACAAGCTCCACCTCGTCCACAAGGGCGCCACCAGCGACAGCGGGCTGTGGCACGCCACCTACACCACCAGCGGTGGCTGGAGCGGTGATTCCCCGCTGCCCGGGCACTCCACGGCCTCCAACCCCGCGCTGGCGGTATTCGGCGGCAATCTCCACATGGTCCACCGCGGCAGCGCCAACGACACCGGCCTGTGGCACGCCACCTTCGACGGCAACCGGTGGAGCGCCGACCAGCCCCTTGGGGCACACAGCAGTCTGGAAGGCCCCGGCCTCGCGGTCTTCGACGCCCAGCTGTACATGGTCCACCGCGGCCACGGCAGCGGCGACCAGAAACTGTGGTGGGCCACCTACAACGGCAGCACCTGGAGCACCGACCAGGTCTTCCCCGCCCACTCCAGCGGAGCCGGCCCCGCCGTGATCACCTACCGGGACCGGAACGGGGACAAGAACCAACTCCTCGTCGTCCACCGCGGCTACGGCAACCGAGCCGCCGGCACCGACGCAGCCGAGGTGGAAGCACGCATCGCCGAAGAAGAACGTACTGCGGCCCCGGATACAGCGACCCCCTGACCCCGCCGACGACGAACGAAAGCGCCCAGCCGCCCAGGCCGGGCGCTTTCGCCTGGCAACGCATCTCTGGACGGAACCAGAGAGCCCTCTGCCGCACCGCGCCCCGATCCAATTTCGATGGCAATCAGTCCAACTTCGAGGTCAGAGGACATCCAGCCTGCGGCAGTGGCCCCCTTCGGCGCCCGGCGCAGGCCGGGGGAGCGTGACATCGATTGCGGACCGCCATAGAGGGCATGGCCCGGCACGGAATGCCCCGGCACTGTAGTGGCGGCGTTGGCGGCTAGCCCTCGGGACTGAAAATCGTGTCGGCAGCATTCTGGTGCCAGTTCCAGTGATCCGCGACGTGCGTTGCATCGGCGGCGTCCCCTGCGTCGATGCTGATGGGGGGAGTTGGGTCGGTTGCTCGGGGGGCTGCGTGTGCATTGCCGGACAGCATGGCACCCGCTGCCGCGAGGGCGAGGAGCGTGAAAGCGCGCTTTGTATTGGTCATGACCCGCAAACGATCAAGCAAAAGAGTTGGTTACGAGGGGATCGCCCATATGTCCCTTTCCCTGAGCCGTAGCTCAGCGTGCCGGGACGGAGATTTCTCCTCCATCGAAATGGCCGGTATGTCGCACGTAGCGGATCAGGTCAAGGAGAAACGTGGCGCGGTGGCCGCGAGGCGGTGCTCACCGTCGGTGCGTGGGCTCTGTCCACAGGGCCGGAATCCGAGCATCGGTTCCGAGGCCGCCGCGATCAGCGGGGCGGCCCGTACGTCCAGGGAGCCCACCATGCCTGACACCACGCCGCTCGCCCCGATGACTCCCCACGCGGCCATCAGCGCCTTCAACTACCTCCGGGCCGTCCAGGCCGACGACGCCGACGCCGCCCGCGAGTTCGCCGGCGCCGAACCGCGGATGCCCGAGCTGCTCGTCGACGTCGCGACGCGGATCGTCGTCCCGGTCACCGCGCTGCCCAGTCCGGATGCAGGCGAGCCGTGCGAGGACACCTTCGCCCTGGAGGCCCTCGGGCGCGTCTTCGTGACCACGCTGCAGACCTGGGCACAGGCTGGCCCAGGTACGGCGGAAGGTGTCGCCCGCGCGGTCATCGACTTCGCCGCGCAGTTCCTCACCGAGGACCAGGAGGAAGTCGCCGACACCCTGCGCCAGCTGGAGGCCGTCGGCGTGGGCCAGGCCCTCGATGCACACCCCGCGCCCGCCGGTGCGCACCCGGTGCGCCTCACCGCCGTGTAGTGCGCACCATCCGGTGCCGGTGGTGCGCACCACCGCACCGCACCGCGCCCATCGGGTGCGCACCATCGCCGGGCGGTGCGCACCCGATGCGCGCACCGCCCCACCGTGGTGCGCCCACCACCGCACCACACCGCACATCGCGGCCCGCACCATCGGCTCCACCGCACGGCACCGGGCGCGCGCCACCGGCGAGTGCTGTTCGAGCAGCGCGTACCTGGCTCCGCTGCGCCGCCACATGTGACGCACGCGCTGCTGGTCAGAGGCATCGTCGGGAGTGTAGTTGGCTGCTGGCATGCCAGGGGCGGTCTTGCCTGACCGCCCCTCCAATGAGTGGCGTATGGATTTCGAACACGAAATCGAGGAGGGACCGGCTGGACGCCGACCAGCTCGCCGCACTCGCGGAGTTGGGCATGGACTGGGCGTGACACTCCCGTCGGCTGGTCGTTGAACCGGTCGGACACCCCAGAGCACAGAGAGACCCCGGGCCACAGATGCTCGGGGTCTCGTGCTGTCAAGTTGGATCTGCGGCTGTGAGCTTTCGCCTGCTCAACTCACGGTTTCCTGAGTGATCTGTACACTGCACGCCTCTGCCCACTTCTGCACGCGTGGGCTGTAGCCCTGATTCCAGTAGCGGATGCGGATGGTGCCGTCGGAGGTCGTCTGCAGGGTTTCGGGGTACCCGAAGTGCTGGATCAGCCCCGTGGTGAGGGCAGATGTGGCAGCCACGAGGGGTGCCCCATCCTCAGCGAGGTCGTCGAGGTCGAACGTGCCCGTGGCGACGGGCGGCTTGATGATCTGATGGCCCAGCGAGCCTCCGAAGCTACGGTCTTGCACGAGGATTGCCGGGGTCTCTTCGGTGACGGGCCACAAGGTCGCGCGAACCGCCGCGTTGCCACCAGAAGCCGCGCGGTCACGGGCGTGACGGGCGAGGAAGCGCAGGCCCGACAAGACGCCGACGACCAAGTCCTCATCACCGATCCGGCTGATCGGCGTGCTCGGGGCGCCCACCTGTTCCGAGCGGCGATGGTCGATGAACGCGGCGAAGGCGCCGGCGCCGCTCTGGTGCAGTTCGCACGCCAGGTAGGTGGGCGTGGCTGGGTTGGAGCCACCGTGAGCAATGAGGCGGCGACTGCCAACCGAGGTGTTGCGGAAGGAGATGCCTCGCTGGATCACATGGGGGTCCTTGTCGCGGACTTCCTGCTCGAATTCGCTGAGCGTCTTCTTGTTCAGGAGGAAGTCGCCGGTGAGGTCGGGCACGAGCGTGACCGCTACGAAAGTCTGGTCGGACACGTCCAGTCGATCAATCAGTTGGCCTTCCAGCTTCGCCAGGTCCTCGAAGCGGTCCTGGAAGCCTGCGAAGCGCTCCCGGTACGCCGCTGCGACCTGCGGTTCCGACAGGTACGTGGTCGTGGTGCCGTACCGGCGGGGGTACCGCAGGCCTATGTCCACCTTTACGGCGTGTGGGGCCATAGGGCTGCGGGGCACGGCAATGAGGAGGAAACCGTGCCCGGTCCGCTGCGGGTTCTCCACCGGGATCACGTCGATGGCCGGTGTCGGATGGACCAGCTCTGAGACGATCTGCCGGATCCGGTCCTGTTCGGCGTTGTCCAGGACGACCTCGGGAGCCGCGGTGGCCCGCGCCTGGTTGTCTTCGGCGATCCCGAGGACCAGGACTCCGCCGCTCGTGTTCGCCAGTGCCGCCACGTCACCCGCGAGGTCACGCTTGGATTTGTCGGAGCGGCCGTAGAGCTCCGCCTTGAAGTCCAGGTCGTGGGACTCGGTCACGGTGTTCGTGACGAGCGTAGTGACCTGAGCATGTGAAACAGCGTCCAACCGGGCTCCAAAGATGCCTTCAAGTCGACGCGAGCGAAGTGCGACCATGCCGTCCGATCCTGCCGGATTTGGCCCCAGGTGTCACAGGAATTGAAGGGGCCTCGGTCGGGTGAAGTTCGCCGGATCGCAGAACCTGCGGGCTCGCTGTCGCGTACTGCCAGGCATGAGGCAGATCAATGACGCGCATGTGGCCAGGCCGGGTCTGGCCGTGGTGGAGGTTGCGGCCGCGGATGATGAGACCGCGTTCGCGGTCCAGGAATTGCTCGCCGCGCGCTGGGGGATCGCGCCGGCGGATCGTACAACCCGGGAGCCCGGCGAGCCGGGCGTGCGGCTGCGCTGCTTCCTGGACCTGCGCCAGGAACCTGACTCGGAACACTAGGCGGAGGGCTAGCTTGTTCCCGTCCGGCTGAACCAGCCGTGGACGCCGTCAGACACATGGTCGGGGTTCCGCTCACGCCCCACCAGGACCGATCCGGCCCCCGCAGCCCCCGGACGCGGCAGACGGCTGCGTGCACGCGGCCTGTACAGCTCGCGGAATACTCCGTACATGCCGCTCATCCGTGACATCACCCAGGCCGACTATTCGATGGTTGAAGAGCTGCTGTATGCAAACGATCTGGGGAACGGCAGGTTCTACAACCCCGAGGGCATAGACGTCATCGTGGCTGAACTCCACGGATCCGTCGTGGGGGTCGCCGAGTTCAAACTGCTCTGCGACTTCGGACACGACGAAGGCCGAGAAGCGCATCCTGGCGAGCAGACCTTCATCTTGACCATGGCCGTCGCGGATACCACTCGTCGCAGCGGGGTCGGCCGGGCACTTCTCATCGAGATCGCCCGCCGGAGTCAGGAAGCCGGCAACACCTTCCTGGCCCTGGTCCCCCAGGAAGGCGAGGATGCGACCAGCAGACAGGCGTTCTTCAAGGCGTGCGGGCTCACGCTCTATGGACCCGACACACCGGGTGCAGCATGGGGCTGCCCGCTGTCAAGAATCCTCAATGCGGAAGCCACTAGCTCCGGCATCTTCCCCGCCTGACATCATCGTCGCCCTGAGGCGGCACGGGCGCGGCGGCCCCGGCCGACGCGCAACCGGCTGAGCACGCCCCGGTCTCCGGCCGCGGCGGCGCCGCCCATCCCGCCCGTCCCTTCCTCCTTCACACCAGCCAAGGGACAAGGACAGAGCAGCCGCAACGGGGATGTCAGCGGGCCGACCACAGCAAAACGGCGTGGTGACCTGCACGGACACGGGGACGGTCCTGCCGGCGGCGCAACACCTAGCGCAACCCTTGGCGCAACATCCAGCGCAACAGATAGGCGCAACCCCTGGCGCAACCTCCTGCTCCTGGTCGACCGGGGCGACCCGTCACGCGGCCCTGACGGCTCCGTGGGTGCGGGCGAGGTGGCGCAGTTCGGAGCGTGCCGCCGGCACCGAGGGGGCGGTCTGCCAGTAGGGATGCCACCACAGCTGTACGGACAGGCGCAGCAGGCGGCGACGCAGAGCGGTGGTGTCGCGGGGGCGGGGTGCGGCGAGCGCTTGGTAGGTGGCGTTCCAGGCGGCTTGCGTCTGCACCAGGTTGTCGGGGAAGTCGATCACGTCCATAGCGGCATTAGATCGCTTGTTCGAATTATGTGTCACTTCAGACACGCCCCGTCCGGCGCCGTGGTCGGGGGTCGCGTCCTGCGCGGTCGGCCCCCCGGTCTGGAGCGGCGCCGGGCGTGACAAGCGGATCGCCGCACTTGAGGCTGAACTCCTCGAAGCCCGTCAGCGTTGAAGTCCATTGCCTGCCGGGGCGCGAAACTGTGATGATCGCCAGGCAGATTCGTGGAGCGCTGATCGGAGAGTTGCGTGGGCGACAAGTGGTTCCTCTTCCTCGGAGAAGACAAGATCAGTGCGGGGAAGAACCACATCCCAGCGAAGCTCATGACCATCTTCCAAGAGCACGACAAGTACATGGACGAGGAATGGGCGAGCCAGGTCGACGCGATCAACGCAAGGGACATCAACCTGATTGACCCGGTTGATGAGACCGGGGCTCCACCGGAGGCATACGAGGGCATGCCAGGGTGGGAGGAGTACGTGGAGGCCGTCGAGGGTGACATGAGCAGAGCCTTCGGCTACTCAGCCACGGTGGAGACGGTGGCGAAGCGACTGAGCCTGATGGGGTTCACACCGCACCGCTCCAAGCAGGAGATGAGCAGTTGCCTCCGGGAGCTTCGCGAGTTCGACGGCGACGACGCCATCTACGTCCGGGAGCCGGGGGCGACCGAGCACGTTCGCCACACGATCGACTGCGAGGAAGTGGTCGAGATCGGCCTGCGTGCGTTGATCACCAGCTCCAAGTCGACGGAGGTGAAGGAGCCCTTGACGGGCCTGGAGGCAGCCTGCCTGGACGCCCTTGAGCTCTTCCGCGAACACGACGAGGACCCGCGGACACTGCTCGCCGCACTCCTCGACGGCCAGGCGACCGACACAATTGTCCGCCTCGACCTGCACGATCTCCTGTCAGCCGGCTACTTCACCCGGCACGACACTGTCTCAGACGTCGCGCTCCAGGAGCTGGCGGTGGAAATGGCAAGCAGCGGGCCGATCATCGTCATGACCGAGGGGACGACCGACGCCCGGTTCCTCCAGAGGGGACTGCAGATCGTCACCCCCGACCTCGCGGGCTACTTCACGTTCCTCGATCCCGACGCGAAAGCCGCAGGTGGCGCCCCTGAGCTGGTGAAGAGCCTGCGGGCCTTTGCGGCCGCCGGGATCATGAACCGCGTCATAGCACTGGTCGACAATGACGCCGCAGGACGTCAGGCCGTGAAGACACTGTCGAGCGCCCCGTTGCCCGGACGGTTCAAGGTCTGCCTGCTGCCCGATCTCGACTACGTCAAGGACTACCCGACCCTCGGACCCACGGGTGACACCCGATACGACATCAACGGTCGCGCGTGTTCCGTGGAGTTCTACTTCGGCCTCGACTGCCTGCTGACAGCTTCTGGCGAACCGCTCCCAGTCCGCTGGACCGGCTTCAACAACGCCATCAACGACTATCAGGGTGAACTCGTCCCGCGCGACAAGAAAACCGTTCAGGAACGGATCGACCAGATGCTCACCAGCGCCGAGGCCGGCCGGTCACCGCTGGACGACCGATGGGACGCCATGCGCAAGATCGCGCAGACCATCATCGCCGCAGCGGGAAGCTAGCCCCAGCCCTGCGTCCCTGACGCCTACGCGACGCATTGCCCCAGGTCACGTCCAACCCGTGAACCCTAGTGGCCGGAAAAGCCGACTTCGACCACATGGCGCGGCTCGGCTGGGTCCGCTCACCGCAGTCGATCGAGGTCCGCTTCGGCACCAGCCGGGCCGCGACCGTCGACGTCGCCTCTACACCACGGCCTCCGTCGACGCCGTCGTCCCCGCCCATCCCGCACCGCTGGCACCGTGCGCGCCCTGACCTCTCCCCCGCCGACGTCCCCCGCCTGACATCACCGCCACACTGACGGCGGCCGGGCGCGGCGGCCCAGCCGACGCGCAACACCGGTGAGCGCGCCCCGACCCCCGGCTGCGTCCGCGCCGCCCATCCCGCCCTCCCTCATCCTTTAGACAGCCCCCAGGGCAGTGAGGGCGAAGACGGCGGGGTGCGCTGGGTGGTGGTAGGGAATCGGGCGAGGGGCGACCTGTTCGGGCCGTGAGGTGAAGGTGCCGCCGGGTTCCTCACGGGCGAGCAGATAGGCCAGTGCCTTGCCGGTCCATGCGGGGCGGTTCAGGGCGGCGGCCACGCTCAGGGCGTGGGCGGTGCTGCTGATGTCGCTGTCATCGCCGGGTTGGTGGCCGAAGCCGCCGTCCGAGTTCTGCGCACGCTCGCAGTAGGCGCCGGCCCGGCGCAGGGCGGCCTGGAGGCGTCTGTGCAGCGGGGTGCTGATCGTGGGGGGCAGGCAGGTCAGGGCGGCGGTGACGCGGCGCAGGCCATGGGTGTGGGTCAGGCTCCAACTGCGTTCGAAGGTGCCGTCGGCGGCCTGGGCGTCGAGGAGGTGGAGTGCGGCGCGGTGCAGGAGGGGTGTGTAGCGGGCGGGGTCGGGGGCCAGGGCGAGGATGGCGTTGGCGGTCATGACGGCTTCGGAGGGCTCGCCGAGCAAGTAGGTGGGAAAGCCGCCGTCGTCGCCTGCCAGGCGGGCGAGGTAGGCGCGGCCGCGGTGCAGGGCATGGGCGTGGCGGGCGGGGTCGATGGCGTGAAGGACTTCGAGGACGGCCGCGGTGCTTTGGCGTCGCACTGGGCGACGCGTTCGGTGTACGCCCAGCCGCCGTCGGGGTTCTGGTGGGCGGCGAGGTAGTCACCGATGTTCCTCACCAGCTCGCGGTGCTCGGGCAGGGCGCAGCGGGCCAAGGCCAGGGCCGCGACGGCGGACAGGAAGTGAGTGTGGTCGCGCATGAAGGGCAGTCCGCCGTCGGGGTTGCGTACGCCCAGCAGGGCGTCGATGCCGGCGGTGATGAGCAGGCTGTCCGGGTCGGTGTGGTGCAGGGCGAGCAGGGCCAGCGTGTGTGCGCCGACGTTGCCCTCCCACACCTCGCGCCGGCCCGCCGCCAGTCGGCTCGAGAGGAAGCGGCTGTCCTCCTGGGCGGGTTCATGACCCAAGTCGTGGGCGGCGAGGATCTTCACGGCGCAGCCGGCGACTTCCCCCCAGGTGGTCTGCCCGCGATAGTCCAGGCGGGCGGCCTGTGGCGGGTAGGGGCCCTGTCCCGCTCACCTGCCATCAGCGCGCCCACTCACACTCACCGCACATCCCCGTGTGGAGATCATCTGCGAGGGCCGGGCAGGCGCCCACGCCGAGGGGTCCGGTCGGGCCCCCCTGACGTATAGGCGCAGCCGGACTGTGACGGGTTTGGCATGCGTGGTGCCCTGCAGTGTGCCCAGGCCCCGGCGTGCTTCCTGCACGGTGTGGAGCAGAACCGAGCGATGCAGAACCGAAGCCCCGATGGAGGAATGACGTGGCTGACATGGGCGGGGGGTTCACTCCGGCTGACTGCACAAGTTGCCGGCGGCTTGGAGATGCGGCAGCGGAGATGTTCGTTGAGATGCAGCGGGCGGACACGAAGGCGACGACGTTGTGCGGGGTGACTGGCGGTCTGCTGGCCGTGGACGCTGCGGCGCTGTCGACTGCGCCGGGGTCCAGTTGGCTGTTGGTGGCTGCGCTGGCGTGTGCTGCGGCTCTTCTTGGTGCGGCACTCGTCGTTGCCCTGTCCGCCATCCGCCCTGTGTTGCCACGGCGTGGTGGATTCAGGTCTTTCGTAGGTCCTGTCCCGGCACAGGGCGGAGCCGAGGAACTCGTGTCGACGCTCTCGGCGATGGGCTCTGGCCATCCTGCGCGGGCGGAGGCGGAACGGCTGATGTTGTTCGCCGGCTTGGCGCAGCGGAAGTTCCGTGCCGTGAAGTGGGCAGTCGATTTAACGGCAACTGCCATAGGCATGGCCGGAATTGGATTGTTGATCAGATACATCACTGCTTGAGAACATCGCGACGTGACGAGTACCACACTCGGGGGGTGTATGTATCAGCCGCATGTCTCGGTCATCGGTGGCGCTCTTTGGTCGCAGTTGTGTCAGCTGGCTCCGGTCCGTGTGCGCCCGGCCAGGAGCGTGCTGTTACGGCAGGGAGATCCGGGCACCCACGTCATCCTGCTGGTCTCCGGATCAACCTTGATCACACTCACGGGATCGCATGGCGAACGGACGCTGCTGGCGGTACGCGGCGCAGGTGAACTGCTAGGCGAACTGGCGGTGTTGGACAACCAACCGCGCACCGCGTCGGTCATCGCCGCGGAGGACTGCCGGGTACACATCATCCCCGCCCCTGACTTCCTGGCCTTCGTTGACCGCCACGATCTGCAGGCCGCGCTGCTGCGTCACGCCATCGCGCGGGTACGCGAAGCGGAGACCGTACGTCTCGAGATGGCCACTTCGGCCGTGCCCGTGCGCCTGGCCTCGGCGCTCGGACGGCTGCTCCGGGCCGCGTCGGCGGGCGGCGCCGAATGCCTCGTGCGGCTGACGCAACTGGAGCTGTCACAGCTGATCGGCGCGTCCCGCAACGCCGTGGGATCGGCCCTGAAACCGTGGCGCGAGCAGGGATGGCTCGCCACAGAGGCCGCGGGCGGACTCATCATCCGCGACATCACATCGATCCAGTCACACGCTCACGCGCAGACGTGACCGACCGCACCGGTGCGGTGCCCAGCACTGGGCACCGCCGCCGCCCGGGCGCGTCCAGCATTAGGCAGCACACCCACTCCCCTCCCCGACACGATGAAAAGGCTGCTGCCCATGCCCTCTCTCGTCCCGTCCGACGTCACCGATGTGCCACCGGAGCATGCTCTGTTGACCGTCGACATGAAGGAGTACAGCAAGCTCCCCGAGGCGAAGATGGCGCCCGCGCGGGCCGATCTGGACAGCATGCTGTCGACGGTGTTCGCTCAGTGCGGGATCGGCGACGCGACGCTGCTCGGCGCCGTCAAGGACCGTGGAGACGGCGCCATCTTCGTGCTGCCGGCCCGGCACGCGGCACGGTTGATCGACCCTCTCCTCGTCCACCTCAGTCAGGCACTCGAGCGGCGCGAACAGACCCGGCTGGCCAGCGCGCCGACGATCCGGCTGCGGGCCAGCGTGCACGTCGGGCCCCTGGCGCCGCCAGAGCACCGAGGGGACGCGGCCAACGACGCCTGCCGGCTGGTCGACAGCGACGCAGCCCGCCGGGCCATGACCGCGGCGATGGACCACGGAGTACTGCTGGCTGCCGTGGTGTCGGACACCGCCTTCGGCCGCACGGTCGCCGCAGGCCGCACACCGGCTCTCAATGAGCAGCACTTTCACCGGGCCACCGCCCGCGTCGAGGGCAAGCCGGGCTTCGAGCAGAGCTGCTGGCTCTTCGTCCCCGGGCTGGTCCCCTCGGTACTCGCCCCCTACCTCGCACAGGACAGCGACGCCGGGCTTGACGGCCGCCCCAACCAGACCACTGAGCGCAGCACAAAGGACACCACCGCGAACGAGAGCAGCGGCGCCGTACGCCAGAAGGGCAAGGCCAGCGGCAAGGCCCGGCTGATCCAGGTCGGACGCGACTACATCCCCAGCCAGGAGCAGTCATGACCGACACCGAGGGCACCGCATCGGTGCAGCAGCAGATCGAAGCATCCGGCCAAGCCCAGGTGACCCAGGTCGCCGGCGACTACGAAGAGCACCACCACGAGTACGTCCGCGGCTGGCAGTACCTGCGCAGCGCCAGTGTCGACGACAGGGAACTGAACCTCGCGGAACACGCATTCGTCGATCCCCCCGGGCCGCAGGGATCCGGCCAAGTGGCACAGGCCGTCGGTATGCTCAGCCGCCCCTACGGCAAGAGCCACGTCCTGGTGCTGTGCGGGGAGGTCGGCACGGGACGGCGCACCGCCGCACTGCATGCGCTGCGCAAGGCTGGGGTGCCCAGGAAGCAGATCAGCTGGCTGATCCTGGACTGGGACCAGCCGCGCACCGAGCAGATCCCCCACGCCGAGGGGCGCGCCTACATCCTGGACCTGACGGACTACCGCGATCTGTCGGAGGACTTCTACACCGGACTTGCCGACTACCAGAAGCAGGCACAGGCTGACGACGCCGTTCTGGTCATCCTGGCCGACCCGAACGGCTGGAACCCCAGGGCCCTCGCGACCGTGCCGACCGTGCACCTCGCTCGCCCCTCGGCGCTGAAGGTCGCCGAGGCCCATCTGCGTCACCTCGCTGCCGGCCGGATGGACTGGCTGACGCACGATCCGCTCAACGACCTGCTCGCCCCCGAGGCGCCGGCATCCGACGGCGCCCGGCTGGCCCGGCTCATCGCCGAGGCCAAGGACGACGACCAGTCCGCAGTCGGAAAGCAGTTCACCGACTGGCAGAAGCATCTGGAAACCTGGTTCGAGCGGCACTCCGCGCCGGGAGACCTGCAGGAGCGCGCGCTGCTGATCGCGGCCGCCCTGCTGGATGGAGCTCCGGCCGCCGTCGTATTGGGGGCCGCGGACCAGTTGTTCACGCAAGTCGGTGGTGAGCTGCCGCGTGGCGGTGCGCTGTCCGGCCGTGACCTGGACAAGCGGCTGGACGCGATCGACGCCTCGTACACGGATGACGAGGGCATCTCCCTGGAGGAGAAGCAACGTGGGCTGTCCGCAGCTGCGCTGAAGTATGTATGGCGGCAGCGGCCTCAGTTGCGGCCCGTGCTGCTGGAGTGGGCCTCCCGAATCAGCGCACCCAACAAGATCGCCGTTCGTCATCTGCAGCGCATCGCCGACTGTCTGGTGCCGCTGGCGTTGCTGCCCGGCGGCTCGACCGTGCTGTCCGTGGCCAGGCGGTGGATCGAGACCGACCGTGTGGCGCACCGCCAGCTTGCTATCCACATCCTGGAGACCATGGCGCTCCATCCGGTCGCCGGCGTCGCCGTACGTAAGCAGCTGTACGACTGGGCCCAGCAGAAGACAGCCAGCGAACAGCTGACCACCGCGGTCGCCGAGGTCTGCGCGGGCGAGCTGGGCCAGCGCTATCCCCGGGTCGCCCTGACCCGGCTGCGGCTGCTGGCCTCCCGCGATGACGACCAGGCCCGGGACGCCGTCGCCGATGCGGTGCGCACCCTGGCAAGCGCTCTCGAGCAACGCGTCCTGGTGCTGTCGGAGATCGTGGAATGGGCCGAATCCAGCGACAGCACCATTCGTAAGGCTGGAGCGGGCACGTTCCTGGCCCTGACCGATATCACCAGCGACATCCTCCTGCCACTGCCTGCGAACCAGGAGAGCACCGGCGAGGCCGTCGACGCTCCAAATGTGCTGGCCGATCAACTGTTCGTCCGCGGCTGGCGCGCGGCCCTGCAGGAGCCCACAACAGCGCAGTCGGCGTACCGGCATCTGGCGGCCTGGCTGGACTCGCCCGCGCTCCAGGATGACCAGGTCCTGCCCCTGGCGGCGCAGGTGCTGCGCGACTATCTGGGCCAAGAAGGCCCCTCCGGCCTGCTGGTGGGCTCGCCCGACAGCTCCGACCTAGGACGGGACCGGCGCGCGCAGCTCTTCGCTCAGCTGATCTCCGAGGTGGCCTCCCCTGCTAGCCCCACCGCCATGGCGCAGTCCGGCGGCGCCGCCGTGACAGCGTGAGACTGCTGCGCCGGCGCAGCGGACCGGCCCACCTCGCAGCAGATGCGGCAGGCGGGGGCACAACTCATCTGCTCGTGCTGAGCGGCGAGCGGATGGCCAGCCACATCAGCAGTGTGTGCTTCACCGTCCGCATCACCGGGATCTGGCAGTGGACGCATCCCGGTGACACGGGCGGGGGCGACCTGGCGGTGCCGGCGCGCGAGCACCTGCGTCGGCAGGCCGCAGGGATCCTGTGCCGGCACTCCGTCCTGGATCTCGCAGCGGCCCACGACGCCACCAACTCACTGCTACAACGCGGCTACCCCATGCCCGGGCTGGAGGTCAGTGGCACGGCGGAACTGAGCGTCACGGCAGCGGACCGCGCCCTAGCCGAGGAACATGCCCGCCGGCAGCAGGCAGCAGACCTCGAACACGGCGAGGAGCTACACCGCCTGGCCCAGCTGCAGCGGGTGCTCGCCGACCCGGACCTACGCCGCGTGTGGTGGATGGCCCAGTTCCCCGACCGCTTCAACGACCTCGACAAGCTGGCCCAGGCGCTGAATGGTTTGCCTGCTCCGCAGGAGGTGCAGGACGACGACCTGCGCGGTGACATCCGACGTTTCACCGAGGATCTCGTCACCACCCTGCACACTCCGCAGCAGCGCGAGGTCTTCGTCCGGGCCCTCGTCCAAACCCTCACGGCCCTCGGCCACCAGCGCCTTGCCACCGACGCCGTCCTTCGGCACCGGCCGCACGATCCCGGGAGCACACCGGCATGAAACACCACACCGCACGCTGGCTCCTGGCCCCTGTGCGCCAGCTGCGCACCCGCCGGCTCATGGCCCGGCACGGGCCGACGCTGTCGTACGACACCGCCTGGGCCCTGATCACCCTGCACAGCTCACCAAACGAAACCACCCTCGTGCGCGCCTGGGCCCGCGAGAACCCCGGCGCTGCTCCCGGCATCCATTACGACCACTGGCAGACACTGAGCCAAGCCGAACAGCAACGCCGCCTCAGGTGGCTGCGCAGACACGGGCGCTCCCCCATCCAGCTCCTCCAACCCGATGCCAGCCTCCTCCACAGCACAGGCCTCCATGTCCTGGACTGGGGCCGCCCGCCGATCCCTGCCGACCAGCACCATGCGGCGCCACCCCCCTGGTCACAAACTCGCGACCAGCCCTAGCAATGATGGCGATTCGTGAAAACGGCCGGAGTCGCTCCTCGCCTCACTTGGTTGGCTCTTGATGTATGCGGGGAGGTTGGGGAGCGAAGAGCGGGCTTTGATCATCGGTGGCTAAGTTGGAGCCATGACTGGTGACTGGCGGATGGATCGGATCGGGGCTGCTCTGCGAGGTGAGAACCCGACCGTGCTGCGGCGGCTTGAGTCGGGGTTCGCGGTGATCGGCGACGTTCAGTTCTTGCCGGGTTACTCGGTTCTCCTCGTGGACGAGCCAGGTGTTCAGCGGCTGTCTGATCTGCCGAGGGCGAGGCGGCTGTCGTTTCTGTCTGACGTGGACCGGCTCGGAGAAGCCGTTGAGCGCGTCTGCCGACGCCTGGACCCCGACTTTCGCCGGGTCAACCTGGAGATTCTGGGGAACACGGACCCGTTCTTGCATGCCCACGTCTGGCCGCGGTTCGAGTGGGAGCCGGCCGATCTGGTGGGCAAGCCTGTGTGGCTGTATCCGGGCGACCGGTGGAGTGACGAGGGCTTCAGGCTGGGGCCGCAGCATGACGTGCTGCGGGACGCGATCGGGAGCGAACTGGATCGGTTGTGTTCGATGAGCTGACGGCGTGAGCCCGCCGACCGTCAGGTCGGCGGGCTCGGTGATCAGTGACGGTCAGTGGACGACAGTCACTGAGTCCTTCGCAGCGGAACGATGTCGGGGCTGGCCGTGGGGACGGAAGGGCGGGCGGCTTCGGGGGTCGCGAGAAGCGCCACGATGGTGACCGGCTGGTGGCAGTGGGGACAGTCGCGGGTCGCGGTCGGTTCCAGCGGGTCACGTTCCGCGGCCACTTGCTGACGCGAGAGAGGCCGGTGAAGAGTTTTGGACGGTTCAGGCAGCTCAGGCCACGACGCCAGAGAAGTGGTCTCACCCAGACGACGCGCGCGGTCTTCGTCTCGTGCCTGGTCGTGGCGGCGCTCGGCGTCTTTGCGGCAGGCCGGGGAACAGTAGAGCAGGTTTGCCCCACCCCTGAGCACTACGTGGGGAAATTCAAAGAGCGTCATCAACAGTGCGAGCGTGCTCTCCGCGCGAGTGGAGGTGCACCCATGATCACTCAGTCGCGCAGGTCGAACGCACCTGTCCCCGCCGACGCGGGGGTGGTCCTTCAAGGACATGCAGAGGCCTTCCCCTCGGGAAGTGCTCCCCGCCTCTGCGGGGATGATCCGCCGCCCCGACGGCAGTGACGATCTTGCGTGCTCCCCGTGCTCGCGGGGGCGACTCGAAAGGTGATCCGAGGTGTTGAATGAGAAGGCCACTCTCGACCAGGCCGCCGCCGCGCTGATGCAGCGGCCCCCAAAGCCCGATCGCTGACCCCCGACGTTCGCCCGCGCGGGCCGCCCCTCTTCGCCTTCACCCTCCCCACCCGGAGGTTCCTGCCCATGCACGTATCCGTGCTGCCTGCTGTCCTGATCGCCGTCACCCTCGCCCTGGTGGCGTGGATGATCACCGGCTTCACCTCTCTGCCCGGCCGCTGGCTGCGCTGGAGAATGTTCTGCCGGGCCACTTCACGATCATCACGCTCACCGGCACACGCCACGGCCCTGCGCTCCCGAAGCTGCCGCGAAGTGACAAGTAGCTCTCTGTAATCACCTCCGACCTGCGGTGACGCACTGATCCCGAACGCTGATTCGCCGGTGAGGGAGGGCCGCTGACGCCCATTCAACGCGCTGACCTGCAAGGTTCTCGGCGTTCAGGATTCATGAACTCGGCGCTCGGCCCGGTACTCCCGAAGCTGCGGCCCGGGGACATGTCCCCGGGCCGCAGCGTCGGGGGTAACGGGCCACGGTTTGGGGGCCGAGATCGGAAGGGGGGCGGGTGGGGGAAGAGTGTGTGAGTAGGA